>NZ_JAAAPK010000005.1:300000-600000 GCF_009909105.1 Corallococcus exiguus
AGACCTTCGATGCGTTCATGGCCGAGGGACTGAAGGACCTCCCCGCCGAGCGGGCGGAGCTCCAGTGGCGCATGGCGCCCTATGGAACGCGCTCGCCCTTCGACGCGTACAAGGCAGCGGAGGCGATGCACCTGGACGCGGAGATACTCGCGCGCGTTGGCTGTCCAATGCTCATTACTTCGCCGGACCATGAGCAGTTCTGGCCGGGCCAGTCCGAGGAACTGCACGCCGCGCTGAAGGGCTCCACGCTGCTGCGCTTCACGGAGTCAGAGGGCGCCAGCTGGCACTGCGAGCCCGCGGCGCCAGCACTGCGGGACGAGCGCGTCTTCGACTGGCTGGAGCGGACGCTGCACACCGCGCACGCGTGACGGCGGGCCGGTATAAGGCCGCCATGGCCCAGGACGACAGCGCGGTGGTGAAGCGGCTCCAGCAGGAGGACTCGTTCGAGAAGGAGACGTTCGAGGGGTTGGACCTCCAGCACGTCGACTTGGGTGACAAGGAGTTCTACCGGTGCACCTTCGTGAACTGCGAGCTGCAGGAGAGCCGGTGGAAGGAAGCGCTGCTGGAGGCGTGCATGTTCCAGGGCTGCAACCTGACGCGCGCGAACTTCAACGCCATCCGGCTGAGGGACGTGCGCTTCGAGGGCTCGAAGCTGATGGGCATCGACTGGACGGGCGTGGCGGCGAACCCGGAGGCGAACTTCGAGGAGTGCGCCATGCCCTACAGCTCGTTCGTGGGGCTGAGCCTGCGCCAGACGTCCTTCGTGCGCTGCGTGGCGCGGGAAGCGAACTTCTTCGACATGGACCTGACGGACGCGGACTTCACCGGCGCGGACCTCACCGGCAGCAACTTCCGAGGCTGCACGCTGACCCGGACGGACTTCTCCGGGGCCACGGGCCTGGTGCTGGACCCCGCGCGCAACAAGCTGAAGGACACGCGCATCCCGCAGGACACGGCGATGTCCGTGGTCCATGAGCTGGGCATGCGCGTGGAGGGCTACCACGCGAAGCCAGCGGGACGCGGCGGGGCGAAGAAGACGGGAGCGAAGCGGTGAGGGATGGCACCCCGTTCGACCCGGTCGCCGTCGCGCGGATCGCGGTGATGGTGAGGACGGGGCGCATCGGGCTCCAGCGGCTCATCGCCTGGGCGGATGCGTGGGTAATGAAGCTGGACGCCCCACCGCTCTGGTTGCTGGAGCTGTGCACGGTGCCCGGGATCGACAGGGCGCACGGGTTGCTCCTCGACATGCCGGGCCTTGCGCAGCTGGCCACTGTCGAGGAGCGGGACGTGGAGGACGCGGACCACCTGGCGAGCCTGTTCCTTCGCCACCGTGACGGTTCCATCTCCTGGGGTGACTTCCTCCTGCGGGCAGGCGAGTACCTGGATGGCAAGAGCGGCCACCGGCAGTGCGAGGAGTTCTACATGCAGCTGAACCTGCTGGAGCGCATGGGGTTTCCGGAAGCCCTGGTGCAGGCCCAGCGCGAGGACATCGAGCGCAGCCTCGTGGATGCGCTGGAGCGGATGGAGGCCTCCCACCGGCGGTTCGAAGCGGAAGCGCGCGGGGACTAGGAAGCCCGTCCCGCCAGGCGGCGGCAGGCGGAGGACTTCACCGCGAGGTACACGCGCAGGCCCGGTGCGATGTGCAGCTCGCGCACGGCGGCATGCGTGAGACGGACCACCCAGCGCACGCCCGTGACGTCCACGTGGGTCGCGCACTCCCCTGCCCCCGCGTCCTCCAGCTTCGTCACCGTGCCTTCGAGCACGTTGCGCGCGGAGACGCCGGTCAGCGGTCCGGTGGACAGGAGGATGTCCTCGGCGGGAATGGCATAGGCGGCGCGGGCGCCCAGGGGCAGCTCCGGCGCATCCGGCACCCAGAGGGACAGGCCGTCCGTGACTCGCAGCCGCGTGCCTCCGGATTCGGGATGCTCCAGCGCGCCTTCGAGAATGTTCTCCTCGGGCTCACCGGTGAGCAGTCCTCGCGCCACCGTGCCCAGCACCGTGTCCGCGTGGCCTACGGCCTTCACCGCGCCGCCGTCCAACAGGAGGGCCTCGCGGGCCAGGGCCCGTGCTTCACCGAGCTGATGGGTGACGTAGAGCAGGGGCACCCGGGCTTCGTCGCGCACTCGCAAGAGATACGGCAGCACGCGCTCTTTCAACGCGACGTCCAGCGCGGCCAGGGGTTCATCGAGCAGCAACAGTGCTGGGTCGGTGGCGAGCGCCCGCGCCAGGGCGACCCGCTGCTTCTCGCCACCGGACAGCGTCACCGGGTAGCGGTGCAGCAGCGGCTCCAGCTCCAGCAGGTGCACGGCTTCGTCCACGCGTGACGTCCGTCCGGCACGCACTCCGAAGCGCACGTTCTGTCCGGCGGTGAGGTGCGGGAAGAGCAACGCATCCTGCGGCACGTAGCCCATGCGGCGCGCTTCGGGCGGCACGTCGATGCCCGCAGCCGTGTCGAGCAGCACGCGGTCATCCACCACGACGCGCCCCGTGGCGCCTCGCCGCAGGCCCGCGAGCACCTCCAGCAGTGACGTCTTCCCGGAGCCCGAGCGCCCCAACACCGCCACCGACGCGGATGTGAAGCGCGCTTCGACCTCCAGCGTGAAGCGCGCCAGGGGCAGCCTGAGTGACAGCTCCATCACGGACGTGCGCCTCCTGTTCGCGTGGCGCCTCGTACGTCCTCCGCGGACATGTGGCGTCTCGAAGCCGCCGGCCCGGATTGCCTGGGCTTCACGCGAGCCCCCGCGCTCCGCGCCGCCGCGTCACCACTTCCGTCACGTACATGGCCCCGAACGCGAGCACCACCGAGACGCCCGCGAGCTTCAGCGCCTCCGCGTCCTGCCCCACCTGCGTGCGCTGGAAGATGGCCAGGGACAACGTCTGAGTGCTGCCTGGGATGTTGCCCGCCACCAGCACCGTCGCGCCGAATTCACCCAACGCCCGCGAGAACGCGAGCAGCGCGCCCGTGAGCACCCCGCGCCACGCCAGCGGCAACGTCACCCGGAAGAAGGCCCGCGTGCGCGTGTCCCCCAGCGTGCGCGCCACCGCCACCAGCCGGGGATCCACTTCCTCGAAGCCCGCGCGCGCGGAGCGCACCAGCAGCGGGAACGCCATCACCGCGCTGGCCAGCACCACCGCCTTTGGCGTGAACACCACCTCCACGCCCAGCGAATCCAGCATCCGTCCCAGCACAGAGTCCCGCGCGAGCAACTCCAGCAGCACCAGGCCCACCGCCGTCGGAGGCAGCACCAGCGGCAGCGCCAACAGCGTCTCCACCACGCCGCGCCCCGGGCCCTTCCAGCGCGCAAGCGCGTACGCCGCCGCCACGCCCGGCACCAGGATGAGCGCCGTGGACAGGGCCGCCACCGCCACCGTGAACAGCACCAGCCCTGTCAGTCCTTCGCCCATCACGGCGCGGGATGCCCCTTGCCCGCGTCGGGCATCCCGCCGCGAGTCCCGGGCGGGACGTTCTGGAGCACACCTGCATCCGGCGCCGCCTTCGCCGCGCTCGCGTCCAGGAAACCCAACCGGCGGAACTCCTTCCGCGCTCCTTCCGTCTGGAGGAAGCGCACGAACGCGAGACCGCCTTCCGGCGCCTTGCCCTGCGTCAGCGCCGCCGCCGGATACACGATGCGCGGCGCATCCCCCTCCGGCACCGTGAACACCACCCGGACCTTCTTCGATTGCGCCGCGTCCGTCGCGTACACCACGCCCGCGTCCGCCCTCCCCGCCTCCACCGCCGCCAGCGCGGCCCGCACATCCACCGCCGGAACCACGCGCGGCGCCACGTCCGCCCACACGCCCGCCTTCGTCAGCCATGCCTTCGCGTACACACCCGCCGGCACCGCCGCCGGCTCCGCCAGCACCACCCGCTTGAGCCCCTTCAGGCCCGCCGCTCCGGCGACCTTCACCGACGACTTCACCGGCACCACCACCACCAGCCGGTTGGACAGCAGGTCCACCCGCGAGCCCGCCTGCACGAGCCCTGCCCGGTCGATCCCGTCCATCTTCGCCTCGTCGGCGGAGAGGAACGCATCCGCCGGGGCCCCCGCGACCACCTGACGTGCCAGGTCGCTGGACGCCCCGAAGGCGAACCGCACCCGGTGCCCCGATGCCTGCTGGAACGCGGGCGCCAGCGCCTCGAGCGCGTCCGTCGTGCTCGCCGCCGCGAACACCAGCACCTCCTCCGCCCGCGCCGACGACACCGTCACCCACACCAGCAGCAACCCCCACCACGCACGCCGCATCGTCCGCTCCTCCCCGCCCCCGACCCCGCGCCGGACGCAGTCTTGAGCCTACAAGTTGACCCGCAGGCACCCCGCCGCTAATGAATACTCTGTGTCACGGAATATCCATAAAGAGGATGAAGCGCTCTCGAAGGACGTCGACCGGATGCAGGAGTTGATGTTCTCGCTGGGCCGTCGCCGTTCACTCCGTGATCCCATCGCCAGCACCTGCGAGCAGCTCCAGTTCACGCCGCCCCAGGTGCATGCCCTGCTGTGGCTGGGTCTGGACGACTCGCTCACCATGGGCGAGCTGGCCAAGCGACTGGGCGTCACCGAAAAGACCGTCACGGGCGTCGTGGACCGCCTGGAGCGCGAAGGCCACCTCGTCCGCGAACGCGGGGACACCGACCGGCGCATCGTGCGCTGCCGCCTCACCGACAAGGGCAAGCAGACCTTCGCCAAGCTCGACCGCTCCATGCACCGCGCGATGGGCGTGGTGATGGGCATGCTCGACCCTGACGACCGCCAGGCCCTCTTCCGCGTCCTGGAGAAGGTGCTCAGCAAGATGGACGCGCCCGCGCCCACGCCGGACACCGCGACAGGGACCTGAGGCCCTCAGCGCCCGCCCGGCGCCCGCGCCCACAAGAGGCGCGGGTGCAGGAGCAGCGCGAACGCCTCCCGCACCGTCCAGTACGCCCGGTCCCACCCGCGCATCCGCCCGGCGATGGGGGCGGGACTCGTGGCCACCTCCAGGCCCTCGCGCCGGAAGCACTGCCTCGCGCGCAGCAGGTGATACGGGTCGGAGACCACCACCACCCGGCGCGCCCCCCGCTCGCACAGCACGCGCGCGCTGAACCGCGCGTTGGCTTCCGTGGAGTGGCTGTCCTCCTCCAGCACGCACGCGGACGCGGGCACGCCCGCCGCCACCGCCAGCTCGCGCATCACCCGCGCCTCGGACGGCGGATGGGCGCCCACGCCTCCAGACAACAGCAGCCACGGCGCCACGCCCCGGCGATACAGCGCCACCGCGTGCTCCATGCGCGCCACCAGCGCGCCGGACGGCACACCTCCCGGCAACACCCGCGCGCCCAGCACCACCAGCACGTCCGCGTCCGTCACACGTTCGTGACGTCCAAACCGGTCCACCCACCAGGCCAGCCCGAACACGCCGCCCGTGAGGACTCCCGCGAACAGGAGCACCGCCCGGCGCGCACGTCCGGGTCTGGGAAGAAGGGCAAGAGGACGCACCGCCGGGAACCTAGTCCTGCACCGGACATCCCGCGGCCCCGCGAACACCTTCAGCGAGGCAGTGTGTCCGCGATAACAGGTTTCACGGTGTGGGTTGGACGAACGACCGGGTGAATTGTCGCGATGCGTATCGCCCGAGAGTGGGTCTCAAGACACAATGCGCAAGATGACCCGGCCGGGGTCCGAGACGAACCCGGAGCGGCCGGTGGGAGGCATACGGATGGATGTCAAAGGCGTCGCATTCCTGGCACGGCAGACCATGGCGGTGCAGGCCTTCGGCGAACCGGCATGGAAGGCCTTCCTCGCGGAGCAGGCGAAGCGAGACCCCATCTTCGGGCAGCTCATCATGCCCGTGTCGCGCATCCCGGCGGACGCCTTCCTGCGCTTCAACGAGGCCATGACCCAGCGCTTCTACGGCGGCGACACCAAGGCCTACTGGCAATACGGCATCAAGTCCGCCGAGTACGCGCTGGGCCAGGGCCAGCTCAAGACGATGTTCGGCAAGGACGACTTCCGCCGCTTCGCCCTGTTCACCCCTGGCATCTGGAAGGGCTACTTCACCGAAGGCGAGCTGACCGCGCAGTTGCAGGGCGACACCGTGGAGCTGCGCATCACCGGCGTGCCCCGGCCGCACATCTACTTCGAGCTCGCGGTGATGGGCTTCGCCGCCGGAGGCCTCGCGTACCTGAGCGGCCGCAAGGAGATCCACCACGAGGTGATGAAGGGCTTCAGCAAGGGGGACATGGAGGTCCTCTACCGCTTCACCCTGCCCACCCCGGCTTGAGCCTCAGGGCGCCGCGGCGGCCGAGGCCGTGCCCGCGGGCGCGGCCGGAGCCACCACGACCGGAGCCTCGGCGGGAGCAAGCCGCAGGTCCGCCACCACGGGGTAGTGGTCGGACACGCCCACGTGCAGCACGCGCGTGGACACCGGCGTGAACGCGCCGCACGCCATCACGTAGTCGATGCGCAGGGACTTCAGGAACAGCGGCATCGGGTAGGTGCCCGTCCCGTCGGAGCGGGTGACGCGCGCCACGTCCTGGAGCTGGCGGCGCAACAGCCGCACCGGGCGCGAGTCCGGGTCGTCGTTCAAATCCCCCATCAGGAGCCGGGGCCGGGTGTCCTTCGCCAGCAGTTGGGAGATGAAGACGCTCTGGCGCACACGCGCCGCGCCGTTGAAGGGCCGGCGGATGAGGTGCGTGGCGTAGACGCTCACCTCGCGCCCGTCCACGTCCAGCACGGCGTGCGCCAGCGTGCGCGGCTCCGCGCCACCCGGCGTGGGCAGCGGGTACTGCGCCAGGGACTGAAGCGGATAGCGCGACAGGAGCGCGATGCCGTACGCGCCGCCGTACAGCCGCGTGGTGCCGAAGTGCGCGCGGTACTTCAGGCCGGTGAGCGCGGACAGCCGCTCCACCTGGTCCTGGCCGTGCGCGCGCGTGGAGCCCACGTCCACCTCCTGCAGCGCGACGACGTCCGGGCCCTCCTGGCGGATGACCTCCGCCACCTGCTCCAGCCCCTTGAGGCCGGACTGGATGTTGAAGGTCATCACCCGCAGGGCGCCCGGGTCGCGCTTGGGGGCGGCGGCGACGGGGGTGGTGCCCGAGGACAGGGTGGGACGCACGGCGGGACCGGAGGCACAGGCCAGCGATCCCGCGACGAACAGGGCGGTGAGGAGGGGGCTCGTTCGCATCAAGGGGGGCGATGGTAGGCCGCCCGCCCTCGCGCTGTCGTCCCACCCCCGGGGCCAGGCCGGAGGGCAGGCGGGCGTGAAGCCCGGGCTCAGCCCTGGCGGGACTGACGGCGGCGGCGCGCGGCCAGCGCCACGAACACGGCGATGAGCGCAGCGGGGGCGCCGCTGGTGGCCACCGAGCAGCCGCCCTCGTCCTTCGTGTCATCCGGCGTGACGGGGTCGCTGCCGCCGGTGACGACGACGTCCAGCGTGGCGTTGGCGTGCGCGTCCCCGCCCTGGTTGTTGTCGCCGTTCACGGAGTTGCCGGCGGCGAACACCTTGTAGGTGCCGTTGGTGGCCGGGGCCACCAGGGAGAAGTCGAAGCGCGCCGAGCCATTGGCGAAGGCCTTGGGCAGCGAGTGCGTGAGCTCACCGCTCATCAGCTTCGTGCCCGTGCCCGCGGTCAGCGTCGCGCCGTCCACGGCCACGTTCATGCCCGCCTTCACGCCGGGGCCGCCGGTGATGGTCAGCGAATACTGGCCCGTCTGGCCCGCCGTCAGCGCCGTGGGCCCTTCCAGCGTCACAGTGGGGGTGCCCGAACCGCCGCTGTGGCAGCCGGACGCGGTGCAGGACAGGCCGCTCTGCTTGCCGCTGCGCCCGTTGATGCCGGTGGAGTTGGCGAACGCGGAGCCCGCGACAAGGCACACCGCGACCGCGCCCACGGACCGAAGAAAGGACCGCATGGAATGAACCTCCTGGGGGGAACTCAGGAAAAAGAGGAGGTTCCCTTGTAGCGCAGCGCGGCGTGGAGTGCAGCAGGCGACACCCCCCTGTGACCCGGAGGCAGGGCGTACCGCGACCTACAGTCGGGAGAAGGCGTCGTGGAGGGCCTTCTGGCCGCCGCGCTCCAGCACCTGGCCGTGGCAGACGACGACGCGCTCCACGTCCCACTCCAGCGCACGCTGGAGTGAAGCGCGCACGGCCTCCGGGTCCTTGGTGAACAGGCGCAGGAAGCGCGGGGCGGCGAACCGGCCCAGGACGCCGTCCAGCCACAGGTACGCGCGCAGCTTGAAGCCCTCCGAGTGCGCGTAGTGGAAGGCCAGGTCGGTGACGAGCGCGGTGCGGGACGGGCGGTGGAAGAAGAGGAACTCGTTGAGCTGGGGCATGCCGCGCACGTTCATCTGGTCCAGCACCGGGGCCCAGGCGGGGTCCGGGAGGTCCTCCAGCTCCAGGTCGATTCGCAGCGCCGGCTGCTTCGCGCGCAGCCCCTTGGGCGCCACCACGCGGGCGTCCGGGAAGGCCGCGGCCCAGTCCGGCAGGTGCAGGTGGTGGAAGAGGTTGGGGGCGACGAGGAAGCGCACGGGCCCCAGGGCCGCCACGGCGGCTCTCCGCTCCGGCGTGAAGGCGACGGGCGAGTGCACCCACAGTCCGCCGTCCGGCAGGCGGAGGACCGTCATGCGGCCTCCCACGGGGACGCCGAAGAGGGAGAAGGGGGCGTCGAAGACGTGGACGTCCTCGGTGAGCTGGCGGGGCGCGGCGTCAGGGAGCGTGGGCATGGCGGGTCGTTTTCCAAGCACGGACGGCGTTCAGGGGACGAGTCCGGCCTGTGTCCGGCGTTGATTTCCGGAACATCCCATCGTACGCAGCCTCCCACTTTCCATCCCCTAGCAAGGTGCCCAGCACATGGCCGAGAAGCTCACGCCCCGCGAGAAGGGCTTTTCCGAGTGGTACGTCGACCTGGTCCAGAAGGCGAAGCTCGCCGACTACTCGGACGTGAAGGGCTGCATGGTCATCCGCCCCAACGGCTACGCGCTGTGGGAGAACATCCAGCGGGTGATGGACAAGATGTTCAAGGACACGGGCGTGAAGAACGCCTACTTCCCGCTGCTCATCCCGGAGAGCTACCTCAAGAAGGAAGCCGAGCACGTGGAGGGCTTCAACCCGCAGCTGGCGGTCGTCACGCACGCGGGCGGCCAGAAGCTGGAGGAGCCGCTGGTCATCCGGCCCACGTCCGAGACCATCATCAACCGCAGCTTCTCCAAGTGGATCCAGAGCTACCGCGACCTGCCCCTCTTGGTGAACCAGTGGGCCAACGTGATGCGCTGGGAGATGCGCACGCGCCTGTTCCTGCGCACCACGGAGTTCCTCTGGCAGGAGGGCCACACCTGCCATGAGACGGAGGCGGACGCGGAGGAGCGCACGCTGCAGATGCTGGAGGTCTACCGCACGTTCGCGGAGGACTACATGGCCATGCCCGTGCTGCCGGGGCGCAAGTCGGAGTCGGAGAAGTTCGCCGGCGCGCTGCGCACGTACAGCATCGAAGCCATGATGCAGGACAAGAAGGCGCTCCAGGCGGGCACCAGCCACAACCTGGGCCAGAACTTCGCCAAGGCCTTCGACACCACATTCCAGGGCCGCGACGGCCGCGTGCACCACGTGTGGCAGACGTCGTGGGGTTCCTCCACGCGCCTCATCGGCGGGCTCATCCTCACGCACTCGGATGACTCGGGCCTCATCGTGCCGCCGAAGATCGCCGCCACGCACGTGGTCATCATCCCCATCGTGGGCAAGGCGACGGACGTGGAGAAGACGCAGGTGATGGAGAAGTCGCACGCGCTGGCCGCGGACCTGCGCAAGGCGGGCCTGGGCGTGGTGGTGGACGACGACGAGAGCAAGGGCCCGGGCTTCAAGTACAACGAGCACGAGCTCATCGGCACGTGTCTGCGCATCGAGCTGGGGCCCAAGGACCTGGCCAAGGGCTCGTGCGTGATGGTGCGCCGCGACCTGCGTCAGAAGGAGTTCGTGCCGCTGGACGAGGCCGCCGCCAAGGCCCAGGTGATGCTGGACCAGATGCAGAAGGACCTGTTCCAGAAGGCGAAGGACTTCCGCGACTCGCACACCTTCGAGGTCAACTCCTACGAGGAGCTGAAGGCGAAGGCGGAGGACGGCTTCCTGCTGGCGCACTGGGACGGCGACCCGAAGACGGAGGCGCGCATCAAGGAGGAGACGGGCCTCACCACCCGCTGCCGCCCGTTCAGCCTCAAGCAGGAGCCGGGCAAGTGCGTGATGACCGGCAACCCGTCGCAGGGCCGCATCGTGTTCTCCAAGGCGTACTGAGCACGCGCTGACGTGTGCATCACCCGCGGGGCTGGGAGGCGACTCCCGGCCCCGTTGTCATTCCAGCGCGTCAGCTGGCGGCGAGCAGGCCGCGCTTCTTCGGCAGGAAGGTGGCCACCGGCTCCGGCTTGCCCGCGACGGGCAGCGGGGCGGCGGCCTCGAAGTCGAAGCTGTCCAGACAGCGCTCGCGCGTGGCGTGGGAGACGAGCACCGCGGCGCCGACCTTCTTCGTCAGGCCTTCGATGCGGCTGGCCAGGTTCACCGCGTCGCCGATGACGGTGTACTCGCGGCGCTGTTCGCTGCCCACGGCGCCCACCACCACGCGGCCGGTGTGCACGCCCACGCCGATGTTGAGCGGGAACTCGCCCCGCGCGGCGCGCTCCTGGTTGAGCGTGTCCAGCGCCTCCAGCATGGCCAGCGCGCACGACACGGCGGCGGCCGGGTGGCCGGGCTGGTCCAGGGGCGCGCCGAAGTACGCGAGGATGCCGTCGCCCATGAACTTGTCGAGCGTGCCGCCGTGGCGGAACACCACCTCCACCATGCGCGACAGGTACTCGTTGAGCAGCGCCACCACCTGGGGGCTGTCCATCCGGTCCGACAGCGTGGTGAAGCCGCGGATGTCGGAGACGAGCAGCGTCACCTCGCGGTGCTCGCCGGCCTCTCCGTCCGTGCCCTTCTCCGAGATGCGCCGCGCGACCTCCGGGGAGAAGAAGCGGCCCAGCCGTTCGCGCTGCATCTCTTCCCGCACGACGTCCGTGACGAGCCCCATCACCGTGCGGCTGATGAAGAAGGCCACCGACGACGCGAGCACCATCACCAGCACCAGTCCGGGCAGGAACTGGGACGCGGGCAGCCCCGCGCCCAGCGTCAGCATGGCCACCGCGACGATGCCCAGCCCCGTGGCCGCCGCGACGATGAGCCGCGACAGCGTCACCATGGACACGATGACCACCAGCACCAGGTACACGCCCATGGTGAGCAGCGCGATGGCCACGCCGTTGGCGGAGCCCCGGATGGACCACTCCTGCAGGAAGTAGATGAGCGGCATGTCCAGCAGCGCCACGCCCAGCGCCGGCCGCCGCAGCAGGTCCGGCACCCGGCGCGCGCACGCCCACAGCAGGACGGCCAGCGCGATGTAGCCCGCGAGCACGCCGCGCGACACGTTCCACTCATCCAGCACGGCCAGCGCCAGCCACGCCGCCGTCGCGCCCACGCGCGTCACATTGAGCCAGGAGCCGACGTCCGCGCGCCATTCGTCCAGGCGCCTTTGAAGGGTGGACTCGACACGAAAGCGAGAAAGCAGGAACCGCATGTATCAACGGAGGCTACCCCACGAACGGGACCCTCTCCAGGCGGGGTCCCGTGCGTTAGGGTCCGGCGAATGGCGAGCATCGGGCACGTAGCGGTGGGCATGGCGCTGGGGCGTTACGAGACGGGGTCGGGCGCACCCTGGCGGCGGCGGGTGGCGGTGATGGCGTTCCTGTCCCTGCTCGCCCTGCTGCCGGACGCGGACGTGGTGGCGTTCGCGCTGCGCATCCCCTACGCGGCGACGTGGGGACACCGCGGTGCGTCGCACTCGTTCGTCTTCGCGGCGGGGGTGGCGCTCGCGGTGGCGGCGCTGGCCCGGTGGAAGGGGGAGTCCGCCACGCGCTGGGGCCTGCTGACGCTCGCGGCGGTGGCCAGCCACGGCATCCTGGACACGCTCACGGACGGTGGGCTGGGCGCGGCCCTCTTCTGGCCCTTCTCCAACGCGCGCGTCTTCGCCCCGGTGCGTCCGCTGCCGGTGGCGCCCATTGGCGCGGGCATGCTGTCCGCGCGAGGCCTGTACGTGAGCGGCGTGGAGTTCCTCGTGTTCCTGCCCGCATGGATCTACGCGCTGTGGCCCCGGAAGAAGGCACGCGCGGAGGGGAGCGTCCAGGTTCCCTGAAGGAGGTCTTTCACGATGCGCCTGTTCACCGCCGTGACGCTGGGAGAGGCCCTCACCGCCGAGACCGAGCGGGGCATCGAGCGGCTGCGCACCCTTGCTCCCGACGCGAAGTGGGTGCGGCCGGAGGGCGTGCACCTGACGCTGCTCTTCCTGGGGGACGTGGATGACAGCCGCCTGCCGGAGCTGCGCGACGCGCTGGAGCCGGTGGGGCTGTATCACTCGCCGTTCGTACTATCGGTGGCGGGCGGAGGGGCGTTCGGCCCGCCGTCCCACCCGCGTGTGCTCTGGGCGGACGTGCGCGGAGACACCGCCGCGCTGAAGGCGCTCCAGGCGGACGTGGCGCGCGCGCTGGAGCCGCTGGGCTTCACGTCCGAGCACGGCGAGTACATCGCGCACCTGACGCTGGCCCGGGCCCGGCCACCGCGCGGAGACCCGGCGCTGGCGGCGTGCGCGCGCGAGCTGCAGAGCGCGTCATGGGGCGAGGGGCGCGTGGACCGGCTGGTGCTCTTCGAGAGCACGCGCGGCCACTACGTGCCCCGGTTGGAAGTGATGCTGGAGCGCGACTAGCAGGCGCGCAGGCCCTCGGCCACGGGCACCGCCGCCGGCAGCGTGACGGTGAGCAGCGTGCCGCGGCCCTCGCGGCTCTCCGCGCGCAGCGTGCCGCCCAGGCCGGTGACGATGGTGTGGCTCACGGACAGGCCCAGGCCGGTGCTGTTGGGGCGCGCGGTGGCGAAGGGCTCGAAGATGTGCGCGAGCGCGTCCTGGGACAGGCCCTTGCCGGAGTCCTGCACCTCCACCACCACCTCGCCGTCCTCGCTGGTGTAGGCCGCCACGCGCAGCACGTTGTTCGCGGCGTCCTGGGTGTCCATCTGCTGCAGGCCGTTGAGCAGCAGGTTGAGGAAGAGCTGGGTGAGGCGCGCCTCGTCCGCGTCCACCGTGGGCATGTCGTGGAAGTCCCGCTCCAGCCGCGCGCGGTGCTGCAGTTCGCCGCGCAGCAGCTTGAGCGCGTTCTCCAGCACCGGCTGCACGGCCACGCGGGCGCGGTGCTCCGGCGGCTTGCGCGACAGCGTGCGCAGGTCCTGCACGATGTGCTTGAGCCGGGTGGCGCCCTCCACCGTCTCGCTCAGCGCATCCAGCATGTCCTCCAGGTCCTCGCGCGGCACGGCCTTGCCGTCCAGCAGCGGCTGCTTCAGGCGGTCCATCTCCTCGCGGATGAACGACAGGTTCGCCAGCACGAAGGCCAGCGGGTTGTTCATCTCATGGCCCACCGCCGCCGCGAGCGAGCCCAGCGCGGACAGCCGGTCCGCCTGGAACAGCCGCGCCTCCATCTGCTTGCGCAGCGTCACGTCGCGCGCGAACACGCGCAGGCCCGGCGGGTCCCACAGCTGCGCGACCGTGAGCTCCCAGTAGCGCCCGTCCAGGTGCACCGTGGGCGCGGGCTCTCCCGGGGGCGCGCCCCGCCACGCCCAGATGACCGCCGCCTTCACCAGCGGGTGCTCGGCGCCCATCTCCACCAGGTCCTGGAACGCCGCGTGGGTGGCGGGGTTCGCGTACCGCAGCTCCCCGTCCATGCCCAGCTCCAGCAACGGCTCAGGGTGCAGCAGCGGGAACGACGCCAGCCGGTACAGCGGATCCTCCAGCGCGCGCAGGCCGCTGACGTCGCGCACCAGCAGGCCCAGCCGCACGCCCGTGTCCCCGGGCGAGGGCTCGCAGGGCGTGATTTCCGCCGCGTAGACGCGCTCGTCGCCGTTCACGGTGAGCCGGTACTCCAGCCGGCCGTCGGAGCCGCCCTGGAGGACGGCCTGGAGCAGGGACATGAGGGGCTTGCTCGCGGCGGTGCCCAGGACCTCCTCCAACATGCGCCCCTCCCCGCCGCGCATGTCGCGGCCGAAGGCACGGCCGGACGGGGACCACAGCCGCAGGCACCGGCCTTCCGCGTCCAGCTCTCCGGCCACGTACTCGGCGACCCCCGTGGGACGCGGGCCGGACGCGGGCGCATCCAGGCCGGGAGACCGAACGAAGGTCTCCACCCGGAAGGGGCCCATGAGCATCTCCAGGCCCGCGCCGTCGGTGTTCATCCGGGTGAGGACGGAGATGAGCGCCTGCGCGTCCGCCTCCGGCATCCTCTTCGTGAGGATGAGGCCGTCGGCGAGCGTGGGGATGGTGAACAGGAACGGCGTGAGCCGCGGTGCGTCCGCGCCCAGGTACGTCGTCAGCGTGGCGCGCATCGCGTGCGCGTCCTTGTGGTTGCAGAAGAGCGCGCACAGGTCCGACTCGCCGCGCAGCACCGCGTCCAGCGCCTTGCGGTAGGTGCCCAGGAAGCGCTGCTCGGAGAAGAGCGTGTCCGGGCGCAGGCCCAGCGACTCCAGGTGGCGCACCGGCAACAGGTGCCCGCCGGTGGAGCGCGGCGCCACCCACGCCACGCGCTTGCCCGCCAGCGTCTCCAGCGTCAGCGGCTCGTCCGCGCGGCAGATGAAGGCCGCGTGGTAGTAGCAGCTGCCGGAGCGCACCGCGCGCAGCACCGCGCGCGCCTGCGGCTCGAAGGCGTTGCACTGCTCGGCGGTGCCCCAGGCCATCTCCACCCGGCCTGAAGCGAGCTCCGCCTCCAGGTGCTCGTAGGTGGGCGACATGGACATCACCACCGGGCGGCCCATCCGCTCCGACAGCGCCCGCGCGAACAGCTCCACGCGCACGTGCTCCCGTACCTCGCCGAGGGACGGATAGAGCAGGCAACGGATGGGCGCGTTCGATGCGGTCACGACGAATTCCTCCGATGAGCCCCCTCTTCCGCGCGCCCGGATTGCCGGCTCGCGAGTGCTCGCTAGTTACCTGAAAATTTCCGGCAATGCCACACTATTCTTGAATCGCTGTAATAAGTAGATTCCCCAGGTTTACCATGTTCCGACCCAGGGTCGGAAGCGACTTCCACATACCAAGGGTGAACTTTCGCTCTGAAACGGCTGGCACCGGGGCTGCACTGGGGGTGGGTGGACGGGTGCAACCCATGGAAGGGACGGGCGGATGCGCTGGATCGTCAGGGGGATGTGGCTGCTGGCCCTCGTGCTGGTGGGGGCGACGTGGCTGGTGGGCCGCGGGACGCAGGCGGCGCCGCGCGAGGCGGAGGGCGTGGCGGCGAAGGTGCGGACCGGGGACGTGGTGTTCCAGACGTCGGAATCACGCCAGTCGAAGGCCATCCAGGTGGCCACGCACAGCCCGCTGTCGCACGTGGGGCTGGTGGAGGTGACGCCGGACGGGACGTTCGTGGTGGAGGCCGTGCAGCCGGTGAAGCGCACACCGTTCGCGAAGTGGAAGGCGCGCGGGGTGAAGGGGCGGCTCCTGGTGATGCGGCCGCAGGGGGTGGATGACGCGGCGAAGGCGCGAGCGGTGGAGGAGGCGAAGCGGCACCTGGGCAAGCCGTACGACGCGCTCTTCGGTTGGGGAGACGAGGCGATGTACTGCTCGGAGCTGGTGCGCAAGGCGTACGCGACGGGCGCGGGCGTGGAGTACGGGAAGATGGAGCGACTGGGCGACCTGGACGTCGCGGGGCTGCAGCGTGAAATCGCGGAGCGCTACCGCGGTCCGGTGCCGGTGGACCTGGAGCTGGTGACGCCCGCGAGCCTGGCGGCGGATGCCCGGCTCGCGGTCGTGTATTCGAACTTCCCGCGGGCGCCTTAGCGCTTCACGCGCAGGACCTGGAACCCCTTCCCTCCGGTTCCGAAGCCCCTCAGGTTCTCCGCCCGCACCACCAGGTCGCCGCCGGGCAGCACGCCCCAGACCTCCGCGCGGGCCAGGACGCCGCTGGTGGCCCGCTCGTATCTCCGGGCCTCCGTCCACGTCACGCCGTCCGTGCTGGTGAAGAGCCGCGCGTAGAGGTCCGACGCGGGCTGCACGTCGCCCACGTCCGCCCTCGCCGTTCCCAGCACGAAGCCGCCTCCCGTCAGCGCATCCACCGAGTACGCCGGCCCCGGCAGCGTCATCAGCGCGTCCACTCTTCCGCTCGCGTACACGCGCAAGAGCTTCGGGTGCTCCGGCTCATAGAGCGTGGACTGCCCCAGCAGCAGCTCACCTCCCGGCAGCACCGTCCCCGTCACCGCGTTGGCAGCGTAGCCACCCATCACCTTCGTCCAGGTGCGCCCGCCGTCCGTCGAGCGCACCACCGCCGCCTGCGCGCTGCTGCTCCCGAACGTGGCCCACAGCACGGTGCGCGTCGCGTCCGCGTACAGCGCCGTGCCGTGCCGGTGGTCCTGGAACGTCGCTCGCGTGGCCCACGTCGCTCCGCCGTCCGTGCTCGCCCACAGCCGCAGCGGCGTGTTCCCGGAGGTGAACGTCTGGTACTCCAGGAAGAACACCGTGCTGCCCAGCTCCGCGAAGCTCGCGGGCGACATCGCGCGGTAGCTCCCCAGCGAGGCCACGTCCGCCCACGTGCGCCCGCCATCCGTGGAGCGCTCCAGGTGGTAGCTGCCACCGCGGCTCATCTGCGCCAGCAGCGTCCCGTCCTTGAGCGCCGCCATCACCCAGAACGACGCACCGCCCACGCCCTGCCCTCTCGCGCTGAAGGTGCGCCCGCCGTCCGTGCTCGCCCACAACTTCGAACGGCTTCCGTCCAGCGCCAGCGCGTACACCGTGCCCGCGCCGTCCATGGCCAGCACCTCGTGCGTCGTGTTCGTGAACACCGGCTCCAGCGTCACCGGTCCCTGGACGCCGCCATCCACCGGCGGCGTCCCCGCATCGACACCGGCATCCGTGCCCGAGCCGGCATCCGGCGTCCCCGCATCCACGCCGCCATCCGTGGTGCCCGAGCCTCCGTCGCTCGAACCACCGCCATCCGGTGTCCCCGCGCCGCCATCCGGCGTCCCGCCGTCCTGACCGGAACCGCCGCCTCCTTCCGGCTGACGTGCCAGCGCCACGCGCATCACCCGGCCGCTGGAGTTCGCGTCCACCGCGTCGCCGTAGAAGCACGGCACCTCCGTGACGCTGTCCGGCAGCACGTCCAGGGTGCTCAGGTAGCCCTTGAAGCTCGTGCGCGAATCCAGCGTCACCGGGTCGCTGAACACGCCGTTGCGCAGCACCCGCACGCGGATCTCGTAATCCGTCGCCGTCTGGAAGTGATTGTAGAAGACATACAGCGCGTCCCCGATGCGCGTCACCGCGGGCTGCAACGCCCAGTCCGGCGTCCCCTCCACCAGGATGCGCGAACCGAACGACGTCCCGTCGAAGCGCCGGTAGTACAGCCGCTCCGTCTCGTCCTTGTAGACCAGGTGGATGCCGCCCTCGCCGTCCTCCACCGCGCTCAACGCCGCGCCGTGGTAGATGCCGTCGGAGAACGCGTCCCGCTGCGGCCCCCACGTGTCCAGCGGATCCGCCGCGTCACGCACCCGCAGCCGCGTGGGCTCGAAGCCGTCGTGCATGGCCCAGAAGAAGACGAGCTTGGACCCCACGCTGAGCAGCCGTCCCCCGCCCCGCTTCCGCGTGCGCCCCAGGTCCGGCTGCTTCTGGAAGCTTGTGCCCCCGTCCGTGGACACCGCCACCACCGCCGTGGAGCCGCCGTCCGACTCCAGCCGGAACGCCTGCACCCACAGCCGCCCCTTGGAGTCCCGCGCCAGCAGCGCCCGCGAATACGCCGTCGCACTGTCCGCGTTGAACACCCGCACCGCCGGCTCCGGCGTCCAGGTGTCCTGCGCCGCGTCGTAGCGCCACCACTGGAAGTACACGTCGTGCCGCGACGACGCCGCCAGTGAGGGGCCTTCGTACGCGTAGACCATCGCCACGTCGCGCCCCACCGCGACCAGCTCCGCCCGGTCGTGGTGCGACGCATCCGGCTGGATTTCCGCCAGCTTGGAGAAGCCCTGGAACCCGTCCTCGGAACGGAACAGGTTCAGCCCCTCGCCCTCCGCCCCCTGCTGCTGGATGGCCAGGAGCCACGTGGGCGCATGCCCATTGCCTGTTTCAATCCGCACCGCGTGCCGATGCGCCGGCAGCGTCAGGGCATTGCCCCCGCCGGCCGGCACCATGGGCACTCCTCCCGCCGCCACCACCGTGGTCAGCAGGGCCCCCACCCAGGACATCATGTGCTTTAGCGCCCCCTGTCGTATCCCCTCCCGAAAGGTAGGGATGACAGACCCGGGGGCAATCCGGCGGAGGCGGACCTGAAGGGCCCGGCATTCTCCGCGCGGACAGGTGAACACACCGCACACCGCGCGACGCCCCCGGACCCTGGGAGCGTCGCGTCAGCGTCCTGCGACTACTTCTTGCGGCGGCGCGGAGCGGCGGTGCCCGCGTCGGTGGCCGTGCCCGCGTCCGCACCCTCAATCGTGCCCGCGTCCGCGCCCGTGCCGGCGTCCGGCGTGACCGTGGTGATGGCCGGGGGCGGGTTCACCAGCTTCAGCGAGTTGAGGAACGGCTCCGCCGTGGTGTTGGGGTGGTTGGGGTTGTAGATGACCAGCAGCGTGTACAGGCGCGGGCCCACCAGGAAGTTGCGCGCCTTCACCTCGCCGTGGACGGGCGAGCTGACCGAGTAGGCCTTGCCGGGGTAGCCATCCAGGGTGATGTCCGACTCTTCCTTGAGGGTGCCCTGGACCTCCTTCACGAGGCCGTCCTTGCCCTCGTTCAGCAGGGCCTCCGGGGGACGGCTCGCCACCAGCCGCTCCGGGTAGTCCGCGGTGCTGACGGAGTAGACGGTGTTGTCCTCGGTGCGCACGGTGAAGGCCGCGGTGTTCACCGTGTTGGCGCCCAGTGGGATCTGCCTGCGCGCGACCTGGGGCTCCATCGGCATGCCGATGGTGAAGCCTTCCGCTGCCTCGTAGGGCTTGAATTCCGGGGCCGGAGTGGCCGCGGTGCCATCCGCGCCCGGAGTGGGCTCGTTGGGCACGTCCTCGATGGTGGAGGTGGCCGAGGGACCACCGGTGCCGCCCGAGGAGGAGCCGTCGGTCTTCTGCTGATTGGCGCACGCACCGGCGATGAGCGCGAGCGTGGTAAGCGAGGCAAGGAGGAGGCGGGACAACGGGCGCATGGGCACGCTTCCTGAGCGGGAAGTGGAAGAAAACAGCTTGTCTTGTCGGACGCTAGACGAAGTCCTCCGCCGCTGACTACCCGAGTTTCGACGCGGCGCGAGCAACTTGCCCTGGCCCCGCCCCCGGAAGCGTCCGGGGGCGGACACCGAGCCGGGGCCGGAAAGTCGGCGCGGGAGGGCTATTCCCCCAGGTACGCGCGCCGAATCTCGGCGCTCTCCAGCAGCGCCTTGCCGGGGCCGGCCATCACCACCTCGCCCGTCTCCAGCACGTAGCCGTAGTGGGCGGCGTTGAGGGCCAGGTGCGCGTTCTGCTCCACCAGCAGCACGCTGACGCCGGTGGCGTTCACCTCGCGCAGGGTGCGGAAGATGGTCTCCGTCACCTGCGGCGCCAGGCCCAGGGACGGCTCGTCCAGCAGCAGCAGCTGCGGCTTGCTGAGCAGCGCCCGGGCGATGGCCAGCATCTGCTGCTCGCCACCGGACAGCGTGCCCGCCAGCTGCTTCTGACGCTCGCGCAGCACCGGGAACAGGCTGAAGCCCTTGTCCATGTCCAGGCGCACCTGGGCGGTGTCCTTGCGCAGGTACGCGCCCAGCTCCAGGTTCTCGAACACGGTGAGGTTGGGGAAGATGCCCCGGCCCTCCGGCGCGTGCGCCATGCCGCGCGGCACCAGCTGGTGCGCCTTCAAGCCCGTGATGTCCTGCCCCGCGAGCGTGATGCGGCCCGCGGTCGGCTTGAGCATGCCGCTCACCGCGCGCAGGGTGCTCGTCTTGCCCGCGCCGTTGGCGCCGATGAGGGCCACCATCTCGCCCCTGCCCACCGTCAGGGACACGCCCCGGAGCGCCTGGATGGCGCCGTAGCGGACCTGGATGCCCTCCACCGACAGGAGCGGCTCGAACGCGCGCCGCTCGCCCAGCACCTTCACCGGCTCGCTCACGCCGCGCCTCCGTGGGACTCCAGGTAGCTGTCGCCCAGGTACGCCTCGATGACCTTGCGGTCGCTGCGCACTTCCGCCGGAGCGCCGCGGGCGATGGTCTCGCCGTGGTCCAGCACGGTGATGCGCTCGCAGATGCCCATCACCAGCTTCATGTCGTGCTCGATGACCAGCACCCCCAGCGAGAACTCGTCGCGCAGCCGGCGGATGAGCACCATCAGGTCCGCCTTCTCACGCGTGTTCATGCCCGCCGCGGGCTCGTCCAGCAGCAGCACCTTGGGGCGGGTGCCCAGCGCGCGGGCGATCTCCAGCCGGCGCTGCTCGCCGTACGGGAGGTTCTTCGCCTCTTCATCGCGGCGGTGCGACAGGCCCATCACTTCCAGCAGGTGCTCCGCCTGGCGCGTCAGCTCGCGCTCCTCCGCCTGGAAGCCGGGGGTGAGCAGCAGCGCGCGCCACCAGTCGCGGTAGTTGCGCATCGCCGTGCCCGCCTTGGCCAGCGGGCCCATGACCACCGGGTGCAGCGCGCCTTGCGCGCGGCAGGCCACCTTCACGTTGTCCAACGCCGTCAGCGCGCGGAACAGGCGGATGTTCTGGAACGTGCGCGCCAGGCCCAGGTGGTTGATTTGATGCGGCACCCAGCCGTTCACCCGCTGCCCGGCCACGCGCACCTCGCCCTCGGTGGGCTGGTACACGCCGGTGAGCACGTTGAACGCGGTGGACTTGCCCGCGCCGTTGGGACCAATGAGGCCCAGCAGGTCGCCCTGGCGCACGGTGAGGTTGAAGTCCGTGAGGGCCTTGAGGCCCCCGAAGCGGATGCTCACGCCGGACGCCTGGAGCAGCGCGTCTCCAGTGCCCGAGGCGGAGACAGGAGTCACGGAGGCGCTCATGTCAGCCCCTTCTTCTTCCGGGGAAGCCACCGGGGCAGCACGTCCCAGAGCTCCTTCGTGCCGAACAGGCCCTGCGGCCGCGCCAGCATCAGCACGACCAGCAGGATGCCGTACACGGGCATGCGGATCTGATCCACCTTCTGCGCCAGGCTGCCCCCCGCGCCCAGCGCGCCGAACAGCGAGCGAAGCCCTTCGGGCAAGAGCGTGAGGAAGATGGCCGCGACGATGGCGCCCGTGCTGGAGCCCAGCCCGCCCAGCACCACCATGACGACGATCTCCATGGACTTCACGAAGGTGAACGAGCCCGGGTTGATGATGGGCACGAAGTGCGCGAACAGTCCGCCGGCGATGCCCGCGAAGAACGACGAGATGACGAACGCGCGGACCTTGTAGCCGGTGGTGTCCACGCCCATGGCCTCGGCGGCCACCTCGTCCTCGCGGATGGCCCACAGGCTGCGGCCGTGGCTGGAGCCCGCGATGCGCCGGGACACCAGCACCACCAGGAAGACCCAGAAGTACACCATGGCCACGCTGGAGTACTGCGGGATGCCGGAGAGGCCCAGCGCGCGGCCGAAGGCCTCCGTGTTCTGCACCACCACGCGGATGATTTCGCCAAAGCCCAGCGTCACGATGGCCAGGTAGTCCCCGCGAAGCCGCAGGGACGGCAGGCCCACCAGGAAGCCGCACAGCGCCGCGCAGGTGCCGCCCGCGAGCAGCGCCACGGTGAAGAGCACCTGGTCACTGGCGGCCACCGGCAGGAAGGACAGCGCCACCTCCTTCAACTCCAGGGACGTGACGCCCGCGATGTACGCGCCCACGGCCATGAAGCCCGCGTGGCCAATGGAGAACTGGCCCGTCATGCCGTTCACGATGTTGAGGCTCACCGCGAGGATGATGTTCACCCCCACCACGGACAGCAGGTACGTGGCGAAGGGCGAGGTGTTCAGCAGGACATCCGCCAGGATCACCAACGGCACCGCGATGAGCACGGGCAGGATGCCGCGCAGGGCTGGGGGCACGCGGCCCACGGACTCGTCGGCCAACGTCGTCGCGCTTCCAGCCATCAGACCTTCTCCGCCGCGACGCGGCCGAACAGACCGCCCGGCTTCACCAGCAGCACCAGGATGAGGAAGCCGAAGGCCACCGCGTCACGCCAGGTGCTGGCCGCGTAGCCCACCACGAACTCCTCCACCAGACCCAGCAGGAGCGCGCCCACCACGGCGCCCGGCACGTTGCCGATGCCGCCGATGACCGCCGCCACGAAGGCCTTGAGGCCCACGTACAGCCCCATGAGCGGGCTCACGGACGTGTCCTTGATGGCGTAGAGCAGGCCCGCGCCCGCCGCCAGCGCGCTGGAGAGCATGAACGTCAGCGCGATGATGCGGTCGGTGGGGATGCCCATCAGCGCCGCGGTGCGGTGGTCGTAGGACACCGCGCGCATCGCCTTGCCGAAGCGCGTCCGGTACACGAGGAACTGGAGCCCGGCCATCAGCGCCACGGCGATGATGAAGCTGATGACCTGCCAGTTCCACACCACCACGTCGCGGTCGCCAATGATGAACCACTCACTGGGGACGATGACCTCCGGGAAGGCCCGGGGGGACGCGCCCGGCAGGAAGCCGATGTCCAGCTGGAAGCCGTACGACAGCGCGAACGAGATGCCGATGGCGGTGATGAGCGCGGTGAGGCGCGGCTTCTCGCGCAGCGGCCGGTAGGCGAAGCGCTCGATGAGGAAGCCAAGCAGCGCGCACCCCACCATGGCCACCGCGAAGATGAGGACCACGCCCCACATGGAGCGCTGCGCCTGCCGCCCGAGGGCGAAGGCCGTGGCGTAGCCCATGTAGACGCCGACCATCATCACGTCGCCGTGGGCGAAGTTGATGAGCTTGAGGACGCCGTACACCATCGTGTAGCCCAGCGCGACCAGGGCGTAGATGGTGCCGGCGGCCAGACCGTTGATGAGGTGCTGGATGAGCTGCGACATATGCCGGGGTGGGCCCTGGGTTACGGCGAGATGGTGGTGACGTAGGTGGACTTGCCGTCCGCGACCTTCAGCACCACGGCGGACTTCACCGCGTTGCGCTTCGCATCCAGCGTGATGTTGCCCGCCACGCCGGGGAAGTCCTTCGTCTTCGCGATGGCCGCGCGCAGGGCCGGGCCGCTGGTGTCCGGGGCGTTCTTGAGCGCCTCGATGGCGACGCGCGCGGCGTCGTAGCCCAGCGCCGCGAGCGCGTCCGGCACCGCGCCGTTGTTGTCCGCCTTGTAGTCCGCGATGAACTTCTTCACGCGCTCGTCCGGGTTGTCCGGCGAGTAGTGATTGGAGAAGTAGCTGCCGTCGATGGCGCTGCCGCCCAGCTCGAAGAGCTTCTCGGAGTCCCAGCCGTCGCCGCCCATCAGCGGCACCTTCAGGCCCAGCTCGCGCGCCTGGCGGGCGATGATGCCCACCTCGCTGTAGTAGCCCGGCACGTAGATGCCCTCCGGCTGCGTCTTCTTGATGGCCGTCAGCTGCGCGCGATAGTCCGTGTCGCCCTGGCTGTAGCTCTCCGTGGCGGTGATTTTCCCGCCCATCTCCGCGAACTTCTGGCGGAACACCTCCGTGAGGCCAATGGAGTAGGCGCTCTTGTTGTCCTGGAGCACCGCGACCTTGTTCAGCTTGAGGTTCTCCCGCGCGAACTTCGCCATCACGAAGCCCTGGAACGGGTCGATGAAGCAGACGCGGAAGATGTTGTCGCCCTTCTCCGTCACGGAGGGGTTGGTGGACGACGGGGTGATCATGGGCACGCCGGCCGCCTGCGCCTTCTCCGCCATGGCCAGGGAGCTGGACGAAGCCACCTCGCCCAGGATGAGCGCCACCTTGTCCTGCGTGATGAGGCGGGTGACGGCCTGCGCGGCCTCCTCCGGCTTGCTCTGGTCGTCGTACACGCGCACGACCAGCTTCTTGCCCTTCACGCCGCCGGCCGCGTTGGCTTCCTTCACCGCCAGCGCGATGCCGTTGCGGGTGGAGATGCCGAACGTCGCCTGACCGCCCGTCAGCGCGCCCACTTCACCCAGCACGATGACGTCATCACCCGCCGGGGGCGTGCCGCCCTGCGCGGTGACCGGGGCCTGCGCCGAGGGGGCGCCTCCCGCCTCTCCCGTGGGCTGCGTCTTCTTCTCGCAGGCGGCCGCCAGGACGGCGAGCGCGGCGAGGAGCATCGGGGCAAGTCGTCGCATGTGGGGGCTTCCTCCGGGGGAGATGACGGGCAAAGCCCCGGTTTTCTAGGGGAGCCCTCCCCATGGGTCAAGCGCACAGCTTGGCTCCGGAGTCCCGCCAACACCCCGAAACATCGCTGTCGCGCCCCCCTGCCCCAACCCCAAGTGCGCGCCAGGTCCGCTCAGGGCTCCAGCCAGTAGTGCTCCCGGCCCGACGGTCCCCGGCGGATCCTCGGGAGGCCCTGGGGTCCGGCCTCTGGTGCTTCGCGGTCCTCCCAGGGCGCCATGTCCTCGTGCGTCAGCGACCACCCGGCGGAGGGAGGGTCCTCCGGGTCCGGCAGCGCGGTGGGCGTCCAGGTGACGGGCTCCAGGACTGGCACCGCTTCCGGAATGGACTCCGGAAGCACCGCTCCCGCGCGACGGCGCCGGAGTCGGCCCGCCACCAGCAGTCCCACCGCGCCGGCCATCCACCCGAGTCCCCGGCCAGGCCTCGTGGCTCGCATCACAGGCTCCTCTCGCACGGGCCGGTCCATCCGGACTCGCGCCCTCACAGTGAGGTGTGGGGACGCGCGCCGCCAGCGTGAAGCCCGGGGGTTCCGCTCCCGCATGCCTGCCCTCCGGACAGGAAGCGGGGAGGCGTCCGGCGCGGCGTTGCCAGCGGCGGACGGCGTACCGAGCCCCTGGAGCATCCAGCACCAGGGGTTTTCTTGGGCGTCATTGAACCCACTTTTCGGGTGATGGCCGTGGCGGACACTTCAGCGTCCACTTCCCCCCAGGAAACCCTCTCCAGCGCGCTGGACGGCCCTGGCGTTCCGCTCGCGACCACATCCGACCCGACGTGAAGGCACAAGGAGCCAAGTCCATGATGATCAAGCGCAACGACATCAAGGAAGGGATGACGGTCCGCAGCAGCGACGGCGAGAAGCTGGGCAAGGTGTTCGCCGTGAGCGAGGGCGAGTTCCACATCGAGAAGGGGATGTTCTTCCCGAAGGACTACCTGGTCCGCTACCTGGAGGTGAGCGACATCCGCAACGGGGAGATCTACCTCAACCACGGCCGCGAGGCGCTGCGAGGGCTGTCCGACGCCGGCGCCGTGGGCGCGACGGCGGCGACGGCCACCGGCGGCACCATGGGTGGCATTGGCGCGGGGCTGAAGACGGGCACCACGAAGGTCGGAGACGTGCCCCGGACCGGCGCGGAGAAGGTCGGCATCAAGGACCGGGAGCTGAAGGAGCGCGAGCTGCGCACCGACATCCAAGCCGCCGAGCGCATCGCGAACGAGGACGTCACGCTGCGCACGCACCATGAGGAGCTGGGCGTCACCAAACGCCAGCGCTCCGCG
Source organism: Corallococcus exiguus (assembly GCF_009909105.1). Classification (NCBI taxonomy): domain Bacteria; kingdom Pseudomonadati; phylum Myxococcota; class Myxococcia; order Myxococcales; family Myxococcaceae; genus Corallococcus; species Corallococcus exiguus. Next base: position 325,541 of record NZ_JAAAPK010000005.1, read on the forward strand.
GGCGAGGCGCAGGTGCGCAAGATTGTCGTCGAGGAGCGGAAGACGGTGGAGGTCCCGCTGCGCCACGAGGAGGTGGAGGTGGTGCGCCGGGCGGTGAAGGGCGACAACATTCCCGGCGACGTGGCGGACTTCCGGGAGGAGACCATCCGCATCCCCCTGAGCGCGGAGGAGGCGGAGCTGACCAAGCGCGCGTACACGGACGAGGAAATCACCATCCACAAGCGCCCCATCGAGGAGCGCCGCAGCATGGAGGGCCGCGTCCGCCACGAGGAGCTGGAGGAGGTGAAGGTGGTGCGCACCGAGCCCAACGTGGACGAGGAGAAGCGCCGCGCCGGCTACCGCGCGGACGCGGACATCGACCCGCTCAAGCGCTCGTAGCGCGGACGGGAAGGAAGCCTCGAACGGTCCTTGTGCTCCGCCCCCGCATGCCGCGCCTTCACGCGCGCGGTGTGCGGGGGAGGTGGCACTTCGTCGTGTCAGCGCGGCGAGCGGGTGGGCGGCGTCGCGCGGGTGGGGGACTCCCGCTGGTGGTTCACGGCGGTCTCCAGCCGCTGCGAGTCGCGCAGCCGCTCCGGGAAGAGCCGCCCCGCCAGCGCCGCCAGCGCCGTATCACGCGCGGGAGAAGACACGGCCACCAGCCGGTCCGCCATGGCGTGCGCGGTGGGGAAGCGGGCCGAGGGGTCCTTGGACAGCGCCACCGACAGCACGTTCCACAAAGGCGCGGGCACCTCCGGAGGCTTCGTCAGCTTCTCCTGGCAGATGGCCTTCATGGTGTCCAACTCGTCCTCGCGCTCGAAGGCGCGCCGGCCCGTGAGGGCCTGGTAGAGGACGAGCCCCATGGCGAACAGGTCGCTTCGCGCGTCCAGCTTCTGGCCCAGCGCCTGCTCCGGGGACATGTAGAGCGGCTTGCCCTTCACGATGCCCGGCAGCGTCACCGTGCGCTGCGCGCGCACCTTGGCCACGCCGAAGTCCAGCACCTTCACCTGGCCGTCGAAGCCCACCATCACGTTGTGCGGTGACAGGTCGCGGTGCACCAGCTCCATGGGCGCGCCGTCCTCGCCCTTGAGCGAGTGCGCGGCGTGCAGCCCCAGCAGCGCCTGCGACACGATGGCGGACACCACCGCCGGCTCCAGCGGCCCCTTGTTGGCGCGCAAGAGCCGGTCCAGGTCGATGCCGTTCACCAGCTCCATGGCCATGTAGTACGCGCCCTGCGCCTCGCCGAAGTCGTAGACGTGCACCAGGTTGGGGTGCGACAGCCGCAGGCCGATGCGCGCCTCGTCCAGGAACTGCTGCACCATCTCTGGCTGAGCCGTCAGGTGGGGCAGGATGCGCTTGAGCGCCACCAGCCGCCCCAGCCCCTCCGGCCCGCGCGTGCGAGCGATGAGCACCTGCGCCATGCCGCCCGTGCCCAGGGGCTTCACGACCTCATAGCGGCCAATGCGTCCGCGGTTGACGGGCGTGCCCTCCACGTCCAGCTCGTCCAGCCGCTCCAGCGGTCCCCGGCCGTCCGTCAGCGCCAGGAAGGACAGCACCGCCGAGTCCAGCTGCTCGCCAATCGCCTCCACCAGCCCCATCACCCGCTGGCCGCCGTCCTCGAAGTTCCCATCCACCACCAGGCCCAGTCCACCCAGGTTCAGCCGCCCCAGGGTGAGCTGCTGGCAGAAGAGCATCCGGCCTTCGCGCAGCTTCCGGGGGCCGCTCCAGTGGGCCGCCTCGAAGACGTCCACGCCCAGCTCGCCCAGCACGCGCGTCAGCACCGGGCCTCGCGTGCCCCGGAGCGAAACGAAGCCCGCCTTCGCGTGCACCATGCGGGCGCACTGCGTGAGGAACACGTCCAGGCCGGTGTCGAGGTCCAGACCCCGCTCCAGGCAGTCCTCGAGGATGTCGTCGGCCATCCGGTTCACGGCCATCAGGCCGCGCAGGAAGGCCAGCTCTTCTTCCGGGGATTGGAATGCCACGCATTCATCAATACCCGAAAACCCGGCGGGGATGCAGCGCCCACCGGGTGGGACGTCAGACGCGCTCGCGGTCCACGCGCACCATCGGAGACAGGCGCTCCGGCAGTTCACCCAGCTCCGGCGTCGCGCGGGTCACGGGGTGCTCCAGCAGCCCGTGGCGGTCCAGCATGTACTCCAGGTGCGCCACGCGCGCGCGCAGCGCCTCCAGCTCCCCGGCGGGCCGGGCCTGGACCTCGCGCACGCGCAGCCACGTCTCAATCACGGGCTTGAGGGCGAAGCGCAGCGTGAGGCCGAGCAGCGGCACACCGACGGTCATGCCGGTGACCATGATGATCATGACGGCTTCGGTCAGCTCCATGAGGGAGGCTCCAGGGGAAAAGAGAGGCGGACCCCCGGCCTACGAACGAGGGGACCGGGCGATTGCACCGCCCGGCCCACGCCCGGGGTGAGGCATCAGCCGGACTTGGCCTGGTCCGTGTAAATGGCGTCCGCGATGCGGTACGCGCTGCCCTCCAGCCGCTGGAAGGCCTCCTTCAAGGCACCGGCGTCGGAGGTGTTGAGCACGGAGCGCAGGCGCTCCAGGTCCGTCTGGATTTCGCCGCGGTCCTTCTCCGACAGGAGGTTGGCGTACTCCTCCAGGCTCTTCTCCGTGGTGTAGATGAGCCCGTCCGCGTTGTTGCGCAGCTCCGCCAGCTCTTTCTTCTTCTTGTCGTCCGCGGAGTGCGACTGGGCGTCGTTGATCATCCCCTGGATTTCGGCTTCGGACAGGCCGGAGTTGCCCACCACGCGCACCTGCTGCTGCTTGCCGGTGCCCAGGTCGCGCGCGCTCACGTGCACGATGCCGTTCGCGTCGATGTCGAAGGACACTTCAATCTGCGGCACGCCGCGCGGCGCGGGCGGGATGCCGACCAGCTCGAAGCGCGCCAGCGTCTTGTTGTCCGCCGCCATCTCGCGCTCGCCCTGGAGGACGTGCACGGACACGAGCGGCTGGTTGTCCACCGCGGTGGAGAACACCTGGCCCTTCTTGCAGGGGATGGTGGTGTTCTTGTCGATGATCTTCGTGAAGACGCCGCCCGCGGTCTCCACGCCCAGGGACAGCGGCGTGACGTCCAGCAGGAGGACGTCCTTCACCTCGCCCTTGAGCACGCCGCCCTGGATGGCGGCGCCCACGGCGACGACTTCATCCGGGTTGATGCCCTTGTGGGGCTCCTTGCCGAAGAACTCCTTCACCTTCTGCTGCACGCGCGGCATGCGCGTCATGCCGCCCACCAGGAGGACCTGGTTGATGGCCTGCGCGGTGAGGCCCGCGTCCTTGAGCGCGATGCGGCACGGCTCGATGGAGCGGTCGATGAGGTCCGCGACCAGGGCCTCGAAGGTGGACCGGTCCACGGTCTCCGTGAGGTGCTTGGGGCCAGACGCGTCCGCGGTGATGAACGGGAGGTTGACCTCCGTCTCCGGGGCGCTGGACAGCTCGTGCTTGGCGCGCTCCGCCGCTTCCTTCAGGCGCTGGAGCGCCATGCGGTCCTTGCGCAGGTCCAGGCCGTTGTTCTGCTCCGCGAAGCGCTTGGCCAGGTAGTCGATGAGGCGCTGGTCGAAGTCCTCGCCACCCAGGAACGTGTCGCCGTTGGTGCTCTTGACCTCGAACACGCCGGCGGTGAGCTCCAGGATGGAGATATCGAACGTGCCGCCGCCCAGGTCGTAGACGGCGACGCGCTCCGTGGTGGCGTCCTTCACCTTGTCCAGGCCGTACGCGAGCGCCGCGGCCGTGGGCTCGTTGATGATGCGCAGCACGCTCAAGCCCGCGATGCGGCCCGCGTCCTTCGTCGCCTGGCGCTGGCTGTCGTTGAAGTAGGCGGGGACGGTGATGACGGCCTCGGTGACGGGCTCGCCGAGGTAGTCCTCCGCCGTCTGCTTCATCTTCATCAGCACGATGGCGCTGACTTCCGGCGGGCTGTAGCCCTTGCCCCGGATTTCAACCCACGCGTCGCCGTTGGGGCTGGACGCCACCTTGAAGGAGGAGACGCCAATGGCCTTCTTCGCCTCCGGCGAGTCGAACTTGCGGCCGATGAGGCGCTTGGCCGCGAAGACCGTGTTCTCCGGGTTGGTGATGGCCTGCCGCTTGGCAATCTGGCCCACCAGGCGTTCACCGGAGTCGGTGAAGCCCACCATGGAGGGCGTGGTGCGGCTGCCTTCGCTGTTGGGGATGACCACCGGCTCGCCGCCTTCCATCACGGCGACGCAGGAGTTGGTGGTGCCCAGGTCGATTCCAATCACCTTCGCCATGACTACTGACTCCCCCCGGAGGAACTGTCGGACGGCGCGGAAGTCTGGGGCTCCGCGCTCTTGCCTTCTTCAGACGCCTTCGGTGCTTCCGTGCCGGCCGCGGGCGCGGCGGCTTCCGGCGCCGCGGCAACGGGCTCCGGCGCCGCGACGACTTCTGGCGCGCGGGCGACGACGACCATGGCGGGACGCACCAGGCGGTCGTTGAGATGGAAGCCACGCGTCACTTCAAAGAGCACGTGGCCCGCCGGGACGTCCGCGGACTCCACCTGCTGGATGGCTTCGTGCAGGCGCGGGTCGAAGGGCTGGCCCTTGGCGGAGAAGCCCTTCACACCGTGGCGGCCGAGCGAGTCCTCGAAGGACTTGCGCGTCATGGCCACGCCCTTCTGGAAGCTGTCGAAGTCGGGGGACTTGCTGGCGGCGTCGAGCGCGCGGTCCATGTTGTCCACCACGGGGAGCAGGTCCTTGAGGAGCTTCTCCACGCCGAACTTCTGGACGTCCTCCTTCTCCTTCTGCGCGCGCTTGCGGTAGTTCTCCAGGTCCGCGGCGGAGCGGATGGCCCGGTCCTGGAAGTCCTTGGCGCGCTCGTGCGCCTCCTTCAGGCGCTCCAGCGTCTCGCGGGCCTTCGTCTGGCTGAACTCCAGCTGCGCGCGCAGCGACTCCACCTCCTGGCGGAGCGCGGCCGCGTCCTCGGTGGGGGGAGCGACTTCGGGGGTGGAGACGTCCGCCTCGGCGGCCGGGGCGGAGACGTCCAGCTCCACCTCCGTCTCCGAGCCCGCACTGTCCGCGTCTCCGTCCATCCGACGCTCGACGCTGCGAACCGCCTCGTCGATCACGTCCTGCCCGATGTCCGTCTGGATGCTGTCCTTGTCTTTGGTACCCGACACGGCGCGCACTATCTCACGCGACGCTGAGCGATCCAACAGGACCCGGGGCGGTCGCGCATGCCCAGCGTGCGGGCAGGCGCGACTTCATGGGCAGCGGAACTTCACGCCCCGGGCGCGGGTTTCTTGCGGCCCAACGTTTTCTTGGAAGCTGGTTTCTTCGGGGCCCGGGCGCCCTTGGCGGCGGCGGGAGCGCTCGCGGTCTTCTTGCGCCCGATGGATTTGCTGCCGCCCTTGGACGCGCCGGAGCCCTTGGCGCGGGCCGGGCGGCTGGGGGCGGCCTCCTCCTCCGGGGCGGCCTTGGCCGTCTTGGCGGCCTTGGCTTCGGCGTCGGGCGCGGAGGCGGTGCCGGTGGTGGAGCCGGGCTTGAAGGCCTCCTCGACGGAGGTCTCCACGCGGCGCACGGCGGTCTCGATCTTCTCCGCGGCGGTCTTGGTGGTGGCGGCGGCCCAGGTGCGCAGCTGCACGAGGCCTTCCTTCACCTTGGCCTGCTTCTCCGGGTCCTTCACTTCCTTGAGGAGGCGCTCGGCCTCGCCGCGGAGGTCGTCCGTGGTGCGCTTGAGGTCTTCACCGGTGCGCTTGAGGAAGTCCATCAACTGCCTGTCCCACTTCTCGGCCATGACGCGTCTCCTCCGTCGTCTGCTCGAACCCATCCAACTGCACGTGTGGACCGCGCGCAAAGCCTTCCGCGCTGTCCGTGTAGGACGGCGGAGCGCGCCACTGATTGCCGTGTGGCAGTGCGTCAGGGGCTCCGCCGGGGTGCAAGCGGGGGCGCGCGCGACAGTCGGATGGCAGACACGTTAAGGTGCGTGCCCTCTTCCGGGAAGGCCGCGTTGGGGCGGGCCCGGTGCTGGAGTGTTCCCATATGCCGTCCCGGTCCTTCCGAGCGCTGTCCTCGCTCGTCGTTCTCACGTCCCTGCTCGCGCTGGTCGCCTGTGGCTCCAACGAACCGGAGTCCACGGGGCCCGTGCTGCCCCAGGTGACGCTGACGGCGGCCACGGTGGGGGTGGCCTACGAGAAGGTGCTGACGGCGACGGGCGGCACGGCGCCGCTCACGTATTCGGTGGACCAGGTGCCGCCGGGCTTCTCCTTCTATGGAGACAGCGGGCGGCTGGTGGGCCCAGCGACGACGGCCGGCGAGTGGTCGATGACGGTGGTGGTGCGCGACGCGAAGGGCGCCCAGCACACGCGAGGCTATGCGTTGCGAGTGTGGCCGGCGCCGGTCATCACCACGGCGTCGCCGCTGCCCTCCACGAAGGAGGGAAGCCTCTACACCTTCACCTTCAGCTCCACGGGCGGGGCGCCGCCGCTGACCTGGTCGCAGGCGGGCGGAGCGATTCCGGACGGCCTGACGCTGACGGAGGACGGGGTGCTGACCGGCACGCCGCAGGGCCCGGCGCTGTATGAGTTCACGGTGCGGGTGGAGGACGCCAACGGCGCCCACGCGGAGGCGGTCATCCAGCTGCCCCTGACCACGTCGACCGGCGAGCTGCCCGACGGCGGCCCGGTGACGGATGGCGGCACGAAGACGGATGGCGGCACGGACGGCGGGACGAAGACGGATGGCGGGACGCAGCCGACGGCGGTGCCGTTGAAGGTGGGCAACTGGAACATCGAGTGGTTCGGCTCCACGGCCGAGGGCCCCTCGGACGAGGCGCTGCAGCTGGCCAACGCGACCGCGGTCATCGCGGACGCGGGGCCGGACGTGCTGGGCGTGGCGGAGATCGTCGGCGTGGACGCGTTCAACTCGCTGACGGCGAACCTCAGCGGCTACAGCGGCCTGCTCGCGGGTGATGGCTGGTACGGCCCCACGGCCCAGAAGGTGGGCCTGCTCTACAAGACGAGCACGGTGCAGCTGGTGAGCTCGAACGTCGTGCTGACGGACTGCGCGCAGGACTTCGCGTACCGGCCGCCGCTGCGCGTGGACCTGAAGGTGCTCCGGGGCTCCTCGCCGGTGGACCTCACGGTGATGGTGCTGCACATGAAGGCGTACGCGGACTCGGATTCATACCTGCGGCGCAAGGGCGCGGCGATGTGCCTCAAGGACTATCTCGACACGAACCTGCCGACGCAGAACGTGATGGTGCTGGGCGACTGGAACGACGACGTGGACGCGTCCATCTACACGCCCTACGAGTCGCCGTACCTGAACCTGGTGAATGATGCCGCGCGCTACAAGTTCCTCACCCAGCCGCTGTCGGAGTCCGGCGAGCGCTCGACGGTGAGCAACAGCCAGTTCATCGACCATCAGCTGGCGACGAACGAGCTGGCGGCGTACCACGTGGCGAACTCCACGAAGGTGCTCAAGCCAAGCATCGTCAGCTACAAGAGCACCACGTCGGACCACTACCCCATCTTCAGCAATTTCAACTTCGGCTCGGCGGCGCAGTCGGGGAGCGTGAAGGTCACCGCGCCCAACGGCGGTGAGACGCTGAATGCGGGCCAGACGTTCAACATCACCTGGACGTCCAGCAACGTGTCGCAGGTGAACATCACGTACACGCTGGACGGGACGGTGTGGCGTTCCGTGGCGTCAGGCCTGACGGCGTCCACGGGCCGCTACGCGTGGACGGTGCCGAGCGAGTCCTCCACGCTCGTGCGGGTGCGGGTGGCGGACGCGGCGCGCGCGGACGTGGCGGACGTGAGCGACGGCGCGTTCACGCTGACGCGGCCGGTGCCGCAGGTGTTCATCAACGAGTACCTGGCGCAGCCATTCAATGGTTCGTCGGGGACGCCGGATTACGACCAGCAGTTCGTGGAGATCTACAACTCCGGGACGACGTCGGTGGACCTGAGCGGCTGGATGATCCACGACGCGAAGTCGTACTCGGGCCTGGAGGCGGCGCGGCACACGTTCGTGTCTGGCACAGTGCTGCCGGCGCGCAAGGCCTACGTGGTGTATTCGGGGTTCTCCGCGGTGCCGGTGGGGGCGCAGTACGCGACGTACGCGAACAACAACGGCTACGGATTGCGGTTCGACCGGGGCGTGAACCAGGGCGGCGCGGGCGACATCGTGTACCTGGTGCGCCCGGACGGGACGGTGCAGGACAGCCACTCGTACCAGAGCGCCAGCGTGCCGGTGGACTCTGGCTATTCGTTCAACCGGAGCCCGGACCTGAGCCCCACGGGGACCTGGGTCCAGGGCTACAGCCTTTTCTATTACTCCTCGACCCCGGGCAAAAAGGCGAACAACACCGCGTTCTGAAGCGCTTCGCGGTGAGCTGACTTCCACCTGGGGTTCTGCTTGGGTGGGAGGATGCACGTCTGGATTCACGTGGGGAGGAGCGTCACGGCCGTGGCGCTCTGCCTGTGGCTCGCGGCCTGCGGTGGGACGCGTGGGGCCGTGGCTCCGCCTTCGCGGGAGGAGCTTCCCTGGCGGGTGCTGCTCCTGAGGGAGGCCCCGGATGGGAGCTTCGCCCAGGAGTGGCGGCCGGCGAGGGACTTCGACCTCGCCCCCCTACGTGAATGCCCCCGAAGGCCGGCGCATCGTGCGGACCGCGCGCTCCGTGCGGGATTGTGATGCGGAGAACCGCGAGTGCATCCTGGAATGCATGAGCCGGCCATTGTCGAGCGACTTCAGTCACATCACGAAACGGCCCGGGCTTGGAGGCAAGGAAGCGTACTGCGTCGGCCGGTGCAAACAGCCCTACCAGGACTGCATCGATCTCGAGAAGCTCCGGCCCCAGGAGCTTTCCTCACTGGATGCTGTCTCCGAATGGGCCCGGCGCAACCAACGCGCCATCCTGGTGGGCAGCGTGGTGGTCATCGCAGGGGTCGTGTTTGTCGTCGTCTCAGCGGGCGTGGGGCTCATCGTGCTCGCGCCCGCACTGCTTCTCACAACGTCATCCGTGGCCCCAGCACAACACCTGGTGGAGTGCGCACCATGATGCACTTCTTCGACAAGTTGGAGGTGCTGGGACGGCACTACTCGGAGAGCACCTCCGCGGAGGAGAAGCAGGCCTTCCTCTTCGCGATGGACGCCATCTACTTCATCCTGGGCACCGGGCAGGGCACCGAGTTTGAAGCATATGTCCAAAGCCAGGAGGCCTCCGCGCCTCCGTTGGTCATCGCCCGGTTCAAGACCCGAGAGGAGGCGGAAGCCGCGATGAACGCGCGGAAGCCCCCAATCGACTCGGCACGCGTGCTGATTGGAGACGACTACTACTCCGCCATGTTCGTTCCAGCCACGGGGCGAACCCATCTGATCTTCATGCCCCCCTTCATGGAGCATTACCTCCAGGAGATGGCGGATGAGCGGCGCCGGCCTTCGGGCCTGTCCTTCGCCACGAAGGAGGAGGCGGAGGCGTGGATGAACCAACAACACACGCCGCCCCAACAGGTGGTCATCGACATCGCGGGGGCGCCGTATCTGGCCGCCTACCACCACCGCATCGACTACCGCGTCCTCTATCCCCTGCCCGCCCCCACGCCTCCATCCCAGGAGCCGTGAGGGCGGCACGGTGAGGACTACAGCCGGAACTGCACGCGCACGCCCGGCTGGATCCAGACGTGGATCTGCTTTTCATCATCGGAAAGGTCGTCGCTGATTTCCGCGGCATTGCCCAAGCGGATCGCCCCCTTGTTGTACTGCCCCACCGACGCGGAGATGTAGGGCCCCACCGCGAACGACGCGCCCCCAGGCCGGAAGGCGATCAACCCCGCGTTCTGAAGCGCTTCGCGCTGACATGACTTCCACCTGGGGTTCTGCTTGGGTGGGAGGATGCACGTCTGGATTCACGTGGGGAGGAGCGTCACGGCCGTGGCGCTCTGCCTGTGGCTCGCGGCCTGCGGTGGGGCGCGTGGGGCCGTGGCTCCGCCTTCGCGGAAGGAGCTTCCCGGCCAGGTGCTGCTCCTGCATGAGACCCCGGATGGGAGCTTCACCCAGGAGTGGCGCGCGGCGGGGGACTTCGACCTCGCCAGTTACGTGAGGGCTCCCGAGGGTCGGCGCATCGTGCGGACCGCGCGCTCCGTGCGGGACTGTGACGCGGAGCACCTGGAGTGCATGCGGCAGTGCAAAGGCCGCCCACTCCCCAAGTGGTTCGGCCATTTCCGCGTGCCACGCGGCGACGGTGGCAAGGAAGCCTATTGCAACGACCAGTGCCTGCCGCCCTACCAGGACTGCATCAAGCTGGAACAACTCCAGCCCCAGAAAGTATCCTCAACCGAAGAACTGTTGGACTGGGCAAGCCGGAACCGGAAGTCTCTTCTGGTTGGCGCTGTCGTCGTCATCGCGGGTGTTGCCTTCGTTGTTGTCTCCGCGGGTGCGGGACTCGTTGTACTGGCACCCGCACTTCTCATGGCAACCGAAGGAGCAGTCGGACTTCCACTGGCGGAGACCGTGCCGTGACCAAACTATTTGACCAGTTGGAGGTGCTCGGGCTGATCTTGCTCGATGACGCACCCCAGACGCCCGGCAGCGAGGAGGCGATTCGCATCGCCGCGAATGCCATCCAGTTCATCTGTTCGACAGGCCAGGACAACGCACTCGAGGAATACGTCCAGAGCCTCCATGCCGGTGCCCCGCCCCTTGTCATCGGCCGGTTCGCCACGAAGGCGGAGGCGGAGGCGGCCATGGCCGCTCGGAGGTGGCCGGTCCATGTTGCAGCCGTGCTGATTGGGGACGATTACTACACCGCCATGTTCGTTCCAGCCACGGGAAGAACCCACCTGGTCCGGGCAGAAACGTTGGACTTCTACCTCCAGGCCATGGCGGATGAACGGCTCAAGCCTTCGGGCCTGTCCTTCGCCACGAAGGAGGAGGCGGAGGCGTGGATGAACCAACAACCCACGCCGCCCCAACAGGTGGTCATCGACGTCGCGGGGGCGCCGTATCTGGCCGCCTACCACCACCGCATCGACTACCGCGTCCTCTATCCCCTGCCCGCCCCCACGCCTCCATCCCAGGAGCCGTGAGGGCGGCACGGTGAGGGCTACAGCCGGAACTGGACGCGCACGCCCGGCTGGATCCAGACGTGGATCTGCTTCTCGTCATCGGAGAGGTCGTTGCTGATCTCCGCGGCATCGCCCAGGCGGATCGCGCCCTTGTTGTACTGCCCCACCGACGCGGAGATGTACGGCCCCACCGCGATGGAGCGGGTGAGCTGGAGGTCCACGCCGAAGTGGGCGTGGCCCAGGTCATAGCCCTCGAGCTTGAACCAGGCGCTGTTGGAGCCTTCGCCCACTTCCAGCGAGCCGATCTCATAGCCCACGCCCACGCCCACCCACGGCGAGACGAAGCCGGCCGGCCGGAAGTGGTAGTCCAGGTCGATGCCGAAGCGCAGGACCTTGCTCTTGCAGTCCGCGCCGTCCGCGCACTCGTCACCGGGACCGGAGCCGATGCCGTACTGGAAATAGGCGCCCAGCGAGAGCTGCCGGTTGAAGAAATAGGAGACGTCCACCTGCGGCGCCACGGTGCTGCCGAACGTGTCCTTCAGCGAGAGGTCGGTGCCGGCGTCGCCCACGGGGATGCCAAAGGCGCCGCGCACGCCCAGCGCGAGCCCGGAGTTCGAGGGTTCCTGCGCCGCCGCCGGCAACGCGCCCAGGCAGGAGGTCAGCGCCAGCGATGCGATGAAGTGTCGAGCAGTCATGTCGTCCAGGGTGAAGGGGCCGCCTTCCGACGGCGTGGGTTGGGTGTTGGCGGCGCAACGCATTGCAAGCCCACGGCCAGGGTTCACAGGATGCGGGCCCCCGGGCTTCGCACGTCGCGGGGTGTTGGAACAGCACTGAAGCGCGACAGGAATGTCAGTCTTTCGTTTCAGCTCATGGCAGGTCCACGCCGTGCCAGAGTCCTGGAGCAAGCCATGTCATTCCCCCCGACCGAAGACTCCGACATCGTCCGCTGGCTGCGCGCCGAGCGCGAAGCCCGTGGGCTGGCCCGCATCGAGCTGTCCGCTTCGTTGAAGCATCAAGGGGAGATCATGGATGAGACGTTGATCTTCACGGCGCCGGACGGAGCGCTGACGTTCGGTTCGCTGCCGGAGGCGCCGCGCGCCCAGGTGCAGGGGCTGATGCGGTGGCATCACGCGTCCGCGCCTGGACTGGGGGACATCGCGCTGGCCATCGTCTGCGACGCGCACGCGGCGCCGCGCATCCAGATGATGGACGCGGTAACGCGGGAGCATGACGCGAAGGTGCAGGCCCGCGCGGAAGCCCACTTCGATTCGCGGCACTACGGTCGCGCACTGGCGCAGCGGGTGGCGGAGCTGTTGGACGCGGGGGCGGACCTGTCCATCACCGTCGACCCGCGCGAGGGTGTGTCCCGCGCGCTGTGGCGGTCCGGGGATGGCACGTACGCTCAGGGGCTGCGGTACATCCAGGGAGACGCCAGGCCGGAGCGGACCTTCGCGTCGCGGGACGAGTTCATCCGCTGGCTGGCGGAACAGAGCGACGAGTCCCTGGCGAAGGAGGGCTTCCCGGACGACCCTCGCATGTGGGGCGTGGCGACGTTCAACCGCGAGTTCTTCGCGCGGAAGACGGGCCGGCGGTCTTAGCTGCATCCACACGAACCTGTCCGACAGTCGGACAGGTTTGGACGGCCTCGACTGGCCCCCTTCAGCAGTGCGCCCCAGTGCCGCCCCGGACCCCTGCGGCTCCTGAACGAGTGAACGTCACCCTGCGCAAGGCACTCCTGCTCTCAGGGCTCATCGCATTGATTGGCGGATGCGTTCGGCACGAGCCCTCATGGACGGGAGAGGTGCAGTGGCCGGATGAACGTTCCTCGACCTCCGTCCTCCCCTTCACCGAAGCAGGTGCCGCGGTGGCTGCGGCAGGCGCGCTGCGGGAAGTGGTCCGGACCAATCCCCATCCACAGCTCTTCCATGGCTGCGCGAGCCCGGAGCAGGGTCTTGATGTCGCGGTCTTCACCGGACCAACCATCGGCCTGTACTACGTCGCCGTGGAACAGCGCTTTAGCCGGTGTGGTGGTCCCAATGGCCGGGTCCTCGACTGGTGGCAGGTCTACGCTGTCACCCCCCAAGGCGAAGTGGTAGCGAAGGCCCCGCGCACCCCCGACGTCCCCATGGAAGTGCAGCCCGACGCAGCAGAGGTCCTCGCTGACAGCCCTGCTCCGCCCACCGAGGAGCAGGCTCCGCTTCGCGAAGCACCTCCAGCCGAAAATTCGAAGGCCGAGTAGGCCTTCCCCCACGCAATCCTTGAGGTAGGCTGGGTTCTCCTTGTCCAGCCGCCGCAGCCAAAGGCCTCTCAGGCCCGTGGACTCTCATGCGTGTCACCCCTATCTGTTAGGTTTGAAGGATGGAGGTGACCTGTGATGTCGCTGTCCACTTCGCTCATTCCCCTGGTGCTGACGGTCCTGATGGGCACCACGGCGGTGGCGCAGTCCCGCACTCCCGTGGTCATGGAACGCAAGGCCCGGCAGCTCACGTTGCGCTCGGAGGATCCTCCGGTGCTTCATCCGCTGCATGTCGCGGCCCATGAGGTGACCACCGTCACCTTCGATGCGCCCATCGTTCCGGAGTCCGTGGACCGGAGCGTGCTCGCGCCCTTCTTCTCCCGTGTGACGGTGCATGAGGACGTCCTCGTCCTCAAGGCGTCCATGGACATCCCCGCTGGCAAGGAGCCCGTGTTCACCGTGCGCTTCGCGGGACCCGGTGCTCCAGCACAGGTGGGCTTCGTGCTCACGACCGTGGCGGCGGAGGTGGATTCACAGGTGGAGGTGTTCCGGCAGGGGCGCACCGCGCAGGATTTGGGGAAGGAACTCGCGGACCTGCGGGCCAGGTGCGCGGTCACCGAGGCGGGGCTCGCGACGCTGCGTGCGCAGTGCGCACTGCGTGGACTGGGCGGCACGGTGTTGATGGGGGATGTCACTCGTGAAGGTGTCGCGGTGACCTACCTCCTGAAGCCTTCCTCGAGCCCAGGAATGACCGCTGAGAGCCCTCATGTGCTCTACCGCACGGAGAACACCCGTGCCCTGTCGACCTCGCTGATCAACGCCGTAGGGAGCGCTCCTTGGATACCGGGCTTCGCCCGGATGACACCGCGCGGGCCCAACGCACTACCGGCCCGTGAGTTCCCTCTGCTCATGCACGTGAAGCAGCTGGCGCCTGGGGAGCAAGCCACCGTGGTGGTGGAGTGGCCCGCGCTTCCGGACCTGCCCGCTGGCACGTCCTTCACACTGGAGTTGCTGGACGCAAAGGGCGAACGCGGCGTCCGCTGGGAACAGGTGACGCCATGAGCCCGCATGAGGCAACGCCCGGCGAACAGGCCGGGCCTGAGCATCACGCATCCACACAGCCCGCTCAGATAGCCCATGGCCTTGCCCGACCTTCGTTGCTGCTGATGGTGGATGCGCTTCCTCCAGGCACACTCATCGGGCCCTGGCGCGTCCTCCAACGCGTGGCTTCAGGCGGGTACGGCACGGTCTACGTCGTTCAGGCGAAGCACCGTCCTCGCGGCAGGCGGTACGCCCTGAAGCTGGCGCGGCAGCCCGACAGCCCCTGGTTCTCACGCGAAGCGGAGGTGCTGTCCCGACTGCGTCATCCGGGAGTGCCTCGCTTCGTGGAGGCCGGGGCATGGAGACCGGGCTCCGGGAACCATCCGTTCCTGGTGATGGAGCACGTGGACGGCGAGTCGCTCTATGAGTGGGCCCGCGCGCGCAACCCCACGGCCCGCGAGGTGAGCGCATTGCTCATCCAGGCCGTGGAGATCCTGGCCTTCGCGCACCAGCACGGTGTCCTGCATCGCGACGTCAAAGGCGACAACCTCCGCGTCCGGCCCGCTGGACGGCTCACCCTGTTGGATTGGGGTGCGGGCTGGCATCCCGAAGCAAAGCCCCTGACCGGAACAGGCCAGCTTCCTCCTGGCACGGCTCACTACTTGAGCCCCCAGCTCCACCGCTGGCGGATGGCGGTGCCGTCGCAGGAGTGCCCTCGCTACGGCGTGACAGATGAACTGTACGCCTTGGGCGTCACCTTCCATCGATTGCTGACCGACAGCTATCCGGCGCTCCCGCTGGAGGGAGAAGAAGCCGAACGCGCATGGCCCAACCCGCTGGTGCCGGAGGCGCTGGCTTCACTCGTCACCCGCCTGCTCGCATTCGCGCCCGAAACGCGGCCTCCCAGCGCCTCCGCCCTGGCCTCCGAACTGCATCAGGTCCTGGCCCATGCGGATGCAACGTGGGACCAACCCCTGTTCGACTGGGCCACACCTCCCTCTGATTCCTCACGCACGACGCAGGCGTCGCCCGGGATGGCGGGGCCGGTGGCACCGGGTCAGGAGGTGCCGCTCCAGCATGCACGCCTCCAGCGCCTGGACCGGATTCAACGCCTTCGCGAAGAACGCGAGCTGCGTCGCCGGTTTCCGCGCCATGTCGCCCGGATGGAGGCCCAGGACATCCTCGGCGCGAGCACAGTGCGCCGCCGACAGACGCTGCGGGCCCTGGGGCGGCAGGGGGCCGTGGGATTCGTATGCGTGCTGGCCATGGTCTGGCTGGGCTGGAGCCTGGGACTCTTTGCAAGGTCCGGCGCCGATACGCCAGTTCCCCCTTCCCTGCCTCCCGTGGCGCGGACGCCTGGGCCCGACCAAGCTGCCGCGTCCGGAGCGGCCCCTCCTTCCCCTGCGCCGCTCCAGCCGGAGAAGGACACCATGAGCATTCCCTTGAAGCAGGACCCACCTGTCCGCGGACGTTCGCTGTCACGCGGATGCACGTTGGCTGTCGGTGCGGCGACAACCCTCATTGCCTGCTCGGGTGCGCAGGTGGTGCCCAAGCCCCAGCGCTGTCCCACGGAAGCGCTGGAGGCGATGAAGGCGTTGAAGCTGCGACGGGATGCAAAGGCAGCCATCACGGTCGACATCCGCTATCCCTTCCGTCCGGATGCCGAAATGCTCGCCGTGCACGACGGAGACATCGTCAGCGTCCAGAAGGAAAAACGCGGCGATCTCCCGGAGGGGACCCTGCTCTACGGACGGCTGTGGACAGGGGGCGAACGCGTCATGGGCCGCTACACACGAGCGGAGACGCCTGACGGCCGCACCTACCCGGTCTGCTTCGTCCTCGGGAATGACGATGGCTTCTGGCCGCTGGAGACGGGCTCCAAGCCCGGTGCCGCGCTCCTTCCCCGGACCGCGGGCTACACCGTGGTGGACGCGTTCCCGTAGCGGCCCTTACGGTCATGCGCCTGAAGTAAGACCCGAGGGATGAGCCACATCCTGGCGAACGAAGCGCTCCGCTCCGTCGTGCTCTACCATCCCAAGCCCACCGAGGGCTGGCGCTACGCCGTCTACACCCAGGAAGGCGTCACGGATGGGAGGCTGCTCGGCAGCACTCCCTCCACTTCGTTCGAGGAGGCCCGAGCCCGGATGGAGCAGACGCTGGTGGAACTCTTCGGCCGCCCCTCCACGCTCCGTTGGAAGGAGACCTCTCCGGGATGGTGGACAGGTGAAGCGCTGGATGGCCCCGCGTGAGCGCCCGCGCTACTCCAGCAGGTCCAGGACCGCCAGGGGCTCCTTGGATTCCAGCAACTCCAGCCTGTGACGAGCCTTCACCGCCAGTTCGAGCGGCTGAACGCCATGGCGGAACCAGGCATGCGCGATGCGGTCGATGCCCGCGCCAATCAATGGCGCCGCCGTCCGCAAGCTGGCGCGGAGGGCCACTGCGTTCGTCTGCCCACCGTGCAGCACCAGGTTGCGCTGGCGATAGAGCCGACGGAATGCCCGCACCGCATAGCCCTCTACGTCCTTCAGCTTCTTGCGAGGGTCCTTGAGCACTCCCTCCATGCGTGCGACCGCCGCCCGGTGACTCCAGACTGGCTCTGCCCAGGTGAGCGGATGGGCCTGCAGGATGGCCTCGCCCATCACGGATGCGCGTTCGTGATTGCTCGCGCACCGCAGGAGTTGCTCTCGCGGAGGACTGACGCTGCCTCTGATTTGAAGGGAGGCCAGCAACGTCAGCTCCGCCCTGGGAAACGAGCACGCCACCAGGGAAGCCAACCGGTCACCCGCAGGTGATTTCTGACCGTCCTCGGGCGCGACCAGCAACGCTTCGATGGAGGCCCAGCCAGCGGCCACCGCGACCACGGCGGGCGCATCCAGCTGACCCAGCAACTCGAACGCCGCGTCGACACGGCTGGGCGGCCCGGACGCGAAGAGCTGGTCCTGACGCTCCAGGCTGCGCACCTCGACCCGTCGATGCCGACGGAGCGGTAGCGGCTGCTGGATGCCTTCGACGTACGCGTGCTCCCCGTGCCGCATCGGATGGCCTGTTCCAATGAGAAGCCGGGCGAACAGCTTCTCCACCGTCTCCGCGGCCCGCTCCGCCGCGGCGAAGGCATCGCGGGCGTGAACCGTCAGCAACCATCCTCCGCTCTGCCGTACATGGGCAGCGTCGAATCCATTCGCGAGGAACCATTTCGAAACCGTGGGCGCGTCACACCATTCGCGCGGTGGAGGCCCCTGGAGGCCCAGCGCGTTGTGCACGGTCAGGAGGACCTGGAAGCACGAAGGTGGCGTGCGAGCCAGGGCATGGGCGTCCTCCAGCAACTCCGAAAGGCGGTAGGTCTGCGTGGAATGGATGAGCCGGTAGGTCAGCCAGCGATGGAGGAAGTCGGGGCTGAACCCTGCATCCAGGAGATGAGACGCCACGGCACGGGCCACCCGCTCCGGTTTCACCGGAATGCCCCGCGCGAGCTGTCCGGCCCAGCGCGTCAGGTACGACGCATCAATCTCTTCCGTGAGACGGTGCACCGCGGGCAGCTCGCCGGAGCGAGGTCTCAACGGCGAGCCCAGCAGACGCTGCAACAGGCTCCGAGACTGGGGGGCGATGCCTTCATCCGGCCCCAGGGTCCGAGACAATTCATTCGCCAGCCACTCGACCGCTTTGTCGGAGAGGACGCCCTCCGGGACGGCCTCCACCGCCTCCAACAGCTCGCGGAGGCTGAGCACCGTTCCCACCTCCCAGAGTCCACGGAACCAGGCGGTGCGAGCCGAGAAGAACTCCAAGAGACGTGCCGCCACCCGCTGTGAGCTGTCCTTGATTTCGAGCACCGAGCGCCTTACTTTTCGAGCAGGTCGCTAGACCGCTCTCTATTCGGAGGCCGTCACCCAGCGGGAGTCGTTCATCCCCGTGGGTCGCGGCCTCCATTTTTTTGTCCGCGGACAGGGTGACGGCTTCCGCCTCCCCTGCTTCCGCGAACCTCCCCCGCGCTCAATGCAGGATTCGAACCCGCGACCTTTGGCTCCGGAGGCCAACGCCGGTTTCGCAACGACTTCCGGGCCCGGGCTCAATAAAACGCGCGCCGTGCGTGTGGGGACGACCCGAATTTCGGGGTCATTTCGTATCTCATTTCCAGAAGGGGCCCGGCCGGGCGCCTCCATGAGACGGAGCATTCCGCGTGCTGCCAGGAACCGAGCGGTCAGTCTTGGAGGCCTTCCGCCGGGGTGACACCGCCGTGCTCACCCAGGTCTACCGCACCTATTCACCCGAAGTGCTGCGCTACCTGTCCCGGCGCTTCTCCGTCCACTCGGAGACCGGCACCCGCTCCATCGCGCTCACGCCGCTGGACCTGGACGCCGCCCATCAAGAGACCTTCGTTCGGGCCTTCCGCCCCCACATGCGCCAGGCCTACGACGGCGTGCGCCCCTACCTGGGCTTCCTCCTCACCGTCGCGCGCTCCACCGCCATCGACTTGATGCGCGCCTCCGGCCGCGTGGCCCGGGAGGCCATCCCCCTGGATGACGCTCCGGAGCTCACCCATGCGCCCACCGAGAGCAAGAGCCCGGAAGAAGAGGCCCTGGGCGCAGAGGTCCGCTCCATCGTGCGCCACTTCCTGGAGGCCCTGCCCGCCGAAGGGCGCGCCCTGGCCCAGCTGCGCTTCATGGACGGCCTGTCCCAGGAGTCCGCCGCCGACCAGCTGAAGCTCACCCGCGGCGAGGTGCGGGTGCGCGAACGCCGCTTGCGGTTGCAGTTCACCGAACACCTGAAGGACTCGGGCTGGCTGGACAGCGACACCGTCCCGGGGGGCCTGCAATTGGGCGCCCTGCTCGCCACCCTGGCCCTGCTGTGCGCCATCCCATTCGGGAGCCTCCCATGAAGTGGTACGAGCGACATGTGGACGCGGGACTGACGCGCTGGTCCCTGGGGGAGCTGTCCGCCCCCGAATCCTCGCGGCTCCTACGTCACGCCCACGCCTGCGCCCGCTGCGGCGCCCGCTACGACAAGTGGGCCCGCGCCCACCGCGTCCTCGAGTCCGGCCAGACGGACGCCCCCACCTCCACGGAGCTGGAGACCCTCACCGCCGCGGGACTCGAAGCCGCCCTCAACGCCGCCTCGCCCCCGGACGCCGCCCCCGCGCGGTGGCCCACCCTCGCGGTGCTCGGCGCCACGCTGGCGGCCCTGTTCCTCGCGGTGATGGTGACCCCCTCGTCCTTCGGCCCCACCGCCTCCATCGAGCCCACCGAACCCGAGTTCAGCGTCCGGGGGGCCGTGCATGACCCGGCTCCACCCTCTGCGCCAGTGGCCCAGGCCGTCCTGCGCGTCTTCTGCGCGAAGCCCGGCCAGTCGCTGCACGAGCTGCGCGCTGGGGCCGCGTGCACCCCGGGCGCCACGCTGGCCTTCGCGGCGGGGGCCCGTCCGCCCTACACCCACGTCGCGGTGCGCGTGCGCGCCGGCGGCCACGAAGAGGTCAACGGCCCCTTCCCGCTCAGCGGCAAGGCCGGCGAGGAGCGCCCCCTGGAGCTGACGGTCGCGCTGCCCGCGGGCTCCGATATGGCGGAGGTCACCGCCACGTTCTCAGAGCACCCGGACGCAACCCTGTCAGCCCTGCGCAGCGGGACGACAGCGGGGGTGGTGGTGCTCAGGCAGGAGGTCCGGGTAAAGGATTCTCCATGAAAAAGCTGGAAGTCCTCCTGGGGGCAACGCTGCTGATGGCGGCGCCGGAGGCATTCGCGGACACCGTGCGGCGCGCGCTCGTCATCGCCCACAACGGCAGTGACGACCCGGCGCTCGCGCCACTGCGCTACGCGGATGACGACGGCGTGCTGTGGGCGGAGACGCTCAAGCGGCTGGGCGTGGAGACCACGCTGCTCGTCGACCCGGACGAGCCCACGCGCAAGGGCGGCAGCCTGGTGCTGAAGTCCGCGCAGGCCCCCACGCGCGCCGCGGTGGAGCAGGCCGTGAAGCGGCTGCAGGCGGCGACGCTCGCGGACCGCGCGGCGGGACGCCAGACGGACGTGATCATCGTCTACGTGGGCCACGGCAACACGGACGACGCGGGCCGCGCCTACTTCACGCTCGCCGATGCGCGCCTGGACCGGAGCAGCCTCTATTCGGAGGTCGTGGATCCGCTGGGCGCGGACTACGTGCACGTCATCGCGGATGCGTGCCGCGCCTCCGGCGTGGTGGGCAGCCGAGGCGGGACGCCGGACGCGGCGGTGCTGGCGGAGCTGCGCGGAGTGCTCGCGCGCGAGCAACTGGCGTCGCGTCCCCACGTGGGCGCCCTCTTCGCGGAGAGCGAGGACGGCGAGACGCACGAGTGGTCCCGCATCCGCGCGGGCGTCTTCAGCCACGTGGCCCGCTCCGGCCTCCTGGGCGGCGCGGACATCAACGGCGACGGACAGGTGGAGTACAGCGAGCTGGCCGCGTTCGTGGCCGCCTCGCTGCATGGCGTGAAGGGCATGCCCGCGCGCCTGTCCGTCAACGCCTTCGCGCCCACCGCGGAGCCCCGCCGCCCGCTGGTGGGCCCCGCTCCCGAAGGGCCCCGCGTCACCTTCCCCGCCGGCTTCGAGTACGCGCGCCTCTCCGTGGAGGACGCGGACGGCCAGCGGCTGGTGGACGTGCGGCGCTCGCCGCAGCAGTGGACGCAAATCCTGCTGCCGCCGCGCGACGTGTACTGGGTGCGCGCGCCGAACGCGGAGGCGCGCGTCACGCTGGCGCAGCTGTCCTCGGGCACGCCCGAATTGCGCCCGCGCGAGCTTCAGGAAAGAGGTCCCGCGGAGGAGGCGCTCCGCCGGGGCCTGTTCGCCGTTCCGCTGGACCGGTCGTTCTACGACGAGTACGTCGCCGCCGTGGGGCTGGTGCCGGTGGACTTCAGCAACCCCTTCCAGCCATCCGTCATCGGCGGGGCGCGCTCCCCGCTGGCCGTGGCGTCTCCGTCCGACTGGACATCGCGGTTGGAGCTGGGCCTGGGCGCGGGTCGCTCGCCGTTGGGGCTGGCGAAGTTCTCCGCCGGGCCCAGCCTGTCGTGGCGCACGCCGTCCTCCATGGACCTGCTCTACTACGGCGTGCGCGGGGCGTATGGCGTGACGCCGCTCGCGGCCCAGGACGGCATCCGGCTGCACCGCTTCACGGTGGAGGGGCTGGTGGGGTTGGAGCGTCCCGCGAACACGCCGCTGTTCGCGGAGGTGGGGCTGGGCTGGGGGCTGCTGGGCCTCACGGCGCCGGGCTTCCGCCAGGCGGACCCCGCGATGCTCACCGGCCACGTGGCCGCGGGCGTGACGGGGCGGTTCGCGGGAATGCCGCTGCGACTTTCAGCCCAGGTGGGCGTGGATCGCGTCACCGCCAATGGCAAGACCGTCATGGACGGGCAGTACGGCCTGGAAATCTCACTGAGGCGCTAGCGGACGCGGGCCGTCGGGCCCGGCCGTGTCCGTGCGTGGGTGCGCAGCCGTCGCGCCCACCGCGCCAACCTCGAGCCCTGACGGTCCTTCCGTGTCCCGTTCATTCTTCGTGCACACCGCGCTGTCGAGCGCCGCCGTGGCCACCGTGCTGCTGGCTGGCTGCGACCCCATCTGCACGAATGGGGTTTCCAAACCCGGGCAGGGCCAGGTGACCCGGAGCGCCTCCGGCACCTGCGTGCAGCTCGTGGTGACCCGCCCCGACGCCGGCGAGGATGGCGGCGGGCTCCCCGACGCGGGCACGGATGGTGGGGTGTGCGGCGCCGGGCCGGGCTGGACGACGCAGGTGGTGGACGAGGGTATCGACGCGCTCACCGCCACGTTCGTCTTCGACGCGCGGGGCGTGGGCCACTACGCCTATTCGAAGAACTCCAATCTCCATGTCGGCACCACCCGGCCGGGCGACGCGCCGACGCGGGTGTGGGACGTGTGGACCGCCTATGACGTGACCATGGACGTGGCCGCGGATGGCACGCACCACGTGCTGTTCCAGCAGGGCAACAATGTCGTCTACGCAAGCGATGCGAACGGCACCTGGAAGAGCCGGGTGCTGGCCGAGGGCTGGACGGGCGCCATCGCGCTGGATGCCCAGGGTGTGCCGCACGTGCTCTTCCGCCGCCCCGCCCCTCAAGTGGGCTACCTGTACGGCACCCGCTCCGCCAAGGGAGAATGGAGCCTGTCGCCCATCGAGGCGCTCGGAAACTCCGACGGAATCGAGCGGATGGCCGTGGATGCGAACGGCCATGTCCACCTCGTGTTCGTGCGTTGGTACGGAACCCAGAGCCAGGTCGTGTACGCGAGCAACGTGTCGGGGACGTGGACCGCCGAGCCGCTGGAGTGGAGGCTTCTCCTCAACTCGCCGCGCTTCCGCATCGCGCTGGAGGTGGACCCGACGGGGCAGCCCTCCCTGTTGGCCTCCGACAGTCTGGGGGCCTCGCTGTGGGTGAAGGAGGCCACCGGCTGGAAGTCGTATGGGCTGGGAGCCTTCCAGAGCCGGGGCCCCGCATTGACCCGGAGCGCCTTCCTCCCGGACATCCGCTACGCGCTGCTGGACGACGCGGACATGAAAGCGAGCACCAGCCAGCTGGTCGTGCAGACGCTGAACGGCACGTCCACCGTCGACACGACACCGCCGCTCGGCCTGGAGTCACTGGACGGCGGGACTGCGTTTCCCGGCCCCTCCTCGGTCCACGTGGACGACCAGGACCAGGTGCAGGTGGGATTCTCCTACGTGCACTACTACTACCCGCCGGACGGCGGCGCGGTGCAGACGACGCGCGGCCTGCGCTACGCGCGCTACTGCCCGTGAGCTCCGCGCGGGAAGCGCGCGGTTGCGGGGCACGGAAGCGGGCGCCTACAGTCGCCGCGCCTTGAGCGAGTCCGCCCCCTCCCTGAGTCCCCCGCCCGCCGCGTCCACCTCCCACCGGGCCCTCGTCGTGGCGCGAGCGCTGGCGGTGCTCGGCGGGCTGGGCTGGTTCCTGTGGCTGGGCGGCGGGCCGGTGCTGCCGCCCACGCGCATCGACTGGATGATGCGCGAGGACTGGGCCGCGCACATCTTCGGCTGGCTCTTCTTCCGCAACGCGGACTGGACGCTGCCCCTGGGCGCGGCGCCCAACCACTTCTACCCGTACGGCTCGTCGGTGGCGCTCACGGACGGCAACCCGTGGCTGGCGCTGCTCTTCAAGCCCCTGTCGCCGCTGTTGCCCGTGGACTTCCAATACACCGGGCCGTGGCTGGCCCTGTGCTACGCGCTGATGGGGTACTTCGGCGCGCGGCTGGTGGAGACGGTGTCTCCGCGTCC
Organism: Corallococcus exiguus; assembly: GCF_009909105.1. NCBI lineage: Bacteria > Pseudomonadati > Myxococcota > Myxococcia > Myxococcales > Myxococcaceae > Corallococcus > Corallococcus exiguus. The sequence continues at coordinate 349,087 of NZ_JAAAPK010000005.1, forward strand.
GGTGCCCATGGTGCTGGGCGGCACGCTGCTGGCGCTGTCACCGGTGATGGCGGCGCGCTTCGGCCACCCCACGCTGTGCGCGCACTGGCTGCTGCTGGCCCTGCTGTGGCTCAACCTGCGGGACATCCCGGACGCGCGCACCGCGACGCGGAGCCTGGGCCTCGCGGCCCTCTTCAACGCCATCGCGTCAGGCACCCACCCGTACTGGGTGGGCATGCTGATGCCGCTGACGCTGTCGCTCGGGGTGCGGCTCGCCTGGAGCCGGAAACTCGGCCCCGCGCGCGTCGCGGCCCTGTGCGCGGGCATCGCGGCGCTGGACGTGGGGCTGTTCGCCCTCTTCGGCTACTTCGGCGGCGGCGGGCTGGGCGCGGAGGGCTTCGGGGAGTTCTCCGCGGACCTGGCCACGCTGGTGAACCCCATGGGTTGGGGCCGCTTGCTGCCGGACCTGCCCGCCGCGCCCCGGCAGGGCGAGGGCTTCGGCTACCTGGGCGCGGGGGCGCTGCTGCTCGGCGTCGTGGCTTTCGTGAGCCTGTTCGCGCGCAGGCGGGAGGCGCGCACGCTGGACTGGCGCCGGGTGCTGCCCGCGGCGGTGGTGGTGCTGCTCATGGCCGTCTACGCGCTGTCGTCGCGCGTGACGTGGCTGGGCCAGCCGGTGGCGGACCTGGGCTCGCTGTACGCGCCGCTGGTGAAGGCGACGAACGCGTTCCGCGCCTCCGGTCGCTTTGTCTGGCCGCTGCACTACCTGCTCGTCGTCGGCGCGGTGCTGCTGGTGGCGCGCCTGTGGCGTGGCGTGCCCGCCGTGGCCGTGGGCGCGCTGGCGGTGGCGCTGGCGCTCCAGGCGTACGACGTGCGCGAGGACAAGAGCGCCCTCTTCAAGCCCGTGCGCTTCCATCGCCTGAAGTCCGCGGAGTGGGACGCGCTGAAGGGCCCCTACCAACACCTGGCCCTCTTCCCGCCGCAGGTGCAGTGGGTGTGCCGCTATGACGAACCGCTGGTGAACGCGCTGGCGTATCAGGCGTACCGGCTGAAGCTGACGTTCAACAGCGGCTACGCGTCGCGCACGCCGGAGGCACTGGCGGCGGAGTGCCGCGCGCAGCTGCCTACGGGTGGCCTGGACGCGAGCACCGCGTACGTCGTCCTGCCGCCGCACGTGCAGCCCTTCCTCGACGCGGGCGCCAACTGTGGCCTCGTGGAGGACCTGCCGGTGTGCGTGGTGGGGAGCAACACGGATGCGTTCGCGCAGGGGCTCGCGCGTCAGCCCCGCCGTTGACGCAAGGTGACACTGAAAATCCTTTCAGTCCTCTTCTGATCCGCTGTTACCTTGTAGGTAGCCCGGGTTCTTCCGGGCGAACTGCGAGGGGAGCGACGATGCCTGCGATGACGAAGCACGCTGCGGGGACGGTGTCCTGGGTGGACCTGGCGGCCTGGGACCTGGAGAAGGCCCAAGACTTCTATGGAGCGCTGTTCGGCTGGACGTTCGACCCCACGTCCAAGGAGAACGGCTACTACACGATGGCCCGCAAGAACGGCCAGCACGTGGCGGCGATGATGCCGCGCCCCAGTGACGCGCCGTTCCCGCCGGCATGGAACACCTACTTCGCCGTGGAGAGCGTGGGCCGCTCCGTCGCCCGCCTGAAGGAGCTGGGCGGCAAGGTGATGATGGAGCCCATGGACGTCATGCAGGCGGGGCGCATGGCCTTCTGTGCGGACAACACCGGCGCGGCCTTCGGCTTCTGGCAGCCGAACCTGTTCAATGGCGCGGGCCTGGTGAACGAGCCCGGCGCCATGACCTGGCACGAGGCCAACACGCGCGATGGCGCGAAGGCCGTGGCCTTCTACAAGGACCTCTTCGGCATGACGGCGGACAAGATGCCAGAGGAGCGGATGCAGTACTGGGTCCTGAAGAAGGACGGCAGGGAGACGGCCGGCGTGATGCAGCTCGACGACAAGACGCCCGCCGAGGTGCCGCCCCACTGGAGGGTCACCTTCTCCGTGGCCAACACCGACGAGGCCGCGGCCACCGTCACCGCCAAGGGCGGCAAGGTCATCATGCCGCCGTTCGACTCACCCTACGGCCGCATCGCCGTCGTCACCGACCCCGGCGGCGCGGCCTTCGGCGTCATCACCCTGGCGCAGCCGGCTTAGTCAGCGTCCCGAGCCTCAGGGCGTGAGGGCCGCCATCGCGGCGGCCATCACCTGCTTCACCGGCACGCCCGCGGCCCGGGCCAGCCGGACGCAGTCGTCGAACTCCGGGTGCGCGTTGAGCACCCGGCCGTCCCGCAGGCCGCGCTTCACGCGGACCTTGCCCCAGGGCGTGTCCACCTCCACGAAGTCGCGCTCCAGCGCGTGGCGCTCCACCCGGTGGTAGCGCACGCCCAGCGACGTGGACTCACGCAACAGCACGTCCACCACCGCCTCGCGCAGGCCGCCCTCCACCAGCGCGCCCAACAGGTGCGCCGGCCGGCCCTTCTTCATCACCACCGGGGCCACCCACGCGTCCTTCGCGCCCACCTCCAGCAGCCGCTCCACCAGGTGCGCCAGGAGCTGCGGCGTGGCGTCATCCAGGTTCGCCTCCACCACCCACAGCCCTTCGGTGGCCTGCGTCTCCACGCGGCCCAGCGACGCGCGCAGCACGTTGGGCCGGTCGCGGAAGTCCTTCGTCCCCACGCCGTAGCCCACCTTCTCCACGATGAAGTCCGGCGGGTGGCCAATCTTCGTCAGCACCTTGAGCAGCGCGGCGCCCGTGGGCGTCGTCAGCTCGCCCACGCCCTCGAAGCGCACGGGTACGTCGCGCAGCAACTCCAGCGTCGCGGGCACGGGGATGGGCATCTGGCCGTGCGCCACCCGGATGGTGCCGCTGCCCAGCGGCGGCGGCGCGGCGTGCACCTCCGGGTCGCCCAGCAGCTCCAGCACCACGGCGGCGCCGCAGATGTCCACGATGGAGTCCACCGCGCCCACTTCATGGAAGTGGATTTCGTCGATGGACACGCCGTGCACCTTCGCCTCGGCCTCGCCGATGGCGCGGAACACCGCCAGGGCCCGCGCCTTCGCGCGCTCCGGCAGCGTGGGCGCGGCTTCAATCAGCTGGCGGATGTCCGCGTAGGCGCGGTGCGGGTGCGCCTCCTTCGCGTCCAGCACCACGTCCAGGTGCGTGCCGCTGATGGCGTGGCGAACCGCGCGCGACACCGCCAGCTTCCAGCCCGGCACGTTGAGGCCGGACAGCGCCTGCGCAATCGCGTCCGGCGACACGCCCAGGTCGATGCCCGCCGCCAGGAACATGTCCCCGGCGATGCCGCCCACGGGCTCCAGGTAGAGGATGCGCCGCATGGCCTGTCAGCTCCGTCCCTTGGTGCGGGAGATGAGCGCCGCGTAGAAGCCGCCGCCAAACCCGTTGTCGATGTTCATCGTGGCCACGTTGGAGGCGCACGAGTTCACCATCGAGAGCAGCGCGGAGATGCCCCCGAGGTTCGCGCCGTAGCCCACCGACGTGGGCACCGCCACCACCGGGATGCCCACGAGTCCACCCAGCGCGCTCGCCAGCGCCCCCTCCATGCCCGCCACCGCCACGGCGACGTGGCACTCTTGAATCTCCTCACGCCGGCGCAGGAGCCGGTGGATGCCCGCCACGCCCACGTCGTAGACGCGCCGCACGTCCGCGCCCATGGCCTCCGCCGTGAGCGCGGCCTCCTCCGCCACGGGGATGTCGCTGGTGCCGCCCGTCACGATGGCGACGCGGCCCGCCTTCACCTTGCGCTGGGGCAGGTGGAAGATGCGCGCCACCGGGTGGTACTGGCCCTTGGGGAAGCGGGCCACCAGGGCCTCCGCCTTGTCCGGCTGCAGCCGCGTCACCAGCACCGTCTGCTTGCGCTCCACCAGCGCGCCGACGATGCCCAGCAGCTGCTCCACCGTCTTGGGCTCGCCCAGCACCACCTCCGGGAAGCCGAACCGCAGGTTGCGGTGCGTGTCCACCGTCGCGTAGCCCAGCTCCGCGTATGGCAGGTCCTTCAGCTTGCCCACCGCGTCGTCCAGGGTGACCTTGCCCGTCTTCACCTGGCCCAGCAGGGCCCTGAGCGCCTTCTCGTCCATGGGCGAGCGGTCTACCCCAGCCGCCCCCGCGCCTCCAGGCGGACCTAGAGGCCCAGCCGGGACAGCAGCGCCTGGGCGCTCCCGCGCTCCAGCACCAGCAGCATCTGTCCGCCCAGCGGCGTGGGCCCCGAAGCCGAGAAGCGCGCCGCCAGCACCACGCCCGGCCCCGGCTCCACGTCGCCCAGCACGCCCGCCAGCACCGGCCGCACCGGCCCGCGCTGGAGCTGGGGCACGGAGGGCAGCAGCCGCCAGCCCGTCAACCGCCCGATGGCGGACAGGCACGCGCTAGCGAGGATGTTCGCCGCCTCGGCAAGGGCGCTCTCGCGCTCCTCGGGGGACGCGGGGTGGCCTCGCACCAGCGCGGTCTCCAACGCCTCCGCGTCCACGGACGGCAGCGCCAGCACCAGCGCGCCGCGCAGCTCTCCCGTCATGCCCAGGCGCACGGCGACGGCGGGGGCGTCGTCCGCGAAGAGCGCGGGGCCCTGGGTGGCGTCCGTGACGCGCACCTCGGGGATGGACAGGTCCACGCGGCCACCCACCAGCCGGGCCAGGGCGTTGGCGCCGTGTCCACAGCCGATGTTGGCCACCTCGCGCAGGGCGTCGAGCTGCGCGTCACTGGGCAGGGGGGGGCTCACGCGGTCAGTAACCTCGGGACGTCCAGGATGAACACGGGACGACCGCTGCCCAGGATGGTCACGCCGGACAGTCCCGGCAGCAAGTCCAGGGGACGGGACAAGGGTTTGAGCACGACTTCCTCCTGCCCCAGGAGGCGATCCACCGCCAGCGCCACCTTGCCGGTGCCAGCGTCGCCCTCCATCACCACGAAGGGCCGGTAGCCGGGCATGGGGGACGCAGGCACGCCCAGGAGCGACTCCAGCGCGTGCACCGGCAGCAGACCATTGCCGTGCGGCAGGAGCGCCGTCTCTCGGCTCTTGCTCAGGGACTGGGGATCCGCCTCCGTGGCGCCCACCACCTTGGCGATGGGCAGGCCGAACACCTCCTCGCCCACTTCGACGAGGAGCAGGTGCACCACGGCGACGGTGAGCGGCAGGCGCAGCGTGAAGGTCGTGCCCCGGCCGCGCTCGCTGTCGATTTCGAGCGTGCCGCCCACGCTCTCCACCACGCGCTTCACCGCGTCCATGCCCACGCCGCGGCCGGAGATGTCGGTGATGTCCTTGGCGGTGGAGACACCCGGCAGGCACGACAGGAGGAACGCGTCGCGGTCCGCCATGCGATGGGCGGCGTCCTCGGTGATGAGCCCGCGCTTGAGCGCGGAGGCCTTGAGCTTCGCGGGGTCCATGCCCCGGCCGTCGTCCTCGATGTCGATGATGACGCGGTCGCGCGCACGGCGCACGGTGACGGTGACGCGGCCCCGCGCGGACTTCTTCGCGGCCGCCCGCTCCTCCGGGGACTCCAGGCCGTGGTCGATGCAGTTGCGCAAGAGGTGCAGCAGCGGGTCGGCCAGCTCGTCGAGGATGGCGCGGTCGAGCTCGATTTCGGCGCCGGTGATGACCAGCTCCACCTCGCGCTCCTTGCGGCGGGCCAGGTCGCGCGCGGCGCGGGGCAGCCGGTCGGTGATGAGCGACAGCGGCGTCATGCGCGCGCTCATGACCTTGTCGTGCAGGTCCTTCACCAGCGTGTGCAGCCGGTAGACGCCCTCCTCCAGCGCGGGGCGCGTGTTCTCCGGCAGCACCTTGCCCACTTCGCGCAGGCGCGCGGTGGCGAGCATCAGCTCACCCACCGTGTCGAGGAAGTAGTCGAGCAGCTCCGTGCGCACGCGCACCGTGCGGGAGCCCGCGTCGGCGGTGGCGCGCGCCGGGTCCGACGCGGGCGCGGCCACGGGGAGCACGGGCGGCTCCGGGACGGCCGGGGCGACGGAGACGACCTCCACCTCCGCCACGTTGCGCAGGGCCGCCTGGATGCCGGCGTCGCCCACGCCGGTCTCCACGTCCACCTGGATGTAGCCGTCCGGGATGCGGCCGGCCTTGAGCTCCTCCAGAGGGGGGCGCAGGTCCACCAGCGTGCCCAGGGAGGACAGCCGCTTGTGCACGAGGAACGCGCGCACGCCGGGCACCTGACAGGTGGGGGAGATGCGCAGGCGCACCGACCAGCGGGGCGCGCCGGCCTTGCCGTCCACGCCGCTGGCGGCGGCCTTGAGCCCCGAGGCCAGCGCCACCACGGAGGTGGAAAGGTCGTTCTCCGGCAACACCGCCAGGGACCGCGCGGCCGGGACACCGTAGAGGGCCTCCGGACCGCTCAGGTCGCGAGGCGGCATGAGCGTGGCCGGCGGCATCACCGCCAGGGCGGAGGGCGGCGCCGCGCTGGAAACGCCCGGACTGGCTGTCCCAGAGGCCGCGTCACCGCCGGACGTTCCCGAACCGGAGGTTCCCGGAGTCGAAGGCCCGGCCCCGCTCGACGCGGAGGTTCCCGAGCCCGAAGCCTCGGCGCCAGAGGCTCCCGAGGCACCGGCCGCGCTGCCCGGCGTCCCCGAACCCGACGCGGGCCCGGCGGAGCCACCCGGCGTCCCCGAACCCGAGGCACCCGAAGGGCCCTCGCCCCCTCCCGAGCCCTCCCCGTCATCTCCTCCGGACGGGGTCGCGGGCTTGAGGGCGGTGACCTGGGCCACGCGGGTCGCGGCGGGGGCGTGGCCGGTGAGCGACTGCACGCGGGTGCTCAACTGATTGAGCAAGCCCTCGGCCTGCTCCGGTTCGCGGTTGGACGAGACGGCGCGCACCTGGGCCGTCAGCGTGTCCGTGGCGCTCAGCAGCAGGTCCACCAGGTCCCGGTCCAGGAGCTTGCGGTCCTGCCGCACCGCGTCCACCAGGTCCTCCACCCGGTGCGCCAGCATCGCGATGGGCTCGAAGCCCATGGACGACGCCATGCCCTTCACCGAGTGGGCGTGCCGGAACATCGAGTCCACGGTGCTGGCGGTGGCCTCGCGTTCCAGCTCCACGAGGTCCCGTCCGAGCGCCTCCAGGTGCTCGGTGGCCTCCGAGATGAAGAGGCCCAGATACCGGGACATGTCCATCGTCATGACCCGGCACCTCCTTCACAGGCGGAAGGGGCCGCGACCCGGGCGGGAGCGGTCCCTTGCGCGCCGATTCAGGCCTCGCCCAGCACCTTCTTCACGACCGCCAGCACGTCCTCCGCCCGGAACGGCTTGACGATGAAGTCCGAGGCACCCGCCTCGATGGCCTCCATCACCAGGCTCTCCTGTCCGAGCGCCGAGCACATGATGACGACCGCGCTGCTGTCGGCCTTGATGATTTCCCGCGTGGCTTCAATGCCGCTCTTGAAGGGCATCACGATGTCCATCGTCGTGAGGTCCGGCTTCAACTCCTTGAACTTCTCCACGGCCTCCAGGCCGTTGGCCGCCTCACCGACGACCTCGAACCCTCCAGACGCAAAGATGTCCTTGATCATGTTGCGCATGAAGATGGCGTCGTCGACGACCAGCACCCGCTTAGCCATGTGAAGAACTCCGCCTCCGTTTCAGGCCTAGAGGGAGCGCACCCTATCACCGGCCGTTTCCGGGGGGCTACTCACTTGGAGGGAGTGAACAAGGCAACGACCGCCGCATCAAGTCCTTCCGGATCCAGCACGGTCACTCCCAGACCGCCCAGGCGGGCAACGCCGCGAACCGCGGGCATGGCCTTGCCCGGCGCGGCGCTGACGCGCTCCACCGCTTCGATGCCGTCCACATCCGTCACAAGGAGGCCCAAATCCCTGCGACCCCGGTCCAGTAGCACGACACGGCACAGGGGCGTGGGACCTTCTGGCAGGTGGAGCAGCTGGCGGAGCTCCACCACCGTCACCACCCGGCCGCGCAGGTTCATCACCCCGGTGATGGCGGCCGGGGCCCGCGGTACACGGGTGTAGCGCTCCGGGGGGACCACGACCTCCCGGACGGCCGACAAGGGCAACCCGTAGCGTTCCTTCTCGACCCGGAAGATGACGTGCCGCACGGTGAAGGCCCTTGTGCCGCAAGGCGGCGACAGGCGGGGGACGGGGCGCTCAGGGCCCCAGGCGGAAGCTGCGCACCACGCTCTGCAGCTCCACGGAGAGGTTGGTCAGCTCGCTCGCCAGCGACGTCATCCGCGACACCGCGGCCGTCTGCTCCTGGATGACGGCCTGGATGGCCTCCGTGGAGCTGGCGTTGTTCTTCGCCACGAGCTTGATCTCCTCGATGGCCTTCACCATCTCCTCGCTGCCCTTCATCTGGTCGCGGGTGCTGTCGGAGATGAGCGTCACCTTCTCCGCGCCCTTGCGGGCGGTGTCGGTGATGGCCCCCATGGAGCGCATGATGTCGGTGAGGTCCTCACGGCCCTCGGCCAGCTCCGCGATGCCTTCCTTCATGGCGCTGACGACGGAGGTGGACTGGCCGGAGATGTCGCGCGCCAGGCGGGAAATCTGCTCCGCGGAGCGGCCGGCGCTCTCCGCCAGCTTGCGCACTTCATCCGCCACCACCGCGAAGCCGCGGCCGTACTCGCCCGCGCGCGCCGCTTCGATGGTGGCGTTGAGGGCCAGGAGGTTCGTCTGCTGCGCCACCTGGGTGATGGCGTCGACGATCTTCGAAATCTCCTGCGTCTTCTCGCCGAAGGCGAACACCTGCTGGCTGGCGGACTCGATGCGGTTGAAGACCTTCTTCACCTTGTCGCCCGCGAGCCGCGCCGCCTTGGAGCCGTCCTCCGCGCTGCTGCTGGTCTCCGCGGACGTGCGGGCCGCGTCCAGGGCGCTGGCCGCCGTGCGCTGGATGCTGCCGGCCATCTCCGTGATGACCTTGGAGGCCTGCGACACCAGCTGCGACTGGGTCTCCGCGCCGCTGGCGATCTTCTCCATCGACGAGCCCACTTCCTCCGTGGACCCGTTGACGTTCTCCGCGCTGCGCTGAAGGTCGATGGCGGTGTCCGCCACGCTCTTGGCGGTGTCTTGAATCTTGCCCACCAGCTCGCGCAGGTTCTCCTGCATGCGGGAGATGGCGCCCGTCAGCTCGTCGATTTCGTCGCGGGTGCTGTGCACCTCCGCGGCCACGGGCTTGGACAAATCACCCTGGGAAATCTCGAAGGCGGAGCGGCTGAGCACCTTCACGCGGGTGACGCGCGCCAGCAGCGACGGCAGGAAGGTGGCGCCGCCAAAGGTGATGAGCACGCCCACGCCCACCCGGATGATGAAGCTCCAGCGGCCCCAGGACGCGTCGAAGAGGCTCTCCGTGCAGAGCAGCCACGTGCCCAGCAGCAGGCCCAGCAGGATGTAGCCGGTGGTGATCTTCCGGTGCAGGGACTGCTCGCGAACCGCCTTGGGGCCATCGACGGCGCGCAGCAGTCGCTGCACCGGCTCGCGTCGGGGGGTGAGGCCAGAGGAGGGGTCGTCGCGAAGGGGGCGGCGCACGGGGTGCTTTCAGCGGGAGGGGCGGAAAACAGCCCAGGGGTTTAGCCTTGCTGTCTGGTACGGGTCAATCATCCGGCCGGATCTGCCTGCTTGACCGGGCGAAGTGATCGAATCCCGTCGGAGGGGTCAGAAGATGCCCCCCCGCGTCTCGAATTCGCAACGTCTGCTCCTGGGTGAGCACTCCCATGCGCGTCACCTTTTGCCCGGCGCGGGCGCACGCACGCTCGAACGCCTGCATGCGCGAAGGTGGGACGGCGAGTAGCAGTTCGTAGTCCTCCCCTCCCCGCAAGGCACCCTCCGGCCCCAGCGCCGCGCGCACGGCGGGCGACAGGGGCAGCCGGTCCAGCTCCAGTTCCACGCCCACCCGGGACGCGGCGCACAGGTGGCCCAGGTCCTGCGCCAGTCCATCCGACACGTCCATCCCGGCGGAGGCGAAGCGCGCGGCCAGCTTCCCCAGGGCGATGCGGGGCTCGGGGCGGCGCTGGCGCCTCACGGCCGCGCCCCGCCGGACGCCGGCCTGGAGGTGCTGGAGTCCCAGGCGCGCGTCGCCCAGCGTGCCGGAGACATAGAGGAGGTCGCCGGGCCGGGCGCCCGAGCGGGTGATGGGCGCGTGGGACAGCTCCCCGGTGACGGTGAGGGTGACGGACACCTCGCGCGCGGAGGTGAAGTTGCCGCCCACGAGCATGATGCGGTGGGCCTTCGCGAGCGCGGCCATGCCCCGGCCCATGGCGGACAGCTCACGGGCGGGGAAGTCCCGGGGCAGCGCGAGCGCGCAGACGAACCAGCGCGGCGTGGCGCCCATGGCGGCTAGGTCCGACAGGTTCACCGCGAGCGCCTTGTGGCCGATGTCCGCGGCGGAGAACGTCGCGCGGGTGAAGTGCACGTCCTCCACCACGGCGTCGGTGGTGACGCACAGCGCACCCTTGGACGGGGCGAGCACGGCGCAGTCGTCCCCCGGGCCCACCGGCACCCGCGCGCGCGGGAAGCAGGCGAGGAAGCGTTGGATGAGGTCGAACTCGCCGGGCATGGCGGCACTGAAGACCACGCTCGCGCCGGGGGACGCAATGACGACCCGCGAACGGGCGAGCGGGATGGAGGCACGTGGCGTTGACGGTGTCGGACCTCCCAGGCATAGGACAGGGAGTGCCCTCTTCCGCCACACCCATGGATTTGCGCCGCCGGCTGGTGACGGAAGCGCTGGGCTGCGGGCTGGTGGTGGTGGCGCTGGAGGGGTCGCACCACGTCGCGGAGCACCTGGGCGCGAGCGCCACGGAGGGACGCCTCTTCATGTCCCTGTCCTGCGGCGCGGTGCTGGCGTGCCTGTTGTGGGTGCTGCGTCCGCTGTCGGGCGCGCATTTGAATCCGGCGCTCACCTTCGCGGACGCGCTGGGGGACCGCACGCCCTGGCGCGAGGTGCCGCTGTACGCGCTGGCGCAGCTGTCCGGCAGCCTGGTGGGCAGGCTCGTGGCGCACCGCATGTGCAATGAGCCGCTGCTGCTCACCGCGAGGGTGCCCGCGGCGGACGGGGCGCGGTTCCTCACGGAGATGGTGGCCACGTTCGGGCTGCTGGTGGTGGTGCGAGGCTGCGTGCGTACGCGTCCGTCCGCGACGCCGCTGGCCATCGCGGGGTACGTGGCGGCGACAGTGTGGTTCACGGACTCGCGCTCGCTGGCGAACCCGGCGCTGGTGCTGGCGCGCGCGGCCAGCGCTCACGTGGGCGTGATGAGTCCGTGGGAGGTGGAGTCCTTCGTCGCGGCGCAGCTGTTGGGCGCGGCGCTGGCGGTGTTCCTCTTCCGGTGGCTCTTGGGCAGCACGCCGAAACCCGCCCCCACGGCGGCAGTGGAGACCGTCGTCTTCGAGTGCGCGGAAGCAGGGCCGGCGCACCTGGCCGCCGCCCTCTTCAACTCGCTGGCGCACCCGGACCGGGCGCGAGCGGTGGTGTCGCCGCCGCCGGGCTCGGGCCTGGATGACGGGCCGCCTCCCGCGGTGGAGACGCTGATTCGGGAGGCGAACCTGCGCGCCGCGCCCCTGCGAGACCGGAACGTGCCCGCGTCGCACTACGTCCTCATCGACGTCGCGGACCATGCCCCGGGCATGGACGCCCGCGTGCGCGAGCGCTGGTCACTTCCCGCGCTGTCGTTGAAGGAGGAGGCCGGAGCAAAGGCGCTCCAGGCGGCGCTGCGGCCGAGGCTGCACCAGCTCCTGGCGCGACAAGGTTGGGAGCGGCTGCACGTCGTCAGTGGCGGACCCGCCCCCGAAGGCCCTCGCGCCCTCACCTGACGCGGGGCCCTTTCGCGTGACGGGGTGCGGCGTTGACGTCGGCCCGACACGCGAGCATGACGGTCCGAGAGAGGTTTTCGCATGATGGAAGGTCTTCCCCCCGTCGTCTCCTGGCCACCGCTGCAGACGTTGATGCGGCTGACGCTCGCGCTCGCGGTGGGCCTGTTCGTCGGGCTGGAGCGTGAGTGGCGTGGCAAGGAGGCCGGCCTGCGCACGTTCGGCTTCGCGGCGCTGCTGGGCGGCATGGGCGGCCTCCTGGGCCCGAACTTCGCGCTGCTCAGCCTCGCGCTGTTGGGCGTGCTGCTGTGCTTCCTCAACTGGCAGTCCCTGCGCGCCAACGGCGGCGCGGAGCTGACCACGTCCGCCGCGCTGCTCGTCACGGGCTTCGCCGGCGTGCTGTGCGGCCTGGGTCATACGGTGACGCCCGCGGCGGTGGGAGTGACGACGGCGGGCCTGCTCGCGTGGAAGGAGCGGATGGCCACCTTCAGCCACAAGATCACCGCCGAGGAGCTGCGCAGCGCCATCCTGCTGGCCATCCTCGCCTTCGCCATCTACCCGGTGCTGCCCTCGCAGCCGGTGGACCCGTGGGGCCTCATCGAGCCGCGCGCCGCGTGGGTGACCGTCATCCTCATCGCGGCCATCGGCTTCGTGAACTACATGCTGTGGAAGGTGTTCGGCACGCACGGCGTGGAGGTCACGGGGTTCCTGGGCGGGCTCGTCAACAGCACCGTCACCGTGGCGGAGCTGGCCAACCGCGTGCGCGAGACCTCCGGACGCCTGCTCGACGTGGCCTACCGGGGCGTGATGCTGGCCACCGCCGCCATGGCGCTGCGCAACGCCGTGCTGCTGGGGCTGCTCTCGTTCCGCGCGCTGGTGGACTCCGCCATCCCGCTGGTCCTCATCCTCCTGTCCAGCACGGGTCTGGCGCTGATGCGCTCGCGCGTGGAGGCCACGCCCAGCGCCGAGCCTCCCGCCCTGCCCCTGAAGTCGCCCTTCTCGCTGCCGTCCGCGCTGAAGTTCGGCCTCATCTTCCTGGCGCTCCAGGTGGTGGGCACCGTGGGCCAGACGCTGCTGGGCCGCTGGGGCTTCTACGCGGTGAGCGCCGTGGGCGGACTGGTGTCCAGCGCGTCCGCGGTGGCGTCCGCCGCGTCGCTGTGCGCCAACGGCACCATCTCCCCCACGACGGCAGGAGTGGGCGCCATCATCGCGTCGCTCGCCAGCGCCGCCATCAACTTCATCCTCGTGGCGCGCGTGTCGGAGCAGCGGTCGCTCACGCTGCGGCTGGGCCGCGCGCTGGGCGTGGTGATGCTGCTGGGGCTCGTGGGCGCGTTCGTGCAGACGCGGCTGCCCACGTTCCTTCCGGCGGACGCCGGAGGCGCGGAGCTGTTCAAGCCCCACGCCTCCGAACAGCCCCACGCGGACTAGCGAAGGAGGCTCAGACGCAGAAGTAGGTCGCGTCCGTCCAGCCCCACTGGCCGGTGGACAGGCGCTGCACGTACATCCAGTTGCCGTCGCGGCTGTACACCTCCACGCCCTCGCCGTAGTTGATCTGCGCGTACACGGCGCCGCCCGGCGAGGTGCGCAGGCCCACGGTGTTCGCGTTGCACACCCAGCGGAAGTACTTCGCGTGCACCGGGCGGTCGTTGTTCTCCTCCTGGGCAGGCGCGTTCACCTGCGTACCATCCTGCGGCTGCGCCTCCATGTCCTCCGGCGCGCCACCACAGCCCACCGTCAGACCGGCAATAGCGAACGCAGCCACGCCGAACGCGCGGATCGAGAACGTCTTCATGGGCAACTCCAATGTCAGGGGGGCTGGGAACTACAGAAAACAGACTATACAGCTTTAATTAGGAATCAAGCTTAAGACGTATAAACTACAAATTCCGGACATAAATCCAGCCATCCGCCTGCACCGTAGCTGGCGCGCCGCGGCATGCTGCTGTCTGCCTTTAGAAGCGGTCCGGCTCCGTCATGGGAGGCGCGGCCGTCAATCCGCGCTCCTGCATGGGCGGGTGCAGCGGCAGCTGGACGATGAAGCGCGAGCCGTGGCCGAACTCGCTCTCCACGCGCACCCGGCCGCCATGGCCCTCCACCAGGCTCTTCACGATGGCCAGGCCCAGTCCCGCGCCGCCGAACTCGCGCGTGGAGCTGCCGTCCACCTGGTAGAAGCTCTGGAAGATGCGCTCGAACTCCTCGGCGCGGATGCCCACGCCGGTGTCCTCCACGCTGATGCGGTAGCCGGGCACGCCCAGCTCCTGCTGCATCGCCGCGTCCGACAGCGTCACCTTCACCCGGCCGCCCGCGGGCGTGAACTTCACCGCGTTGGCCAGCAGGTTCACCACCACCTGGCGCAGCTTGTCCAAGTCACCCGCCAGCCGGGGCTGCGGCGTGTGCGGCAGCCGCACCTCCAGCTCCAGGCCCTTGCGCTGCGCCTGCGGCAGCACGCTGGAGACCGCCGTCTGGATGACGTAGCCAGGGTCCACCGGCGCCATGGACAGGCGCAGACGCCCGGCTTCAATCTGGCTCAGGTCCAGCAGCGAGGAGATCATCGAGAGGAGCGTCTCGCCCTTCTCCACGATGGTGCGCACGTACTGGAGCTGCTCCGGGTTGAGCGGCCCCGCCAGCCCCTCCGCCATCATCTCCGAGTAGCCCAGGATGGACGCGAGCGGCGTGCGCAGCTCGTGGCTCACCGTGCCCAGGAAGGTGGACTTCAGCCGGTCCAATTCCTTCAGCCGCGCGTTCGCCTGGAGCAGCCGCGCGTTCTGCGCCTCCAGTTCGCGGTGCACCTCCAGCGTGGACTCCAGATGCAGGTGCGTGGCCAGGTACGCCTTCTGCCCGCTGGCCACGAGCGCGCCCAGCACCTGACCAAAGTGGCCCAGCACCTGCGCGGCGGTGCGCTCCGGTACGCGACGCACGCGGCCCAGCAGCTCCTGCGCGCGCTCCAGGTCCAGGCCGTGGATGCTGGTGAGCGTCTCCGGGAAGTCCGTCAGCTCCTCTGGCGTGAAGGGCCCCAGGATGACCCGGCCCAGCAGGTCGCCGTCCCAGCGCACCGGCATCACCACGTAGCGCAGGCCGGTGAAGCAGGTGAGCGCGATGAGGCCCGCAGCCTCGGAGACGTCTCCGTCCGCCACGCGCCCGCCGGACTCCGGCAGCACGGGGCCGTCCTTCACCCGGCCCACCATGGCGGTGCACGCGTGGCGTCCATCCGGGAAGGAGAAGACGTAGGCGCAGAAGTCGCCGTGGCCCACCTTCACGTCCGCCAGCTTGTTGCCGCGCGTGTCCAACACCTTGATGCCCACGCGGTACAGGTCGCTGAAGCCCTTCACCACCTCCGTGAAGGACGGCAGGTCCAGCAGGTCCCCCAGCGACAGCCGGCGCTGGAGCGCGGACTCACGCCGGGGCGCGCTCGCGGTGTTCCGGGATCCTCCGCCTGCCGCGCCGTTCATGGCGCCCTCCCGCTCTCCCTGCCGCCAGGCATGGCGCCAGGGCCGTACCGCCCCTCCAGCGCCGTGCCGCTCAGGTCGATGTGACGGAAGATCTGCCCCAGGAACTCTTCCTCGCTCAAGCCCACGTTGCGCGACAGCTGCGCCCGGCCCTCCAGCGCGCGCCAGGCCGTCTGCACCACGGCGTGGAAGGTCTCCACCACGCCCTCGCCTCGCACGGCCACGGAGCCCACCACCGGCTGGCTGCCCCGGCGCTGCACCTCCGCCAGCTCCTCGTCCGTGAGGCTGTCGGGCAGGTCGCGCTTGTTGAACTGGATGACCACCGGCACCTGCGTGGGATCCAGCTCCATCTCCCGCAGGTTCTCCTGCAGGTTGCGCCAGTAGGCGTTGTTCTCCTGCGCCGCCCCGCGCCGGCTGTCCGCGATGAAGACCACCGCGTCCGCGCCCTGCAGCACCACCCGCCGCGTGGCGTTGTGGATGACCTGACCGGGCACGGTGAAGAGCTTCACCTTCACCTTGAAGCCCGTGGAGGTGGAGAAGAAGACAGGCAGCAGGTCGAAGAAGAGCGTCCGGTCGTCGTGGGTATCCACCGACAGGAGGCGCCCTCGCACGTCCGGCCGCGCCCGCGCGTGCAGCTTGCGCAAGTTCGTCGTCTTCCCGCTCAACCCGGGGCCGTAATAGACGATCTTGAGCGTCAGCTCGCGCTGGGCGTGGTTGAGTTGCAAGGGGCTTAAACTCGGACCGAGGGGGACCCGGACAGGGGTTTTATAATGGCCTCACGCTCCGCGCGGAAGGCCGCTCGCAGTCCAGACGGCGGAGCAGGACGCGTCTTCCCGGAATGACGCGCCCGTAGGCGGCGTTTCGACAAGTTCCGGCTCCCCGCCTGGGAGGAGGACGTCTCCCCACACGGAAAACAGAACAATGCGCGCGGAATGATCGCGTGCATGGGTACGGGGGGACCGGTTAGGATCGCGGACGCGACGGAGGAGCAAGGCGATGACGATGAAGCAGGTGGACCCTGGCATCGAGGTGGCGGCCCCCACGCCGGTGCTGGACGGAGCGACGCTCCCCAACGAAATGGTGACCGGGGTCAAATTCGGTCCGCCCACCGACGAGGACCTGACGACGGTGTCGGCCCTGCGCGCCAACTCCGAGCCCTGGAAGGGGCGGGGTGAGTCGCAGGAGGAGAGCCTCAAGGCCCTCACCCAGCTGAAGCCCTTCATCCACGTGGCGCGGCTCCAGAGCCAGGTGGTGGGCTACGTGACGGTGGAGCGCGACGGTCCGGTGCCGGGCGCGGCCTACCTGCGCAACATCGTGGTGAAGCCGGAGCTGCGGCGCCACGGCCTGGGCGCCATGCTGCTCGACAAGGCGCTGGACGCGGCGCGCGACATGTACCGCAAGACCATCGCCCTGCGCGTGGATCCTGCGAACGCGCCCGCGGTGGGCTTCTACCGCAAGGCGGGCTTCACCACGGTGGCCACGGTGGTCTCCAAGAAGTCCGGCAAGCTGCGGCTCCTGATGTCGCGCGAGCTGTAGTCCGCGGTACCCCAGCAATCGGTTGGACCCGACGGGAGGGGCCCTCGCACGGCCGCTCCCGTCGTGCGTTTGGGGCATGCCCCCAGGGTGACCTGGAGCGCGGCGGTCGACTATCCTTTCGGGAGTTTCCACCCCGCCGGGCCTGACGCACGGCAGCGGTGGGGCTTCCCCCTGAATGAAACCGCTCGCGGAACTGCTGCGTCATCTCTCGCGTCCTGGAATCACCGAGCTGGCCCTGGCCAGTGGCCGTCCTCCGATGGTGCGCGGCGCCAACGGTTACGAGCCCGTCGATCCAGGCGCCCTCTCCACCGATGAGCTCGTGAAGGCCCTCCAGGCGATGGTGGGCATGGCGCGCGCGTCCTCTGTGTCGGAGACGCCGGTGCAATGGACGGTGAACGCCACCGGCCTGGGTTCCCTCAACATCGCCGCGGTGCGCCGGGGCGAGCTGATGAACGTGCGCCTCACGCGAAGCGCGGAAGGCGCGGCGGCCGCCGCGGCTCCAGCGACCGCGGCGGCTCCGGCGGCGCCTGCCGCGCCCACGCGGACGCCCTACGCGGGAATGCCGGCCGTGTCCGCCCAGGCGGCGCCCACGCGCACGCCCTACGCGGGAGTGCCCGCGGTCTCCGCGCCCGTGGACGCGCGGGCCACGCAGCCAGGTGGAATGGGTGCGGGAGCCGCCGCGCGCGGAGTTCCTGTCAGCGCGGCCCCTCACGCGGGCGCTCCTTCACACGCAGGCGCGGGCGGATACGCGAGTGCGCCTGCCCACGCGGGTGCTGCGGCCCATGCAGGTGCGGCGGCCCATGCAGGCGCTGCTGCTCATGCAGGCGCTGCGTCCCACTCCACTGCCAGCGCGAATCCCCCCGCGCGGATCATCCCCATCTCGCGCGCGACATCCGCTCCGGGCCGCGACCTGACCGTGCTGCTGGAGCAGGCGCGCAGCATGGGCGCCAGCGACCTGCACCTGGTGGCCGGACGGCCTCCGCTGCTGCGCCTGGCCGGGGAGCTGCTGCCGCAGGACACGCCGCTGTCCCCGGAGACGGTGGAGCGGCTGCTGCTACCCATCATCCCGGAGCGGCTGCGCCACGTGCTGGAGAAGGACGGCAGCGTGGACTTCGCGCTGGACTCCGAGGAGACCGGCCGCTTCCGCGTCAACGTGTGCCGCCAGCGCACGGGCCTCAAGGGCACCTTCCGCGTCATCCCCCGCGAAATCCCCACCCTGGAGTCGCTGGGCCTGCCCGCGGACATCGCCAAGGCCACGCACCACCACCAGGGCCTCATCGTGCTCACCGGTCCATCCGGCCACGGCAAGACGAGCACGCTCGCGGCGCTGGTGGACATCATCAACCGTGAAACGACGCACCACGTGCTCACCGTGGAGGACCCGGTGGAGTACGTGCACCCGCGCAAGCGCGCCCTCATCAGCCAGCGCGAGGTGGGCACCAGCACCCGCACCTTCGCCAGCGCCCTCAAGGGCAGCCTCCGCGAGGACCCGGACGTCATCGTCGTGGGCGAGCTGCGCGACACGGAGACCGTGCGCATGGCGCTCGCCGCCAGCGAAACGGGCCACCTGCTCATCAGCACCATGAACACGCCCAGCGCGGCGAAGACCATCGACCGGCTCATCGACCTCTTCCCGCCGGCGGACCAGCAGCAGGTGCGGCTGTCACTCTCCAGCGGCCTGCGCCTCATCGTCAGCCAGCGACTGATGCCCAGCACGGACGGCAAGTCCCTGGTCGCCGCCGCCGAGGTGCTCACCGGCTCCGTGGCCCTGGGCAACCTCATCCGCGACAACAAGACGTACCAGATCCCCTCCCTCCAGCAGCGCGGCAAGTCGCTGGGCATCATCCGCTTCGAGGACTCGCTCGCGGACCTGGCCCGCTCCGGCAAGGCGACGCTGGAGACGGTGAAGGGCTTCGCGGAGAACCCGGACGAAATCGAAGCCATGGTGACGGGCAAGCGGCCCGGCGCCGCTCCCACCGTGCCCCCGCCCGCCACCGCCCAGGAGGGCGCGCGGATGCTGTCCAAGGTGGGCTCACTGCTTGGCAAGAAGGGCGCCTGACATGACGGACACCCCTCGCATCGCCGCCTGGTTTGACGTCCTGCTCGACAAGAAGGGCAGCGACCTGCACCTGGGCGTGGGCTACCCGCCCCTGGGCCGCATCCGCGGCGAGCTCATGCCCCTGCGCGAAGAAGCCCTCACCACCGAAGAGCTGGAGTCGTTGCTCTTCGAGATCTGCTCGCCCGAACAGAAGCGGCAGATAACGGAGGAGCTGGACCTGGACTTCGCCTACGGCTACGGCACCAAGGCCCGCTTCCGCGCCAACTACTTCTACCGGATGACTGGCATTGGCGCCGTGTTCCGCACCATCCCCAGCAAGGTGCTGTCGCTGGAGGACCTGAAGACGCCGGAGGTGGTGCGCAAGATGGCGGACCGCCGCAGCGGGCTGGTGCTGGTGACGGGCCCCACGGGCTCGGGCAAGTCCACGACGCTCGCCGGGATGATCAACCACATCAACAAGACGCGCCCGGCGCACGTGCTCACCGTCGAGGACCCGGTGGAGTTCGTGCACGAATCGCTCAAGTCCCAGGTCACCCACCGCGAGGTGGGCCCGCACGCCTCCAGCTTCGCCACCGCCATCCGCTCCGCCGGCCGTGAAGACCCCAACGTCATCCTCATCGGCGAGCTCCGCACCAACGAGACGATGAAGCTGGCGCTCCAGCTGGCCAGCTTCGGCGTGCTCGTCTTCGCCACGGTGCACACCAACAGCGCCCCCGCCACCATCGACCGCATCATCAACTCCTTCCCCGCGGACGAGCAGGGTCAGGTGCGCGGCATGCTCGCGGAGTCGCTGGCCGGCATCGTCGCCCAGCAGCTCATCAAGACCGCGGACGGCAAGGGCCGCGTCGCCGCGCTCGAAATCCTGGTGGGCAGCGCCGCCATCGCCGCCATGATTCGCGAGGGCAAGGTGTTCCAGATCGCCTCCAAGATGCAGGCCGGCCAGAACCAGGGCATGCAGACCCTGGACATGCACCTGGAGCGGCTGGTGAAGGACGACGTCATCCTCCCCGAGGCCGCCCTGGAGAAAGCCCAGGACAAGGAGAATTTCGTGAAGGTCATCCAGCGGCTGAAGCCGGACTGGCAGGTGCCGGAGACGCTGAAGGCCTGAGCGGCCTCCCTCGGGCGGGGGAAGGAATTTGCTTTCTCCCCCCGACTTCGCCTTTGTTCGGGAGTGAACTTGGATCCGCCCACGGAGGTGGGTCCTACACTTCCGAGGGGGAAGTCATGGATCAGCAGCAGATTGAGATGATGCAGCAGATGCAGGACCAGCAGGCGGCGGGCCCGGGTCCGCTGTTCTGGATCATCTACCTGGCGTTCATCGGCCTGACGATTGCCGGCCTGTGGAAGACGTTCGCCAAGGCGGGCCAGCCCGGCTGGGCGGCCATCGTGCCGTTCTACAACATCTATGTGATGACCCAGATCGTCGGCCGTCCGGCGTGGTGGGTGGTGCTGGCGCTCCTGCCGTGTGTGAACATCATCGCGCTGTTCATCATCGGCATCGACATGGCGAAGTCGTTCGGCAAGGGCACGGGCTTCGGCATCGGCCTGGCGCTGCTCGGCCCGGTCTTCTACGCCATCCTCGGCTTCGGCGACGCGCAGTACCAGGGCCCGGCCGCCTCCGGCGGTGGCATGGCCGCGGCGTAGTTCCCCACGGCCTCCCGGCCGTGAACGGCGGCGGTGGAGTGGCCCTCCGGGCGCTTCACCGCCGTTCGTGTTTCTGGAGCCCGCCATTGCTCGCCCGGGAGCACGACATCCAGTAGAGCGGGCCCGATGCCTGGACCTCGCGCCGTCGCTCGCCCGTCGCTCTCCCGTCGCCTCGCATGGGCGTTGCTGCTGCCCGGCGTGGCCACCGCGCAGACGGTGGACGCGGACAGGGTCCCCGAGCCGGAGGCCGCCGCGCTCGTGGCCCCCGCCGAGCCCGAGCCTCAGCCCGAGCCTCCTCGCGACACCCGCACCGTCGTCACCGCCACGCGCCTGCCGCGGCCGCTGCGCGACGTGCCCGCCACCACGGTGGTGATTCCCCGCGAGGAGATGGAACGCAGCCCCACGCTCACGCAGGACGCGCTCATCCGCACGCTGCCGTCCGCGGCCACGTTCCGCCGCACGCCGTCGCTCGTCGCGGACCCCACCGCGCAGGGGCTCAACCTGCGAGGGCTCGCGCCCTCCGGCGTGGCGCGTGGGCTGGTGCTGCTGGACGGGCTTCCCTTCAACGACCCCTACGGAGGCTGGGTCTTCTGGCGCGCCCTGCCCCGCCTGGGCCTGGACCGCGTCGAGGTCGTCCCCACCGGCGGCTCCGCGCTCTATGGCAGCGCCGCGCTGGGCGGCGTGGTGCAGCTGTTCTCCCGGCCCATTACCGGCCCGGTGCTCGACGTCGACCTGTCCGCCGGCAACCTGGGCACCGGCTTCGCCGCCGCGCGCATCGCGGACCGTTGGGGCCGCGTGGGCGCCTCGTTGGAGGTCGAGGGCCTCACCAGCAACGGCTACCGCATCGTCCCCGAAGGCCAGCGCGGCCGCATCGACGGAGACACGCCCTCCAACCACGTCAGCGCCCAGGCGCGCGTCGAAGCGGCGGCCACCGACCACCTGTCCCTCTCCGCCCGCGCGGGCGTGTTCCGCGAGACGCAGAACGGTGGCACCCAGTACACCGTCGCCAGCGTGGACCTCATGTGGTTCGCCGCGAACGCCCGCCTCCGCACGGACGCCGTCGGCACCTTCGAGCTGGGCCTCCATGGCCGCACCCAGCACTTCGCCCAGGACCGCGCGCGCGTCGCACCGGACCGCAACTTCGAGATCCGCTCCGCCCTCCAGGACGTGCCCGCGGACGACCAGGGCGGCTCGCTCGTCTGGACCGGTCCGGAGCTGACGCTGGGCGGAACCCACGTGTTCGCAGCGGGCGTGGACGTGCGCCGCTCCCACGGCAGGGCCGACGAGGTGCTCTTCCCCGCCAGCTACACCGCCACGACGCTCTATGCGCGCAACACGCGGGGCACGCAGCTGTCCGGCGGCGTCTTCGTGCAGGACCTCTACACCGTGTCCCCCGCGCTGGAGTTCGCCGGCACGCTGCGCTGGGACACGTGGCGCAACTTCGACGGCAACCGGTTGGAGAGCTTCGCGAACGGCACCACCACCGCCACCGACTTCGAGCCCCGCACCGCGCGCCAGCTCAGTCCGCGCATCGCCGCGCGCGTGCGCCCGTTGGAGTGGCTCACGCTGCGCGCCTCCGCGTACCGCGCCTTCCGCGCCCCCACCCTCAACGAGCTCTATCGCCCCTTCCAGGTGGGCACCGTCCTCACCGCCGCGAACCCGGACCTGGGCGCGGAGCGCCTCTGGGGCACCGAGGCAGGCGTGGAGGCCACCGGCCCGCGCGGACTCACCGGCCGCGTCACCGGCTTCTGGAACGTGCTGGACGCGCCCGTCACCAACGTCACCCTCGCCACGCCCCTGCCGGACGGAGCCACGCGCCAGCGACAGAACCTGGGCCGGGCCCGCGTGCGAGGCGTGGAGCTGGGCGCGGACTGGCGCATGTCCCGGCAGTGGACCGCGCTCGCCGCCTACACCTTCGTGGACCCCGTCGTCACGCGCGCCCCCGGTCAGCCCGACCTCGCGGGTCGCCAGCTTCCGCAGGACCCCCGGCATCGCGGCTCGCTCGCGGTCACCTTCGATGACCCGCGCATCGTCTCCGTCACCGCGCAGCTGCGCGTGTTCGGCCCGCAGTACGAGGACGACCTCAACACGCGCGGCATGGGCGGCGCGGCGGTGGTGGACCTGTTCGTGAGCCGCCACCTGTTCTGGAAGGTGGACGCCTTCGGCGCGGTGGAGAACCTCTTCGACCGCCAGTACCTCGCGGGCCGCGCGGGCGTGGACACGCTGGCCCCGCCCTTCCAGGCACGCGTGGGCCTGCGCCTGCGCGACGTGTTCAGCGAATCGAGCGCACGGGCGGCACCGGGCGCACCGGACCGTTGAACCAGCGGCTCAATTCCGTCGTGTCCTCCATCCGCTTCGCGGGCGGCAGGCTGGAGAGGAACACGCGGCCGTAGCCCTTGGTCACGATGCGGCGGTCCAGCATCGCGACAATGCCCCGGTCCGCCTGCGTGCGGATGAGCCGCCCGAAGCCCTGCCGCAGCGCCAGCGCCGCCTGCGGCAGCTGGTACTGGTCGAACGGCTCTTCACCGCGCGCCTGAATCTGACGGATGCGCGCGGCCACCAGCGGGTCGCCGGGAGACGCGAACGGGA
Organism: Corallococcus exiguus; assembly: GCF_009909105.1. NCBI lineage: Bacteria > Pseudomonadati > Myxococcota > Myxococcia > Myxococcales > Myxococcaceae > Corallococcus > Corallococcus exiguus. Next base: position 372,112 of record NZ_JAAAPK010000005.1, read on the forward strand.
GCCGGTCGATGATGACCAGGCTCAGCGCGTCCCCAGGCACGTCCACGCCCTCCCAGAAGCTGTGCGCGGCGAAGAGCACGCTGGGCGTCTGGCGGAACGCATCCAGCAGCTGCTGCTTGGGCCGCTCCCCCTGGAGCAATGCCTGATAGGGCAGCCGCGTCGCCGTCAGCTCGTACGCGCGCACCATGTTGCGCAGCGACGTGAAGAGCACGAACGCGCGCCCGCCCGTCACTTCGCACAGCTGGATGATTTCTTCCGCCGCCGCCTCGATGAAGCCCGGGGCGCTGGGGTCCGGCAGGTGCGTGGGCAGGTACAGCGCGGACTGGCGCGGGAAGTCGAACGGGCTGGGCACCGCCAGCGTGCGCACGCGCGTCACGGGCTGGCCCTCGTCGTCGTACATGCCCATGCGCTTGGCGAAGAAGTCGAAGCGGCTGTCCGCCGCGAGCGTCGCGGAGGTGAACACCACCGTGTCCAGCGCGCCGTAGAGCCGGTCGCGCAGCTCCTTCGCCACGTCGATGGGGCTCGCGCGCAGGAACAGTCCCTTGCCGCGCGCCTCCGCCCAGTACACGTGGTCCGCGGACTCGGACTTCTCCAGGAAGCTGAGCTGCTCCGCCATCTCCTCCGCGCGGCGGTGGATGGCGGCCAGCTCCGGCTCGCGCTCGCTGCCCGCGAAGGACGCCAGCGCGGCCAGGCCTTCCCGCACCTGCTCCAGCGCGCCGGACAGCTTGCCCATCGTCTCCGGGCGCAAGGCCACGGTGGACTCCTGGCTGGACATCCCCAGCGCGCGCGGCGCCTGGAGGAACAGCGCGTCCGCGTGCGAGCGCACCCGCTGGGCCAGCGCGGAGAGCGTCGCGTGCCGCTCATCCTTCGCCTGCAGGGCCGCCACCGCGTCGCGCGACAGCTCCTCCAGCCGGTAGTTGGACACGCTGCACCCGAAGTGGCCGCTGGCCGCGTCCTCCAGCGCGTGCGCCTCGTCGAAGACGACCGCGTCGTAGAAGGGCAGCACCCCTTCCGTGCGCTTGCCGGAGCTGCGCAGCGCCAGGTCCGCGAAGAACAGGTGGTGGTTCACCACCAGCAGGTCCGCGGCCTCCGCGCGCTTGCGCATCCGCGTGACGAAGCACGTGTCGTACTGCGAGCAGCGCGAGCCCAGGCACGTCTCCGACGTGGTGGACAGCCGGGACCACGCGGCGAAGGACTCCGGCAAATCCAGCTCCGCCCGGTCCCCCGTCTCCGTCTGCGTCACCCACTTCTTGAGCAGCGGCCACTGCTTCGCCTCTTCGCGCGAGACGAACTGCGGGTCCTTTTCGAAGGACTCGTAGCGGTGCAGGCACAGGTAGTTGCCGCGCCCCTTGAGGTACGCCGCCTCGAAGCGCAGGCCCAGCTTCTCACTGAGCAGCGGCAGGTCCTTGAAGAACACCTGGTCCTGCAATGTCTTCGTGGCCGTGGACACCACCACCTTGCGCCCCGCCAGGAGCGCGGGCACCAGGTACGCCAGCGTCTTGCCCGTGCCGGTGCCGGCCTCCGCCAGCAGGTAGCTGCCCTCGGAGAAGGCCCGCTCCACCGCGCGCGCCATCTGGAGCTGCTCCGGGCGGTGCTCGTACGCGGGCAGCGCCTCTTCCAGCGCGCCACCAGGCCCCAGCAGGCTGTCGACAGAGAGAGGACGGGTCGCGGGCGCGGACATGCGGCGGTTCGGGGGCAGGAGGGCGGAAAGGCGGCCCCGCAGGATAACAGCGCCCGGCGCCCCCCGCGCGTTCCCTGACGCGGCCGTGAAGCCCCTTCTCCCGCCCGCCCGGGAAGCGGGCCGGCCAGCGCTCCGCCGGACCCGCCGCCTAGAAGGACGCGCGCATCATCTGGAAGAGCACCAGCAGCAGCACCAGGGACACCACCAGCACGGTGCTCAGCACCGCGGTCTTCATCTTGCGCCCCAGCGCCGGTGAGGGTCCGTCGGAGATGAGCTGCGTCGTGGTCGTCACCCGGCGGACCACTTCATCCCGTCCGCGCAGCGCCTGGGCGTCGTTCGGCGCGCGGGCGAGCCGCACGCGGTACAGCCGGCCCACCATGGCCATCTCGCCCCGCATCATCACCTGGGACAGCAGGCGGTCGTGCGCGTCCCAGTCGTGCCAGGTCTCCAGCAGCTCGCGCCACTCCTGGGCCAGGGCTTCGGAGGGCTGGTGCTCGTCCGGGATGAAGTTGGCGTAGACCAGTCCGCACGCCGAGCAGGCCCCGGCGTCGTCGCGCATGGGCGCCACGCACTTGGGGCAGTGGCCCGGAGGCGCCTGGAAGGGGTCTCCGTCCAGCGCGAGCAGGGCCGCGGCGGGAGCATCCGGACGCACCACCCGCAGCGCGGTGACGCTGGGCCGAGCGAGAGGTGACGGCGGAGGGGCCGCGTAGGGCGCCGCCACCGCGAGGTCCTCCACGCCGTCATGCGCAGGAGTGGGCGCGGGCCGAGGGGATGCCGGCTTGGAGAGGGAAGGCGCCGCCCGAGTCCACGCACCACACGCCGGGCACGCCACGGCCAGCGCGTGCTCCTCGAGGACGTAGGTCTCCACCTTGACCAGTCGGTCGCAGCTCTCGCACTGGTACTTCATGACCACACCTCTCGCAGCGGGATGGGCATCGCGCACCCTACCAGCGCCAACAGGCACAGCGCGCAGATGACCTTGCGTGAAGCGCTCAGGGGCTCCTCCGGCCGCAACACCTCCGGGTGGCCGAAGCCCACGACCTTGCTCGCCACCACCAGCCACAGGCCCCATGACGCGGTGACGAACACGGTGAGGAAGAGCAGCACCACCGCCACGCCCTGGCCCACCAGACGGGCCCGGGGCCCCAGCGCCGCGAACGTCAGGTGCCCGCCGTCCAGCTGCCCCACCGGCAGCAGGTTGAGCAGCGTCACCAGCAGGCCGAACCACGCCGCCATCACCACCGGGTGCACCACCACGTCCTTGCCCTCCGGCAGCGGGCCCAGCGCCAGCCACGTCAGCGCCTTCATGAGGAGGTTGTCGCCAAAGTGCGTCTGGTGGCTCGTGTAGACGGGCTCCATCGCGGGCGGCGCCTGCGTCAGCTTCTCCATCACCCAACGCAGCAGGTCCTGCCCCAGCACCCACAGCGACGACTCGCCGGGGAACGAGGACGGCACCGGCGGCGAGTCCACCACCGTGGAGTGCAACAGCCCCCAGTAGAGCAGCGGCAGCGCCACCACCAGGCCCGCCAGCGGCCCCGCGGCGCCAATGTCCACCAGCGCGTTGCGAGTGGGGATGCGCCCGCGCAGCCGGATGACCGCGCCCAGCGTGCCCAGGCTCCCCGGCACCGGCAGCGGGATGAAGTACGGCAACGACGTGTCCACCCGGTGCCACCGCGCGAGCACGTAGTGCCCCATCTCGTGCGAGCCCAGGATGGCCAGCAGCGACCCGCTGAAGAACAGCGCCTGGGTCCGGTCCTCCGCGAGCAGCCCGTCCCCACTGAACGGGAACGAGCGGCCAAAGAGCAGCAGGTACGCGAGGAACGTCGTCCCCAGCGTCACCACGAAGAGCAGCAGGTGCAGCCAGACGCGGGCCGGGGCGGGACGTGGAACGGAAACCGGGTGCATGCGCGAAGATGCCTCACGTCCGCGAGAGGGGCGACCACTCCCGCGCCGCCCGGCGGATGAAGTGTCCAACAGAACTCGGAATAGCCCGCCCCGGGTCCTTGACTTGAGAAAGCCTTCTGCTACGACCCCGGCCGCTTGAGGTCTTACTGAACGGCGGAGTGCCTGTCCGGGCCGCTCCGTCACCATCCAAGCCACCATCAGTTGGGGAGATAACCATGAAGAAGTTCATCCTGTCCGCCGTCGCCGCCGCTTCCCTCGTGGGCTGCACGAGCGTCGAGTCCGCCATCGTCTCCGGCTCCGAGATCGCCGCCAACGGCGAGGCCGTGGCCGTCATCCAGGGCAGCTCGCTGGGCCTGACCGCGATCTTCCACATCATCGACATCGTTCAGAGCGACCTGGACACCGTGGTGAACAAGCTCCTCATCACCGAGGCGAAGGCCATGGGCGCCTCCAAGGTGGACCTGAAGTCGGCGAGCACCACGCCCCGTCACGGCATCTTCGCCCTGTTCGGCACCATCATCGGCATCACCAGCTCCTCCGCGACCGGCGTGGCGGTGAAGTAGTCCCAAGCTGCCTCCTCACCGAGGCAGTCCGAAGGCCCCCTGGGAACAGCGGGGCCTTTTCCATTTCCAGCCCCCGAGCATCCCCATGCGCGCCCTCCTCCTCGTGCCCCTCGTGGGCCTCCTCGCGTGCCGTTCGTCCTCGTCCGGAGGCGCGAACGACGCGGAGCTGATGGCCCAGGTGCGAGAGAAGCTGGCCGCGCGCGACGCGAAGCTGACGGCCTACCAGCTGGAGGGCACCCAGACGGAAGGGGACACCGCCTCCGCGGGCTTCACCTTCGCGTACCGCGCGCCCCAGAAGATGCGCGGCACCGTGTCCGCGCCCCAGGCCCGGCAGGTGTGGTGGGACGGCAAGCACCTGTACGAGCAGGTGGAGGCGACGAAGCAGTTCACCACCTTCACGTCCCAGGTCTCCGCGGAGAAGCTGTCCGCGTTCCTCACCGAAATCTTCACCCCCTTCGTGCCGGACGGCTTCCGCGCGCCGCTGCTGCTGCGCAGCGCGAAGGCGAGGCGCACCGCGAGCCTGCCCCAGGCGAAGGAGGCCGTGGAGCTGACCATGGCGCTGGAGGGCGAGGCGGGCGGCGGCGTGGAGGTGACGTACGTGCTGCGCTGGCCCTCGCTGGACTTCCTGGCCAAGAAGACGCGCGCGCCGGACGGCACCCGGGCGGAGGTGCGGATGGAGGAGGAGCACTGCGACACGGACCTGGGCCTGTGCGTGCCCAGGAAGCTGACGCGCTGGCTGGGGGACGCGAAGCAGGGCGAGACGGTGCTGTCGAAGGTGGACCTGAAGACGCCGCTGCCCAACGACGCGTTCACCCCCGCCGCTCCGGAGGGATACAGCGTGCAGACCCGGACACTCGTGGACAGCGAAGCGCAGGAGAGTGGACCGAAGTCACCCACGGGCGGTTGACCAGCACGCCGGCCATCGCCACCTTGGCGGCGGAGGTTCGCCGCGCATGGTCGAGAACGTCATCTTCGACGTGGATGGAACGCTGATCGATTCGGTGGACGAGCACGCCGAGGCCTGGCGCCGGTCGTTCATCGAGTTCGGGCGAGACATCCCGTTCGCTCACGTGCGCAGCCAGATTGGCAAGGGCGCGGACCAGCTGTTGCCCGTCTTCTTCAACGACGAGGAGCTGGAGCGCTTCGGCAAGGACCTGGAGGAGGACCGTTCCGCGCGCTTCAAGCGCGAGTTCCTCCCCAAGGTGCGCCCCTTCCCGCGTGTGAAGGATCTGTTCCAGCTGCTGCGCAAGCGCGGCCGCAAGATTGCCCTGGCCTCCAGCGCCAAGGACGACGAGCTCAAGCGCTACGTGGAGCTGTGCGGCATCGACGGCCTGTTCGAGGCGAAGACGAACAAGGACGAGGTCGACAAGAGCAAGCCGCACCCGGACATCTTCGAGGCGGCGCTCGTGAAGCTGGGCAAGCCGGACCCCGCCACGGTGGTGGTGGTGGGTGACACGCCCTACGACGCGCTGGCCGCGGGCAAGCTGCACCTGGCGTCCGTGGGTGTGCTGTGCGGCGGCTTCCGCGCGGAGGACCTGCGCACGGCCGGCTGCCGCACGCTGGTGAAGGACCCCGCGGAGCTGCTGCGCCGCCTGGAAGAAGACCCCGAAATCTGGCCCTGGGACGCGGCGTCGCGGGACACCTCCAAGGACGAGGAGTCGCGCTGAAGCCCGTGACAGGGTGAAGGCGTCCCCGGCGGCCACGGAAAAAGCGTGGCCACCGGTGGAGCCCCTCGGGACTATTTGCGCGAACCGCCCCGCTTCGCGCGTGAACGGGACGCCGTGCTCTTGCGAGCCGTCCCCCGGCGCGCGGTGCTCTTGCGGGCCGTGGAGCGCTTGCCGGCGGTGCCGGTGCGCGAGGTGGCCTTGCGGCCGGTGCTGGTGCGCCGGGCCCGGGTGGGCGCGGCCTTCTTGCGGCTGGAGGTGGCGCTCTTCTTCGCGGTGGCGGCGCGGCGCTTGCCTCCCACGCGTCCTGCCTTGCGCGCGTTCTTGCGGGCCGCGGGGCGCCGACGGGCCGCCTTCGCCTTGCTGCCGGAGCCGCCCTTCATCCCGCCACCGGTGAGCTTGTTCACGGTGGCGTACGCGCGGGCCTCCGCGGTCTTCTCACCGACGCCCTTGTCCTCGTAGCCCTTCTCGATGTGCGCGGCCATGCGCTTCTGCTTCGCCGAGTACTTGTCCTTGCTTCCTCGTGCCATTCAAACCCTCCTGGAGAACGTCCCGGCGCGGGTCCGAGGCACGGAGTCCGCGTCGCCTGGAAGGTGAACACGTCTACCCAGGGAGGGAACCCGCCAGCCCCCTACCCATGTCCACCCGCGGAAGCTCTCCAAGAGTCGCGGTGGGGAATGGACAGAGCCCCTGCCCTTTCCGCATGGGTCCCGCTGGTGCCGGAAGACGGTCGTGCGCAGCTTGGAGGCGCTGCATTCAAAGCCGAGGTTTCCCCTGGAACCCGCACTCAACGCGCCTCCGCGCCTTCGTCACCTGGACGAGGGGCCCGCGGTCCTGGTGGTGAATACGCGCTCGCGCTCGGGGCGTGACGCCTTCGAGACCGCCCGCGCGCTGCTGGCCGAACACGGCATCCCGCTCATGGCCGCGCACGCACTGACGCGGCCCAAGCGCCTGCGCAAGGTGGTGGAGGAGGCCATCGCCCAGGGGGCCCGCCGAATCCTCGTGGGAGGAGGCGACGGCACCATCAGCTGCGCGGCGCAGGCCCTGATGGGGCGCGACGTGACGCTGGGCGTGGTGCCGCTGGGCACCGGCAACGACTTCGCCCGCTCGCTGGGCATCCCGGACACGCTGGAGGCCGCGTGTGACGTCATCGCCGGTGGCTACACGGCGCGCGTGGACGTGGGGCTCATCAACGGGCGGCCCTTCCTCAACGCCGCCAGCCTGGGGCTCACCACCGCCATCGCGAAGCGGCTCACGCAGGAGTTGAAGCAGCGCGCCGGCAAGCTGGCCTATCCCATGGCCGCCGCCGCGGAGATGCGCACGCTGCAGCCCTTCCACGTCCGGCTCCAGGCGGATGGCCGGACGCTGGAGGTGGACGCGCTCCAACTGGTGGTGGGCAACGGCCGCTACCACGGCGCGGGCAACATGGTGGCGCCGGACGCGACGCTGGACGACCGCCGCTTCCACGTCTACGCCATCGCCGCGCCCTCCATGGCGGACGGCGGGGAGCGCACGGGGCTGGGCCACCTGCAGGACGTGGCCACGCTGGCGCGCGTGGCGCTGGGCATGAGGAGCGGCGGGCACCTGGAGCACGAGTCCGTCGTGCACCTGCACACCTCGCGGCTCGTCGTGGAGACGGAGCCGCCCATGGAGGTGAACGCGGACGGAGAGAACGTGGGCATGACGCCCATGCGCTTCGAGGTCGCCCCCGCGGCGCTGCGCGTCTACGCGCCCGCGCCGCAGTAGGGGCTTCGCACTACACCTTCTCCAGCACGCTGGAGAGCACCTGGGCGGTGAAGTTCACCAGGGGAATCACGCGCCGGTAGTCCATGCGCGTGGGCCCGATGACGCCGACAGTGCCCAGCACCGCCTCCGCCGTGCCGTAGGGGCTGGCGATGACGGTGACGTCGCCAGCGGCGGAGAACTCGCTCTCCGCGCCGATGAAGACGTGCATCTCTTTCGTGCGCTGCACGCGGTCCAAGAGGTGCAGCAGCTTGTGCTTCTCATCCAGGGCGCGGAACAGCGCGCGGATGCGCTCCACGTCCGCGAACTCCGGCTGCTCCAGGAAGGAGCCGGTGCCTTCGATGAGCACGCGCTCCGGCGTCTGCAGGTCGGTGGCGGCGGCGCCCAGCTTGAGGGCCTTGGCGGTGAGCGCGTTATAGAGGGCCTGCTCCTGGTCCATCTCCGCGCGGATGCGCTCGCGCGCCTCTTCCAGGGGCACCTGGTGCAGCAGCTCGGAGAGGTAGTTGCTGGCCTTGATGAGCTCGTCGGACGTCACCGGAAAGTCCACGGTGAGGGCCTTGTTGTGCACCTGGCCGTTCTGGCCCACGAGCACGGCGAGCACGCGGTTCTCACGCAGGCGCAGGAACTCGATGCGTTGGAACACGGCGGCGTCGACGCGGGGAGTGAGCACGACGCCCGCGTGGCGCGTGAGCGAGTGCAGCACGCGGCTGGCCTCCGACAGCACCTCGTCCAGGCTGGACTCGTGGACGAGGCCGGCGTGGATGAGCTCGCGGTCGCGGGGGGCGGGGTCGCGCAGCTTCACCAGGGTGTCCACATAGAAGCGGTAGCCCCGGTCGGTGGGCACGCGGCCGGCGGACGTGTGGGGCTTCTCCAGGAAGCCCAGGGCCTCCAGGTCGGCGAGCACGTTGCGCATGGTCGCGGAAGACACTTCGAACTCGCCTCTGCGAGTCAGCTGCTGGCTGCCGACCGGGCCGCCGGTGGTGATGTACTCCTGCACCACGGCTCGGAGGACTTCCTTCTCGCGCTCACCCAATTCGTCGGGCATTCCCGCTCACGCTCCGGGGGCTGTCGACCCGACCTCCGGGTCTTCATGCCTCCTGTAGAATTCTAAAAGGGACGCCCGAGGCATTCAATTGGGAGGGCCTCTCTGGCAGGCAGGCGGGGCGCTGGTCCGACTGCCTGCGTGGCACGGGTACGGCAAAGCGCACATCGCACGGGAGGGAGGTGGGGGTTAGAAGGCCGCCGCCGTGACGACCGCGACCGTGACCCCCGACGTAGCCGAGCCCGCGCCCCACCGGGGTCGCCTGCTGTTCAGCCTTTTCGCGCTCTACGTCATCTGGGGGTCCACCTACCTGGCGATGCGGTTCGCGCTGACGGGTTTTCCGCCGTTCCGGATGGCGGGGATGCGCTTCCTCCTGGCGGGTGGGGTGTTGTTCGCGGGGTTGCGGCTGAGGGGGCAGCCGGGGCCGGGCCTGCGGCAGTGGGGGGCGGGCGTGGTGACGGGCTTCCTGCTGCTGGTGATGGGCAACGGGGGCATCGCGGTGGCGCAGAACCTGGGGGTGCCGTCCGGGGTGGCGGCGTTGGTGGTGGGGAGCATGCCGTTGTGGGCGGCCATCTTCGGGGCGGCGTTCGGGCAGAGGCCGGGCCGCGCGGAGCTGGCGGGGCTGGTGCTGGGGTTCGCGGGGGTGGCGCTGCTCAACCTGGGCGGTGACATGAGCGGCGGAGGCGTGGCGGCGCTGGCGGTGGTGGTGGCGCCGGCGGCGTGGGCCTTCGGGTCGGTGTGGAGCCGGCGGTTGCCGATGCCCGCGGGGTTGATGACGCCAGCGACACAGATGTTGAGCGCGGGCGTGATGATGATGGCGCTGAGCCTCGCGTTGGGGGAGCGGATGGCGGACGCGGTGCCCCCGCGAGCGATGGTGTCGTTCGTGTATCTGGTGGTGTTCGGTTCGCTGGTGGCGTTCAGCGCGTATGGCTATCTGCTGAAGCACGCGAGGCCGGCGCTCGCGACGAGCTATGCGTACGTGAACCCGGCGGTGGCGGTGTTGCTGGGCGTGGTGTTCGCGGGAGAGACGCTGGGCCCCATGACCTGGGGCGCGATGAGCGCCATCCTGGTCGCGGTGATGCTGCTGGCCCGCGGGAAGCGGTGAGCCGGGTCAGCGTCCACAGCGGCTGATCTTGGAGATGCACATCGTCAGGGCATTGGCGAAGCCGTGGGCGTAACAGCTCTCGTGCCACGACTGGGCGATGAGCGGATCATTGACCTGGGTGGGCACGCGGGTCATCTGGAAGAACGAGCGAAGCTCGCCGCCATGGAGCTGGGGACCGTTGCGATCCTCGTAGTTGCGGGCGTAGTTCTCGAAGGTGATGCGGTCCGCTCCGCTCTCCGCGACCACACCGCCCCAGTGATACTCCCACACCGGTTCGCAATAGACAGGCGGAGGAACGAGCGCCACCGGGCGGGGAGCCACCTCGTCCCGCATCCGCATCCAGTTGCGATTCTGGGCGTCCTGATAGCGCTCCATCGCGCCCACGGAGTACGTCTGGAACGCATCGCCCACCCGCGGGTCCGCATAGGCATTGAGGCCCAGCCGGAAGAGGACCTGCTCGTAACGTGTGCGGAGCGTGAGCCCGTTGAGGGTGACGCCGTTGAGCGTCATCGCGGCATTGGCGCGGACCCGGTTCACCAGCCGGCCATAGTTGCGGCCAATGGGGCCGTTGAAGCCCGCGAGCGCCGCCATCTGGGCAACAGGGGTATTGGCGCCCGCCAGCGCGTTCTGCAATCCGACCTGGTAATCGTTGACCGCGCGTTGCCGGGCCGCGGCGGCGTTGGGGCCCTCTGCCTGTCCATGGAAGAGGAACGTGGTGAGGAGCTCCGCCAGCCGGAAGGGGATGTCGCCATGGGCCGGAAAGGCAGGGGCCCATCCTCCGAGCTGCCAGCGCGGTAGATTGAGGAAGAGCTGATTGCCGGACTGCGTGAGCCTCACGGTGCGCTGCGAGTCCTGCTGCTCCCCCATGACCTTGCCGGAGATTTCGTTGCAGTTCTGCGACACGGCGGGCTCGAGGTGCCCGTTCTCGGACATCGCCACCTGGAACAGACGCTTGGGTCCGGGGCCGCTCAGGAAGGGCAGACAGCCCGGCTGCGCGGGGGGCCCGATTTCAAGGTAGCGAGGCCCGGGGACCTTGGCGATGCGATAGCTGGAGCCCACGGACTTCAACGCGCGGTTGCACCGGGTGATGGCGCGCTCCGTGGCGAAGAAGTGCTTGGCCTGCTCGTGGTGGGGGTCGGTGTCCTCGATGGCGAGTTCGTTGTCATCCGAAACCCGGAGCGCGATCTGGTTGTGCGCCCGCACCATGACGTTCACCGTCCCCGAGTTGATGAGGAAGCTGTCCCCGTGCGTCTTCGGGTGGGGGTGGGGCCGCACGCCATCCCGCTGGGTCTCGAAGGTGGCGTTGTGGAGGTTGACGTCCTGGGCGACGAACTGGGCATTCTGGATGACGTGGTACGCCTGAAGCGCGGGAGTGGGACAAGTCCCCGCCCAGGAACCCGCGAGGTGCGCACGCCCACCCGAAAGGGCCTGTGCGGCCAGGGCCTCGGCCTCTGCTTCGAGGGCCTCATCCACGAGCAGCCCGGTCCCGCCGTTCCCATGAGGGACGCGTCCCGAGCGCTGTTGCAGCACATGCACCAACTCATGCGCGAGGATCCGGGTCCCGCGAGACAGGTCGAGCTCCAGCGCGCCCGGAGCGAAGAGAATCTGCTCTCCCCAGCAGAGGGCCTTGGCCCCCAGCCTCGCGACCAGGGGATGCTCGTGCAGGCGCACAGCGCTCAGGTCGGCCCCGAAGGCGCGCTCGAAACGGACACGCAACCGCCATGGGAGTGCCTGGCCCCGAGCGCAGGCCTGCGCCAGGAGCGAGGGGGTGATCCAACGGTGCCGAGCATCCAATGTCCGTGCTCCCAATGTATCGGGGCGTGTCCCGTGAAGGGTCTATTAGACCAGGGCTCCCCCGCACACGCGAGCCGCTGACGACATCGCCAGAGGAGGCAATAGAGTCCGGCACGTGCGTCCCGTGACGAATCTCTGGATTGTCTGCGTCCTGCTGACGGCATGTGCCGGCGGTTCCCGGCATTCCCGGCACGGAGAGCTGGGGTTCGTGGATCCGGAGACCGCTGGGAAGGCACGGCACGCGGCCTACGTGGCGGAGCAGGCCACAGCATCCGCAACCCGGGCCGCTGCGTCTCCCCTGCTCCGAGCCATTCCGGCAGCCGTGCTTGCGGCGATGCAGCAGGACCATGACGCGGATGAACTGGAGAAGCAGCTCGCCGAATGCGCGGTCCAGGCGGAGCAGTTGGGGAACGCGCGCTACTTCCACGGCCGACCTCCGACGCGCCAGGAGTGCGCCGAGGTGGTGGAGCAGGACCGCTGCGGCAAGCCTGTGACGCGGGCCATGTTCCTGGGCAGGCAGAAGCACGTCCTCGCCCTTCAGTGCGCTGAAGAGGTTTTGAAGGAGCTGTGGCCCGCGCCCTTCAGCGTCGAGCAACGCTACCGCTTCTACCCGAACGCCCGCTTCCTGGAGACCATCAGCCGGGAGAAGGAAGCGCGACTCATCGCCGAAGGTTGCACCGAGGACCTTCGAGGCACCATCAAGCCCGACCTCGTCCTGCACGGAGACCGCAACCTGCTTGAGGCCGTACTCACCCTGGACTTCAAGTTCCCCTGTCCTGACACCAATCCACCTCGCTGGACCGAATACGGAAGCAACAGCCCCTACGCCTACGAGTCCCAAGGGGCTATCTACGAGAAAGCACTGGGTGGACGAGCCGTGCTCGTGTCGCCCAAAACTGGCGTGGAGCCATTCAAGCGATGAAGCCTGTCTTCCCGAGCATCCGACTTAGCGGCAGGGGCGAGTGGCTCGCCGGAAGAGATGGCGTCGTGCTTGCCTTCTTCATCCATCGCGACCACTCGGAGGTAGGGCCTGCGATCTGGCGATCAATCCAAACCTATCTTCGCGCCATCCCGCCCGGTTCACTCAACTGGTACACGTCGGCGGACGGAGACATGGTCCCGCTGGATGACGAAGGCTGGGAACACAATCGCCATGTGGTGATCGAGCGTATCGGGGGAGGGAGCCGGACCGTGGAGCTGCGGGAGAGCCCCAGCGAAACCGGAAGCTACCAGGTCGAATACTACGGCCGACGGCTCGACAGCCCCATCCATGATGCTCCCGCCACCACGCTCTCGTTCACGTTCCCCACGGAGTACCTGCTGGAGCATGGCGCGGTCCAACTGCGCGCGCTGGCCTTGGAACTGGCTCGTGAGCTGCCCTTCAACTTCGGATACGCCAGCTTCGCCCTTGTCTCGACACAGGGCTCCTGGGCCGCGGGGGATTGGGACACCACCGAAGCACTCCTCGCTCGCTACCCCGGCCTGGATGCCCCTCATGCCACGAGATTCAGTTCAATCCTCGGAACCAGAGCCCTAGGTCCCTACTGGCTCACCTTCCTGGGACAGCCACTGCTGGGACAACTGGGCGGCATCGACGCGCTCCGGAACGCGCGCCCCTTCCCGGAGGTCTCCCTGCTCCCCATGGACGGCGACCGCGTCCTGGTCACCCTGGACGAGTGGCCAGACCCCATCGACACACAGACGAAGGCCATTCCGCCCCAGTACCGCACGCTGGCCCGCCTGATGGAGCCCTTCCTCTTCCAGTACGAAGGAGAAGGGCTCCCTCTCTACAAACAGGACACGAATCAGTGGGTCCGTCGGTTCCTCCAACCCTGATGCCAGCACAACAACCGCCCCAGCAGCGCATACGTCCCGCGACAAGCCTCTGGATAGCCTGTGTCCTGCTACCGGCATGTGCTGGCGGTTCACGGCACTCCCGGCACGGAGAGCTGGGGTTCGTGGATTCGGAGACCGCTGGGAAGACACGGCACGCGGCGTATGTGGCTGAGCAGGCCTCTGCGCGGGCCGCGACCCAGGCCATGGCGTCACCCCTGGTCCGAGCCATTCCGGCAGCCGTGCTTGCGGCGATGCAGCAGGACCATGACGCGGATGAACTGGAGAAGCAGCTCGCCGCATGTGCGGCCCAAGCGGAGCAACTGGGCAATGCGCGCTACTTCGAAAACCGACCTCCGACGCGCCAGGAGTGCGCCGAGGTGGTTGAGCAGGACCGCTGCGGCAAGCCCGTGACGCGGGCCATGCAACTCGGCAAGCAGAAGCACGTGCTCGCCCTCCAGTGCGCGGAAGCAGTGTTGAAGGAGCTGTGGCCCGCGCCCTTCAGCATCGAGCAGCGCTACCGCTACTACCCGAACGCCCGTTTCCTGGAGACCATCAGCAAGGCGAAGGAAGCGCAGCTCATCGCCGATGGATGCACCGAGGAACTCCGAGGCACCATCAAGCCGGACCTCGTCCTGCACGGCGACCGCAACCTGCTTGAGGCCGCGCTCACTCTGGACTTCAAGTTCCCGTGCCCGGACAGCAATGAGCCACAATGGACTCGCTATGGAGGGAACAGCCCGTACGCCAGCCAGACCCAGCAAGAAATCTATGAGCAAGCGCTGGGTGGACGAGCGCTTCTCGTCTCTCCACGGAAAGGCGTAAGGGCATCAGGGCCATGAAAGAAGCTTTTCCCCTCATCCGGCTTCGTGGCCGAGGCGGCTGGCTCGAGGGACGCGATGGCGTGGTCGTGTCCTTCTTCATCCATCGTGACCACACAGAGGTTGCGCCCGCCATCTGGCGAGCCATCGAGACCTACCGCCGAGCAATCCCCGCCGGCTCACTGAATTGGTACACATCCGCTGACGGCGACATGGTGCCGCTCGACGGTGCGGGCTGGGAGCACAACCGACGGGAAGTGATTGATTGTATTGGAGGCGGCGGAAGGACCGCGGAGTTGAGAGAGAGCCCCAGCGAAACAGGTGGCTACCAGGTCGAGTATTACGGACGGCTGCTCAACAGCCCGTTCCATGATGCTCCCGCTACAGCCTTGGCGTTCACGTTCCCCACGGAATACCTCCTGAGACACGGTGCGGAGCACCTACGTGCCCTCGCATTCGAGCTGGCTCGCGAACTTCCCTTCAACTTCGGGTACGCAAGCTTCGCCATTGTGTCGACACAGGGCTCCTGGGCATCAGGAGATTGGACGCAACTGGAGGCGCTCCTCTCGCGCTACCTGGGCCTGGATGTCTACAGCGTCGGCAGGGCCAGCAGCGTCATCGGAACCCACGGCCTGGGCCCCCACTGGCTCACCTTCCTGGGACAGCCCCTCTTGGGCAGGATTGGAGGCACTGAAGCGCTGCGGAGCGCGCTTCCCTTCCCCGAAACCTCTCTCATCCCGATGGATGGTGACCGGCTGTTGATCACCCTCGGCGAAGAGCCCAGTGCCCTCGATACGAAGGATGGCGCCATTCCGCCTCAGTACCTGGCACTGGGGAGAATGTTGAAACCATTCATGTTCGAGTACACGGGTGACATCGATGGTATCCAGCACGACGTGAATCGCTGGCGCCGGCGGTTGTGTCCTTGAACAAATAGGCATCCGCGTCTGGATTTTACGGGCTTACGACAGCGGTTCGAATACCTCCCACGGGGGATTGAGCGCTACAGACATGTAGCGGACCGTTGTATTCATGCCCACCGCTCCCATGCCGTGCGCGGGTGATATCGCGCAGGTCCGACACCGCCAATATCTGGTCAACGAGGTCGTGGCTCCTTCGGATGTCCGGGAGCAACACACCCTCGTCCGTCTCACCTGTCTGGATGATGACGCACAAGGCCGTCCCCTGTCTGTCCTATGGGAGCGCGAGCTCGCCGCAAGAGTGATCCGGCCTGAACAGGGTGGATTGGGAACACCTGAGCGTTTCGACGAGCCCCGTCACTTCGCGGCCTACCTGCACGCGCTCAAGTGGAGCTCCGTCACCGCCACCGACGCCCGGCTCTTCCAGGCGCCGTTCCGAGCGGGCATCCACCTGATGAATCACCAGCTCACGCCTCTCAAGAAGGCGCTCGAGCTGCCTCGGGTGAACCTCTTCATCGCCGATGACGTAGGTCTCGGAAAGACCATCGAAGCCGGGCTGGTGTTGCAGGAGCTCATCCTCCGCCAGCGCGTGGACCGCGTCTTCATCGTCTGCCCGGCGTCCGTGACGCTCCAGTGGCGCGATGAGATGGAGAAGCGCTTCGGCCTGCGCTTCGAGATCTTCAACAGCGAGTTCGTCTCCCGCCGTCGTCAGGAGCGCGGCTTCCAGGTCCCTGTCTGGGCGACACACTCGCGCTTCATCGTGTCGTATCAGACGCTGCGGCGCAGCGAGTACTTCGAGCCGCTCAAGACCCTGCTGGAGGAGAAGGGCCACCACAAGTCCCTGCTGGTGCTCGACGAGGCCCACGTCGTCGCTCCCGCATCGGCCAGCCGGTACGCCATCGACACGGAGACGACCCGCAGCATCCGGTCCCTCGCGGAGCGCTTCGAGCACCGGCTGTTCCTCTCCGCCACGCCCCACAACGGCCACTCGAACAGTTTCTCCGCGCTGCTGGAGATGCTGGACCCCCAGCGCTTCACGCGAGGCACCCGCGTCCGCGAGTCCCAACTGGCACCCGTCATGGTGCGCCGGCTCAAGGGAGACCTGCGCGCCCTGGGCAGCGCGCAACGCTACCCCGAGCGGCACGTGGTGGGCGTGCGCCTGACGCATGAGACGGGGCGCTGGCACGCCGAATGGCTCGCACCGGACGGGAAGACCGTCGAGCAGCGCGTCGACCTTGGCGAAGGGTCAGCCGCTGAGCTGGAGCTGTCCCAGAAGCTCGCGCGCTACACTGAGCTGATGGCGCCTGCGACGAAGCAGGGGCGCCTGGTCTTCATCAACCTCCAGAAGCGCCTCCTCTCCAGCATCGAGGCCTTCCACCGCACCCTCTCCGTCCATGCGGCGGCCTTCGGAGCGGGAAGCCTGGCGCCTGACGGCGGAGCACTCACCGGCGACCTCGCCCCTGAGTCCGAGGAGCACGGCGAGACGGACGAATCCCTCGAGCTGGCGTTCGCGGAGACCATCAGCGAACAGAGTCAGGAGCTGTCCGCCAGCATCCAGGCGCGCCAGCTCCTGGATGACATGCTCAAGGTGAGCGCCCGGCACCGCACCGCCCGGGACGCGAAGCTGCGGGCCCTGCTCCACTGGATTCGCGAGCATCAATGTCCGCTCACCCGGGGCGCTGCATGGAAGCCCCGCCGGGTCATCGTCTTCACGGAGTACGGCGACACGCTCCGCTTCCTCAAGGAGCAGCTCACCGCCGCATTCGAGGGAACCCACCGGGGCGATGAGCGAATCCTCACGCTGACGGGCGGCATCGATGACGTGAAGCGCGCACAGGTCCAGGCCGCCTTCAACGGCCCGATGGACGAGTACCCCGTGCGGGTCCTCCTCGCGACCGACGCGGCACGCGAAGGAATCAACCTGCAGGGCCGCTGCGCGGACCTCTTCCACTACGACGTCCCGTGGAATCCCTCGCGCATGGAGCAGCGCAACGGTCGCATTGACCGGGCCCTGCAACCCGCGCCTGCCGTGCGCTGCGGCTACTTCGTCTACAGCCAGCGCGCCGAGGACGCGGTGCTCGACACCCTGGCCCGCAAGGTGGAGACCATCACCCGCGAGCTGGGCAGCCTGGGTAGCGTGCTGATGGACCAGATGCACGATGCCCTCGCCGCGGGCATCACCCAGGGCACGCTGGAGAGCCTCTCCCGCGCCGCGACCTCCTCTCGCACCGACGTCACGAAGCGGGAACTGGAGTCCCAACGCACGCTGCAATCCCTGCGCAAGGAGCTGGATGCGATTGGGGAACTCCGCGAGCGCAGCGGCAAGGTCATGGACTTCAATCCCGTCCTGCTGCGTGACGCACTGGACGTGGGATTCGAGCTGGCCGGCGCGGATCGGCTGGAGCGGGAGACCGTCACGGAGGAGGGCCAGACGCTGGAGGCCTGGAAGGTTCCCGCCCTTCCCGCTTCGTGGAACGCGACGCTGGATGCCATCCGCCCCAGGCGGGAGCAGGACGAGGCCCCCTGGGAGTGGCGCAAGCGCCCCCTGTCCCCCGTGGTCTTCGAGGCGCCTCCGGGGGTCTCCAGCAAACTCGCCCACCTGCACTTGTCCCATCCGCTCGTGCAGCGGGTGCTCCAACGGTTCCTGGCGCAGGGATTCTCCGCGAACGACCTGAGCCGGGTCTCGGTGGTCCAGACGAAGCGCGATTCCGTGGCGCGCGTCATCGTCTTCGGTCGGCTGTCGCTCTTTGGCGAAGGCGCCGCGCGGCTCCATGACGAGGTGGTCTCCGTTTCAGCGAGGTGGCTGGACGGCGGCGGCCGCGGGCACCTGAAGCCCTTCGCGGACGAGGCGGACCGCAAGGCGATCGATCAACTGGAGACCACACTGGCGGAGGCCCCTGCTCTCTCCGCGACCCCAAAGGCCGTCCAGACGCGGCTGCTGGCCAGCGCCGCGTCTGACTTCGCGAAGCTCTGGCCCGCCATCGAGGAGCAGTCCTCCCTTCGGGAAAAGGATGCTCGCAAGAAGCTGGCGGCGCGGGGAGCGTCCGAAGCCAAGGCGCTGACTCAGATTCTCCTGACGCAGCAGGAGGCCATCCAGGAGGCGCTGGGCGCGCAGCTCGAGCTCAAGCTCGACGCACGGGCGGAGCAGGACCAATGGAAGCGCGACAAGGCTCACCTTGAGCAACGTTTGAGAGCGCTCGGAAAGGAGCTCACAGAGCAACCCGAATCCTTGAAAGCCACCTACGCCGTGCGGGTCGCCCGTCTGGTGCCCGTGGGCATGGTCTACCTGTGGCCGGGGGCGCGCTGATGAACGGCCAGGGCTTTGGCGGTGACGTCGAGCGTCGCTATCACCAGATCTGGATGGGGATGGCGCAGCCCATCGAAGGGCTGGTGGTCTCCATCCCGGTCCTCGAGGACGCGCAGTGCATGCAGCGCCTGCCGGTGTCCGCGCAGTCGCGGTTCATCCTGCTGACGGGCCGTGACTCACCTCGCGTGACGGATGTCCCGCGCTTCCTCCGGGAGGTGCTGGGCTTCTCTGACGATGACTTCGCGACGGAGTTCCCAGAGGACCTCCGGCTCGACATCGCGGAGGGCCAACAGACGATCCAGCCCACACGGGGCCTGCGGCGGCGCGGCCCTCCACCCGCGAAGCCGGAAGGGTTGCCGGACGACTCCACGCCCATCAGCCGGGCCGCGGAAGGCTTCGCGCTCCTGACCTGGGAACTGCATCCCGGGTTGGACCTGGACAAGAAGGAGGACACCACAGGCGCGTGGTTCTACGAACCCACCGCCAAGTTCGACCGCTTGCTGCGCGCAGCCCGCGTCCCCATCGGCTTGCTGTTCAACGGGGACTCCGTGCGCCTGGTCTACGCACCGCATGGAGAGACGACTGGCCATCTCACCTTCCGGTTCAAGGACCTCGTCACCTCCAGTGGCCGTCCCCTGTTCGATGCGATGGTGATGCTCCTGCACGCGCGCCGCTTCTTCGGCGTGCTGCCCGAGCACCAGCTCCCCGCACTGCTGGAGCAGTCCCGCCGCCGTCAGGCCGATGTCACCGAGGAGTTGGCGGACCAGGTGCTGGAAGCGCTCGGCATCCTCCTCACGGGTTTCGAGACGGCCGCCGAGCGGGATGGTTCCCGTACCCTGGACGAGGCGTTCTCACGCGGTGAGGACCATGTCTACGGCGGGCTCCTCTCCACGCTCTTGCGGCTCGTCTTCATCCTCTACGCGGAGGACCAGGGCCTGCTTCCCGTGGACCAGGAGCCCTACCGCGATGACCTGTCGGTGAAGGCGCTTCACGAGCAACTGGTCGAGGATGCCAGCCTGTACCCCGACGCGATGAACCGGCGATTCGGGGCATGGCCACGGCTGCTGGCACTCTTCCGGTGCATCTATCTGGGCGCCTCACACGACAAGCTGCGCATGCCGGCGCGCCGAGGGCAGCTCTTCGACCCTGACAGGTTTCCCTTCCTGGGTGGCGGAAGCTCCGACGATGCGGGCACGACTGCGCCGACACCATCCATCGACGATGAGACCATCCATCAGGTCCTGCAGCGGCTCATCTTCCTCAAGGGACAGCGACTGAGCTTCAAGTCGCTCGACGTGGAGCAGATCGGCTCCGTGTACGAGGGACTGATGGGCTTCCACGTGAAGCGCCTGACGGGTGCTGGGCTCTGCCTCAAACCCTCGAAGGTATGGGTCGCAGCGAATGAGGTGCTGGCACAGCCAGCGAAACGACGTGCCGCATGGCTGGAGGAAGAAGCAGGTCTTGATACGAAGGCGGTGAAAGCCCTGTCGAAGGCGCTGGAGCAGGCCGTCACGCAGCAGATGGTCCTGGCCGCGCTTGAGCCCTACCGTGTGAAGGGGACTGAGACACGACGGGCATCCCAGTTGGTGCTCCAGCCCGGCAACGAGCGGCGGCGGACCAGCACTCACTACACGCCCCGAAGTCTCTCCTCACGCATCGTCCGGCGTGCCCTGGAGCCACTGCTCAAGACGATGGGGCCCCAGCCTTCATCGGAGCGACTCCTCAACCTGAAGATCTGCGATCCGGCCATGGGGTCGGGCGCGTTCCTGGTGGAGTCCTGCCGCTTCCTCGCGGACCAGGTCATCGCCGCCTGGACGCGTGAGGGCGTGCTGAAGCGCGACAAGCACGAGGATGAGGTGATGCGGGCACGCCGGTTGGTGGCGCAGCGGTGCCTGTACGGCGTGGACAAGAACCCCTGGGCGGTGAGCCTCGCGAAGCTGTCACTGTGGCTCGTGACGCTGGCGAAGACAGAGCCGTTCACCTTCCTGGACCATGCACTCAAGTGCGGCGACTCGCTGGTCGGGCTCGACCTGGATCAGCTTCAAGCGTTCCATTGGGACCCAGCCAGCAAGAAGCAGTCAGAACTGCCCTGGGCACTCCTCAAGAAGCAGCTGACGCGTTCTCTTGAGAAGCGTGAGGAGATCCTCCAGCTCGCGCTCGACCTGGAAGGGCCGGAGCGCAAACCCTTGCAGCTGGACCTGGACCCCGGCCGGGTGAAGGAAGGGCTGCTTCGTGATGCGGATGCCGCGCTGGCGGACGTCAAACGGATCGCCAACGCATGCGTCGGTGCGTTCTTCGCTCACGGCTCGGACAAGGAGCGGGAGAAGGAGCGCATCCGTCGGCTCGACCTGATTGGAGCGTGGCTGTCCCAGGAGAAGAAGGGCGTTCTGCCGCCCATGCCGACGGACATCGCCGCGTTCTCCGCGCCGCCATGGACGTTCCACTGGCCGCTGGAGTTCCCTGAGGTGTTCCATGGGAGCCGACCCGATCCGCTCGACGATGAGCAGCCCAACAAGGCGGCATGGATCGATGGGTTCGTGGGGAACCCGCCCTTCGCGGGGAAGAACGCCATCATCGATACAGGGGGAGATAACTACCTGCCCTGGCTCCAGGCGGTCCACGAGGACGCACACGGCAATGCGGATCTCTCCGCGCATTTCTTCCGTCGTGCGTTCCATCTATTGGGTGAGCACGGCAGCTTCGGGTTCATCGCCACGAATACCATCGCACAGGGTGATACGAGGACCACGGGGCTGAAGTACCTGGTGGATCACGGTGGCCACCTGTACGACGCCGTGCGATCCATGAAGTGGCCCGTGGACGGAGCCAACGTCTCTGTGTCCGTGGTGCATCTGGCGAAGGGCCACGTTTCCGGACTGGCGCTGGAGACACGTCTGGATGGACAAGGCGTGAAGCACCTCAACTCTCGCCTGAGAGGAAAGCCGGAACGAGCGGATCCCATGGTTCTCGCTGCCAATTCAAGCAAGAGCTTTGTCGGAACGTACGTCCTGGGAATGGGATTCGTGCTCAATCCCGAGCAGCGATCAACTCTCATAGCGAAGTCACCCAAAAACGCGGAACGGATTTTTCGGTACGTAGGGGGCGAGGAGATCAATTCGGATCCATCGCCGCAGCTTGAACGATACGTCATCAACTTCGGAAAAATGGAGTTGAAAGAAGCCGAGCAATGGCCCGATCTCTTGCGAATCGTCCGGGAACTGGTGAAGCCGGAACGCGACCAGAACAAACGGGAGGTTCGCCGAAAGTATTGGTGGCGCTTCGCCGAGACGACGCCCGCGCTCTACGAGGCACTCCGAACGGTCGACCGATGTCTCGTAACCAGCATTGTTTCAAAGCACTTGATGTTCAGCTGGATGCCGAGTTCCCGCCTCTTTTCACATAAGGCACAAGTCTTCCCGGTCAGCCACGACCGACACCTCGCTTTGTTGCAATCACGCGTCCACGAGGCATGGACACGACTCCTCTCGTCAACGATGAGGATCGACCTCAATTACTCAGCGTCTGATTGCTTCGAAACCTTCCCCTTCCCCGAAAACGCCCACGGCTCCGCGCTTGAAGCCATAGGCAAGCAGCTCCACTTCGAGCGCAGCCAGTACATGCAGGCCAACAACATCGGCCTGACGACGACGTACAACCGGCTCAAGGACAAGTCTGTCACGGACGCCGCGACACAGCGCCTGCGTGACCTGCATGTCGCCGTGGACCAGGCCGTCCTGGATGCCTACGGCTGGAATGACATCCACGCCCCTCCGTACTGCGGCGCCACTCCAAAACAGCTCGAAGCCTTCGAGGACGAGGTCCTCGACCGCCTCTTCGACCTGAATGAGCAGCGCGCCCGTGAGGAAGCCCATCCCACGTCCCGCCGCGCCTCGAAGTCCCGCACCCAGACCGCCTGAGTCCTCCCATGAATGCCAATGATGCTGGAGCGGTCCGCTCCCACCTCATCGATGCGCTCGAAGCGGACCTCGTCGGTCCGTTCCACAAGCCCCCAGGCGCTCCCGTGTCGGACGCCCCGGAAGTGCTCCGCAATCCGCCGTCCCGTTGGTACCTGACGGGCTTCCTCGTCCCGCTCGACCAGGGCGTCATCGAGGACGACCCTGACGACGAGGAAGACGACCTCGCCGCGGGCAACGACGAGGACGCCGAGGAGACCTCCCGTCCCGACCCCACCGCCAAGAAGGTGCGCCGCCTTCCCGCGTCCATGGGACTGTCCGTCTTCGTCCCCTCGGGCACGTCCCAGCTCACCGCGCATGTCTGCTGGGCGGACTACGAGCGCACCGAGGCGGACGGACGCAGGCCGTGGACTCGCACCTTCCACCAACGAACCGTCACCCTGTCCCTGAACGACTCGGTGCTGCGCGAAGGCGTGAACCTCCAGGACAGCCGGGGCCTGCGCCTGGAAGGCCATGTGGAGAAGACTCGCGAAGGGGAGCTCGCCGTCGCCATCTTCCTCGTCAACGCGCGTCCCCCCACCAGCACCGCCGCGGACCGTGACGAGGCCTATGCCTTCCAGACGCACCTCGCTCTGGAGTGCGCGCAGGGCTTCGTCAGCCGGCAGGATTCCAGTGACGCCCGGAGCGAGGACGACGACGACCGCGTCAACGACCTCCAGTTCCGCCACCGTCAGCAGTGGGCCGTGGGCCACGGCATCTCCGTGCGCGTCCCCTCCACTTCCCTGCCCGTCACCCGCGTGGAGACGGACTGGCTGCCTCGCGTCGAGGTGCTGCCCGTCGAGGCTCGCCAGATTCGCGAAGTCACGGTGGGGATGGAACAGCTCGCCGCGTTCACGACGCCTTCGGAGGCCGTTGCGGCCCTGAGCCCCCTGGTGCGCGCCTACCGCGACTGGGTGACCGACCAGGCCGCTCTCGACGTGGGCAGCGAGCGCCGCGAGGAGACTCGGGATGAGCTGGTCCGCCGCGCCCACCGCGCCGCCTCACGCATCGAGGAGGGTATCCAGCTCCTGGAACGGGAGCCCCTCGCCTTCGACGCCTTCCGCTGGATGAACAGCGTCATGGCCCAGGCCGAGCGCAAGGCCCGCCCCGACCGTGCTCCCGAATGGCGCCTCTTCCAGCTCGCCTTCATCCTGCTCAACCTCCCGTCCGTCGAGGACGAAGCCCACGCGGACCGCGAGCTCGTGGAGCTCATCTTCTTCCCCACGGGCGGCGGCAAGACGCAGGCGTACCTGGGCCTCATCGCCTTCACGCTGCTCCTGCGCCGTCTCCGCGGCCAGGCGCATGTCCATGGAGGCCTGGGGGTGGCCGTGCTGCTGCGATACACGCTGCGGCTGCTCACGCTCGACCAGCTCGGCCGGGCGGCGACGCTCATCTGCGCGCTCGATGTGCTCCGCCAACAGGAGCCCAAACGCTTGGGAGCAGTCCGCTTCTCCATCGGCCTGTGGGTCGGCCGCTCCGCCACCGCCAACACGCTGGAGCAGGTCTCCACGCAGATCACCGAGTACAAGAACGACAACAGCGCCCGCGCCCAGTCACCCTTCCCGCTCGCCACCTGCCCCTGGTGCGCAACGCCTTTCGAGCGCGAGTGCTTCATCCTCCGGCCCTCCAAGTCCAAGCCGGAGGAGGTGCTCGTCGGCTGCGCGAACATCGCGTGTGCCTTCAACCTGGGCCGCAACCCGGAAGGGCTCCCCGTCCTCTTCGTCGACGAGCAGATCTACCGCGAGCTGCCGTGCTTCCTCGTCGCCACCGTGGACAAGTTCGCCATGCTTCCCTGGCGCGGGGAGACCGGGCTGCTCTTCGGCCGGGCCCTGGGCCGCACCGGAAAGCGCTTCGTCGGCCCGTGCGACGACGCCGCGGCCATGAAGGCGGCGCTCGTGACGCTCCCGCAGGGCCTGCGTCCCCCGGAGCTCATCGTGCAGGACGAACTGCATCTCATCTCCGGCCCCCTGGGCTCCATGGTGGGCCTCTATGAAGGGGCCGTCCTGACGCTCGCGCCCCGGGCGAAGCTGGTGGCCTCCACGGCCACGGTCCGCCGTTCGCGGCAGCAGGTGAGCCGCCTCTACGGACGGGACGTGGCGCTCTTCCCGCCCCCCGGCGTGGATGCCTCCGAGACGTTCTTCGCCTCCGTGGGAAAGAAGGGCGCGCGCCAGTACGTGGGCGTGGCGGCACCCGGACGGCCCATGAAGGCCATCCTGCTGCGCGTCTATGTCAGCGTGCTCGCCGCCGCCTCGCGCGGTGAACAACTCCACGGTGCGTCCAGCGCGGACCCGTACCTGACCCTCGTCGGCTACTTCAACAGCCTGCGTGAACTGGGCGGCATGCGCCGGCTCGTCGAGGACGAGGTGCGCCGGCTCGCGATGGACCGCGCCCGCCGCCGGCCGGAGGACTTCGACAAGGAGGCCGAGCACCCCTGGTACCGCAGCAGGACCATCCGCGGCGAGCCCATCGAGCTGACCAGCCGCGAGAAGACCGCCGACATCAAGGCCTCGAAGAACCGCCTGGAGCTCACGCACGGTCAGCCCCAGAGCATCGACGTCGTGCTCGCCAGCAACATGATCTCCGTGGGCGTGGACATCGACCGGCTGGGCCTCATGGTCGTGGCGGGTCAACCCAAGACGACCAGTGAGTACATCCAGGCGTCCAGCCGCGTGGGCCGCAACACGAACAAGCCGGGCCTCGTGGTGACGTGCCTCAACGCCGCCAAGCCTCGCGACCGCAGCCACTACGAACGCTTCGGGCCGTACCACGAGTCGTTCTACCGCTTCGTCGAAGCCACCTCCGTGACGCCCTTCTCCGCTCCGGCGCTCGACCGGGGCCTCGCGGGCGTGGTGGTGGCGCTGGGCCGGCTGATGGACACCGCCATGACCGCGCCCCTGGAGTGGAAGTCCTTGCAAGCGCACCGGGACGCGCTGGAGCAGACGCTCGAAACGCTGGCGAAGCGCGCCGGTCGTGGCCT
The DNA here is from genome assembly GCF_009909105.1 of Corallococcus exiguus. Taxonomy (NCBI): domain Bacteria; kingdom Pseudomonadati; phylum Myxococcota; class Myxococcia; order Myxococcales; family Myxococcaceae; genus Corallococcus; species Corallococcus exiguus. The sequence goes on from NZ_JAAAPK010000005.1 coordinate 397,420, forward strand.
GCCCAAGGAGGAGTCGGAGCGCGCCAGCGGCATCGTGATGCAGCGTGCGCGGAGCCTGCTCGACTCGTGGCGCAACATCATCGAGCAGGCGAAGAAGGACGCCGCCCAGCGCGCGTACTCGCCCTACGACCCGGAGGGAAAGGGTCTCAAGCCCCTGCTGCGCGGCTTCCTGGACACCACCGAAAACCTCACACAGGACGAGCTCAAGTTCGAAGCGCCCACGTCCATGCGCGACGTGGAGTCCTCGGTGCACCTGTGGATTTCACGTCAACCCCTGGGCGGCTACCGCGCCCCGAAGGCCGCGACGGAGGAGGTGGCACATGACGAACCGTAGGAAGTGGAACAAGGCCCGTTCGACGCGGCCGCCGGATGGGCGCGTGCGCCAGAGCCAGGTGGTCTCCACCTTCGGCCCGGGCAGCATGCTGGACCTGCTCAACGATGCCGTCCTCGTGGGAGGCCTGGACTTCTGGCGCCTCAAGGGCCAGGGCGAGGTGGTCAACGAACCCCGGCTCCTGGAGATCGTCGAACCGCTCTACCACCGCAACAAGTGGCCCCTCAGCAAGGAGGCTCCGTTCCGCAAGCCACCCGCCGGGGATGAACGCGAGCCGACGGAGTCCTGCGGCATCCAGGTGTATGAGTTTCCGCGCTGGTTCGTCTGCCAGAATCCCCGCTGCCGCGCGCTGGTGCGGGCCAACAGCCTGGAGCGGGTGAATCAGGAGTACCGCCACCGCTGCTCGGGCGTGGACGCGAAGCCGGAGCGCTGCGTGCCGGTGCGCTTCGTCGCGGCCTGTCCGCGCGGCCACCTGTCGGACATTGACTGGGCCTGGTGGATGCACGAACGCAAGCCCTGCGACGCTCCACAGCTCAAGCTGGAGGAGGGCGTGAGCGGTGACTTCAGCGACATCGAGGTCGCGTGCTCGACGTGCGGCAAGCGCAGGCGCCTCATCGACATGACGCACAAGGAGCAGCAGGACCGCTGCGACGGAGAGCGACCCTGGCTGGGATTGGAGGCACGGGAGCGCTGCGACGAAAGGCAGCGTCTGCTCGTCCGTACCGCCAGCAACGGCTACTTCGCGCAGACCACCAGCGCCATCACCATCCCCGAACCCGAGTCGCTCCGGCGCAAGGTGCAGTCCGCGTGGAACATCCTCCAGGCGGCCACCGCGGAGAGCCTGCCCGCCTTCCGGACCATTCCCCAGGTCCAGGCGGCGCTGGGCTCCGCATCCAACGCGGAAGTGCTGGCGGCCATCCAGGCGGAGCGCGAGCACACACCCGAAGCCGTCCCGGAGATCCGCACCGCGGAGTGGCTCCAGTTCCTCGCGCAACCGCAGGAGAAGCCGGGCGAGATGCCCCGGGACCGCACCGAGGTCTTCTGGGCCCGGCGCATCGCGCGACCGCAAGGGCTGCCATCGTGGGTGGAGCGCGTGGTGCTGGCGCGGCGGCTGCGGGAGGTCCAGGCCCAGGTCGGCTTCACCCGGCTGGAGCCTCTGACGAAGGACCTCCAGGGCCGCTACGACCTGGACGTAGCGCTCGCACCGATGTCGCTGCACAGGGATTGGGTGCCCGTCACGGAGATGCAGGGCGAGGGCATGCTGTTGGTGCTCGATGAGCAGCAGGTGCATGCGTGGGAGACCTCCGCGCCGGTGCGACGGCGCGAGGAGGTGCTCAAGGCCGGATGGGAGCGCTGGAAGGAGGGCTCCGGTTCGAAGCTCACCTTCCCGGGCGTACGGCTCTACCTGCTGCACTCGCTGGCGCACCTGCTGATGACGGAGGTGGCGTTGGAGTGCGGCTATCCCGCGAGCTCCATCCGCGAGCGGCTGTACTGCGCGCCGCACAGCGATGCCGTCCCCATGGCGGGCATCCTGCTGATGACAGGCACCACGGGCGCGGAGGGAACGCTGGGCGGCTTGGTGGAGGAGGGCCGGAGGCTGGGGCAACACCTGTCCCGGGCACTGGAGGACGCGCGCCTCTGCTCCAACGACCCTGTGTGCGCGCACCACGAGCCGACCGGCCGTGACGACCGCGACCTGGAAGGCGCCGCGTGCCACGGCTGCCTCTTCCTCCCTGAGTGCTCTTGCGAGCGCTTCAACCAATACCTCGACCGCGCGCTCGTCGTGCCCACGCTGGGCCACGAAGACGTCGCCTTCCTGAAGACGTCGTGGACCTGAGCGGCGTGGCTACGCCAGACCTGGAGCGGCTGAGGGCCGTGGTGGCCTCGCGGAGACTCGGGTTTCCGCTGTCGCGGCTGGCGCTCCAGGGCGAGGGGCTGGAGCCGCTGGCGGGCGAGGCCGCGGCGTTGAATGCGCTGGGACGGGAGGGCGCTCTCGTGCTCCTGGACACGCTGCTCGTGGAGCGGCGCGGAAGAGCCCGGCGTCCGGAGCTGGTGTGGACGGGGCCGGAGACCCGCTGGAGCGGCGCACGCGACACGGCGGTGGTGCTGGCGGACCTGTTCCACAAGGCCACAAACACGGTGCTGGTTGCCGGGTTCGCGTTCGACCATGCGGCGGAGGTCCTGAGGCCGCTGCATGAAGCACTCAGCCGGGCGTGGGTTGCCGGCTCTATGCCAGTGCATCGGTGGCCTCGGCGTTCCTGCGGGAGCACTGGCCGTTCGGGCCACCGTTTCCGGAGTGCCACGGCTTCTCGCCGGAGAAGGGAGTCTTCGCCAGCCTGCATGCGAAGTGCGTCGTGGTGGACGCGCGGTGGGTCTTCGTGACGTCCGCGAACTTCACCGACCGGGGACAGACACGGAACATCGAGGTGGGCGTGCTGCTGGAGGATGCGCACCTGGCGGCGGTGCTGGAGTCCCAGTTCTCCACGGGGGAGTGGTTCTCAAGGGTCGCCTGACACGCCGTCGCGCCGGATAGAGTCCGGCACATGCGTCCCGTGACGAGCCTCTGGGTGGCCTGTGTCCTGCTGACAGCGTGTGCTGGAGGTTCACGGCATTCCCGGCATGGGGACCTGGGGTTCGTGGATTCGGAGACCGCCGGCAAGGCACGGCACGCGGCGTATGTGGCGGAACAGGCCTCCGCGCGGGCCGCGACCCAGGCCATGGCCTCCCCATTGGTCAAGGCCATTCCTCCGGCCGTGCTCGCGCTGATGCAGCAGGACCATGGCGCGGATGAACTGGAGAAGCAGCTCGCCGCATGTGCAGTCCAGGCGGAGAAGTTGGGGAACGCGCGCTACTTCCGGGACCGGCCTCCGACGCGCCAGGAGTGCGCCGAGGTGGTGGAGCAGGACCGCTGCGGCAAGCCCGTCACCCGGGCGATGCAGTTAGGGAAACAGAAGCACGTGCTCGCCCTCCAGTGCGCGGAAGCGGTGCTGAAGGAGCTGTGGCCCGCGCCCTTCAGCATTGAGCAGCGCTACCGCTACTACCCGAACGCCCGTTTCCTGGAGACCATCAGCAAGGCGAAGGAAGCGCAGCTCATCGCCGACGGCTGCACCGAGGAACTCCGAGGCACCATCAAGCCGGACATCGTCCTGCACGGAGACCGCAACCTGCTGAAGTCCGCGCTCACCCTGGACTTCAAGTTCCCGTGTCCTGACTCCAATCTCCCGAATTGGACGCAGTACGGCCGGGGCAGTCCCTACGAAGACATGTCCCAGAAAACCATTTATGAGGACGCGTTGGGGGGAGAGGCCCTGCTCATTTCGCCCCGCAGGGGAATCGAGAGGTGACGCCATGACAAAGGACTATCCAGTCATCCGCCTGTGGTCGAAAGGCGAGCCTCCCGTCCCCACGGCCCGCGATGGCGTCGTCCTCCACTTTTTCATTCAGCATGAGCACAAGGAGGCCGCGCTGGCGGCATGGCGCGCGTTGCAGCACTACCGTCAGGCCATTCCCCCTGGCTCGCTGGGTTGGTATGGAGCGGACGATGGCGACATCCTGGAGCTCGACGACAGGGGCTGGGAGGTCGCACGCCAGAAGATGATCGAGCGTCCCTCAGGCTACAGCGGAAGTGCGCTGCTGCTGGAAAGCCCAGGAGGAGGAGAGGTCTCCAGCGGCTACATCTTCGAATACGAAGGCTGGTCCAGCGACAATCCCTTCGGCAAGGTGCCCTTCGTCTCGGTGTCATTCACGTTTCCCACCGAATACCTCCAGGAGAACGGAGCAGCCTCGTTTCGCGCCCTGGCACTAGAGCTGGCTCAAGAGCTGCCCTTCAGCTTCGGCTACGCCAGCTTCGCCATCATTTCTCCGGGAAGCCACTGGAGCTCCACGAGGGGAGAGCTGATCGAAGCGCTCCTCATCCGATACCCAGGCCTGGACCTGCACAACATCGAAGACTTCGGCCCCATCATCGGGACCCGTGCGCTGGGCCCCCACTGGCTCACGTTCCTGGGACAGCCCCTGCTGGGACAGCCGGGCGGCATCGACGCGCTCCGGAACGTGCTCCCCTTCCCAGAGGTCTCCCTGCTCCCCATGGACGGCGACCGCGTCCTCGTCACCCTGGACGAGTGGCCAGACCCCATCGACACACAGACGAAGGCCATTCCCCCCCAGTACCGCGCACTGGCCCGCCTGATGGAGCCCTTCCTCTTCCAGTACGAAGGCAAAGAGCTGCTCCCCTACCAACACGACACGAACCAGTGGCTCCGCCGGTTCCTCCAACCCTGAAGCCAGGACGACGTCCCGCGATGAGCCTGTGGGTGGCTTGCGCCCTGCTGACTGCGTGTGCTGGCGGTTCACGGCATTCCCGGCACGGAGAGCTGGGGTTCGTGGACTCGGAGACCGCCGGCAAGGCACGGCACGCGGCGTATGTGGCAGAACAGGCGTCCGCGCGGGCGGCGGCGTCGACCCTGGTCCAGGCGGCGCCCGTCCTGCTTGGCTTGATGCAGCAAGACCACGACGCCGTGGATGAGTTGGAGGAACGCCTCGCGGAGTGTGCTGCCCGGGCTGAGCAGGTGGGGAATGCGCGCTACTTCCACGGGCGGCCTCCCACGCGGCAGGAATGCAGCGAGATCGTCGAGAAGGATCGCTGTGGCAACCCCATCACGCGCGCAATGCAGTTGGGAAAGCAGAAGCACGTGCTCGCGCTTCAGTGCGCGGAAGAGGGGTTGAAGGAACTGTGGCCCGCGCCCTTCAGCATCGAGCAGCGCTACCGCTACTACCCGAACGCCCGCTTCTTGGAGACCATCAGCCCGCGGGAGGAAGCGCGCCTCATTGCCCAGGGATGCACCGAGGAACTCCGGGGCACCATCAAGCCCGACCTCGTGCTCCACGGAGACCGCGACCTGCTCAAGTCCGCGCTCACCCTGGACTTCAAGTTCCCTTGCCCTGATAGCAACCTGCCAAAGTGGACGGAGTATGGCCCCAGCAGTCCATACATCGGCAGGGACCAGGGTGAGATCTACAAGGCAGCACTGGGCGGACCGGCGCTACTCATCTCTCCGGGCAATGGAGTGAGGCCGCGATGAGGGACAACTTTCCAAGCATCCAGCTTCGCGCCAGGAAAGGCTGGCTCGCGGGACGCGATGGCATCGTCATCTCCTTCTTCATCCAGCGCACCCCCGCGGATTTCGCCCCTGCGGTATGGCGCGCCCTGCAAACCTATCTTCGAGCCATTCCTGCTGGAACGCTGGGTTGGTACCCGTCCGACGACGGAGACATGGCTCCTCTCGATGACGCCGGATGGAAACACCTCCGGCAGTGTCTGCTGGAGCCGCCCTGGAACGGTCTCCGATCCATCGAACTCATGGAGAGTCCGAGCGAGGCTGGCGGCTATCACTTCGAATACTACGGGCGGCAACTCGGGGATCCCATCCTTGAGGACCCCATCAGCTCGGTGTCGTTCACGTTCCCGACCGAATACCTCAGGGAGCACGGGGCTTCACACCTTCAAGCCCTTGCGCTCCAACTGGGGCACGAGCTGCCGTTCAACTTCGGCTACGCCAGCTTCGCGATCGTCTCACCCCAAGGTTTGTTCAGCTCAGGCGACTGGAAGCTCACCGAAGCGCTCCTCGCCCGGTATCCGGGACTGGACGCCTACAACAACAGGGAGCTCAGCGCAGTCATCGGCACGCACGCCCTGGTCCCCGCCTGGCTCACGTTCCTCGGCCAGCCCCTGCTGGGACAGTTGGGCGGCATCGACGCGCTCCGGAACGCGCTCCCCTTCCCGGAGGTCTCCCTGCTCCCCATGGACGGTGACCGCGTCCTCGTCACCCTGGACGAGTGGCCAGACCCCATCGACACACAGACGAAAGCCATCCCCCCCCAGTACCGCGCACTGGCCCAGCTGATGGAGCCCTTCCTCTTCCAATACAAAGGCGAAGAGCTCCTTCCCTTCCAACACGACACGAACCAGTGGCTTCGCCGGTTCCTCTAACCCTGCGGCCAGGGCGACAGCTTCTCCGCCTCGTACCGCCCCAGCAGCGCATGCGTCGCGCGCGCCGCCTCTTCCACCTCCACGCGGGACAGCCCCCGCGGCAGTGACGGAATCAGCGTCGGGAACGGCTGGTCGAAGACGAGCAGGTTCTCCATCTCCAGCGGGTCCGTCTCCAGGTCATACAGCTCCCACTGGTCCGCGTGCTCTCCGGACGGGTCAAACGTCCTCGCCAGCTTCCAGCGGGGCGTGCGCACGCAGCGGACGTGGTTCGGCTGGCACACCGCTCCGGGCCTCAACCCGGGCACCTTGCCCTGCTCCCGCAGCCGCTCCACCGCTCGCGAGTACACGGTGAACAGCGCGTCATCGTGCAGCTGGTGCGGGTCTCCCGTGCGCGGCAGCGGCTCCGTGATTTCGTCGTCCGTGATGAAGAGGACGCCTTCTCGCGGCGTGCCGTTGGGCTCCACCACCGTGGTGGACTCGCCCCTCGCCAGCGGGCTCAGGTCCGCGCCCACGAACGGCGGCACCGGACGGTGGAGCCGCAGGTCCGTGCGGATCGCCGCCTGCTCCTCGCGGGTAATCCCCGCCAGCCCCAGCACCGTGGGCACGATGTCCGCGTGGCTCGTCAGCGCGTCGATGTATCGCGTCTTCTGCTCCTCGGAGAACTGCACCACCAGCGGCACGTGCAGCGCCTCCTGGTAGGACGTGTGCCACTTCTCCATCAGGTAGCTGTGTGCCGCGCCGTACTCGCCGTGGTCGGAGAGGAACACCACCACCGTGTTCTCCCGCAGCCCCGTCTCGTCCAGCGTCCGCAGCACCCGCTCAATGTGCCCGTCCACCAGGTGGATGAGCCACGCGTAGTACTGCTGGAAGCGCAGCGCCGCCTTCTCCGGGTCGTGCGTCAGCTGGAACGGGATGCCCGCGTTCAACGTCACCGTCACCGGGTCGATGTTCTCGTTCGCCTGGTGCATCGTCAGGCCCGTCTTCGACGACAGCGCGAGCCCCACCTTGTACGCATAGTCCCGCTGACAGGCCGGCTTGTTCTCCAACGTGTCGTGCAGATTCGACGGCACGCTCGCGTTGTCCTGCGGGAACCCCAGCGGGTTCAGCGGCACCGTGAACGTCCCCCCCGTGGGCGCCACCGACCGCCCCCCCGTAGGCACCATCAGCGGCCCCACCTTGGGCCCCGCCGGATCCAACTGCCGCGGCAGGATGGGATACGTCGCGATGTCGTGCGGATTGGTGAACGACGCCACCGCCAGCCACGGCTGGGGCTCGCTCCCCGGCGCGGCGGCCCGGGGCGCCTCGTACGACTGCTCCGCCAGCGCCCGGTTGTACGGCTCACCCAATGCCATCCGCCGCAGGAAGCCGCACGCCAGGTCCGCGAAGCCTTCGTCACGGAACGCGCCCAGGTTGTTGATGGAGGCCCCGTGCGGCTCCGGATACGACAACTCCCAGTCGTCAAAGCCATACTGTTTCAGCGAGTGGTCCGGAGGATTGCTCACATGCCACTTGCCGAAATAGTGCGTGTGGTAGCCCGCCTTCTGGAACCAGTGCCCCAGCGTCGGAATCCCATCCGCTGACAGCCACGGGAAGGCCGCCGCGTCACCGCTCTTGAACAGGCCGTCCGTCTGCGTGACGCCCGTGCGCGTGCCGTACTGCCCCGTGTAGATGACCGCGCGGCTGGGAGTGCACGCCGACGCCGCGATGGTGTGGTTGCGGAACACCGCCGCGTTCTTCCGCAGCGCCGCGAAGCCGGGGAAGAACTTCCGGAACGGGTTGTCCTCCCCTCCCTCGTCCGCGAAGCCCAGGATGTCCTTGATGGCCGGCAGGAAGCCGCCATCAGGCCCATAGGCGAACGGGGGGAACTGGAGCTGATCGACCGTCAGGATGAGGATGTTGGGCCGCGAGGGAGTGGACATGCCCCGTCCCTGAGCACGCGCCATACCAACGGCCTTCCCAGAGACACCGGCCCCACGCCCCGCGTCCCCGGGGAACGCAAGCAGCCCTCCGCCGCGTCCCCACCCGACGCGGAAGGTTCAGCTCGGCGTGCGCGAGGACTCCGTCGGCGTCGCCGCCTGGGCCTCCGTGCGCCGGGGCAGCCAGACGTTGAAGGTGGAGCCCTGGCCCACCGTGCCCGTGGACTCCGCCCAGATGCGGCCGCCGTGCTGCTCCACGATGCCCTGGCTGATGGTGAGCCCCAGCCCCAGCCCGCCGTACTTGCTGCCGTGCGCGCGGCCGAAGCGCTCGAAGATGAGGCGCTGCTTCTCGCTGGGGATGCCCACGCCCTGGTCCTTCACGGACAGGTGCACGCCGCTGTCGCCCTCCGCCGCCACGCGCACCAGCACCTGGCCGCCTTCCGGCGAGTAGCGGATGGCGTTGGACAAGAGGTTCGTCAGCACCTGGTCCAACCGCCCCCGGTCCCACGTGCCCTCCAGGCGCTCGGGGACCTCCACCTTCAGCTCGTGCGTCTGGGACAGCACCGCCATGCGGTCCCGCGTCTCCAGCACCAGCTGCGACAAATCAAACGGCTCCAGCTCCAATGACAGCCGCCCCGCCTGCAACCGGCTGATGTCCAGCAGGTCCTCCACCAGCTTCGCCATGCGGTCGATCTGCCGGTTGATGATCTGCAGCGACTTGCCGGGGCCGGCCTCCGTCTGCCCGCCCAGCTTGAGCAGCGCCAGGTGCGCGTGGCCCTTCGCCGCGGCCAGCGGCGTGCGCAATTCGTGGCTCGCGGCGGCGAGGAACGCGTCCTTCGCCTCGCTCGCCAGCCGCAGCGCCGTCTCCGCGCGCTGGCGCTCGGTGATGTCGCGCGCCACGGAGATGAAGCGGCCGGGGCCCTCCCCTTCCGCCACGTACTGGAGCACCACCTCCACCGGTACCTCCGAGCCGTCGCGGCGGCGGTGGTTGGTGGAATACGTCTGCGACGGCAGCGTGCCGGACATCAGCGGCGCCAGCAGCTTGCGGAAGCCCATCTCGTCGAAGGCGCTCTCCACCTCCAGCACCGACAGGCCCACCAGCTCCTCCACGGAGGAGGACAGCTGCTTGGCCGCGCCCGCGTTCGCGTACGCGAGCGTGAGCGAGTCCGGGGTGAACATCAGGACGCAGTCCAGCGTGGCGTCGAGCGTCGTCTTGAAGCGCCCCAGCGCCTCCTCCGCGCGCCGCTTGTCGTCGATGTCCGTGGCGATGGCCAGCCAGCCCACCAGCTGCCCGTGCTCGTCGCGCTCCGGCACCGCGCGCGCCAGGTGCCAGCGGTAGACGCCGTCCTTGCGACGCAGCCGGAACTCCTGCGTGCTGCTCTGCACCTGCACCACCCCGTCGCTCCACACGCCGCGCATCCGCTCGCGGTCCGCCGGGTGCACGTCCAGGAGGAACGAGGAGAGCGACAGCTCATACCCCTCGTGGTGGCCGGTGTAGTCCCGCCAGGCGCGATTGGCGTACGTCAGCGCCCCATCCGCGCGAGCCGCCCACATGGGCTCCGGCAGGGACTCCGTGAGCCGCCGGTAGCGCAGCGCGCTCTGGCGCTCCAGGGCCTCGCGGTCGCGCTGGCGCAGGAGGGCCGCCTGGCGCTGGAGCTGCTGCTCCTTGAGGAACAGGTCCACGAAGACGCTGACCTTCGAGCGGAGGATTTCCGGGTCGAAGGGCTTGAGCAGGTAGTCCACCGCGCCGTGCGCGTAGCCCTTGAAGACATGCGCCGCGTCACGGCTGAGCGCGGTGAGGAAGATGATGGGGATGGTGCGCGTGCGCTCGCGCTGCTTGATGAGCGCCGCGGTCTGGAACCCGTCCAGCCCCGGCATCTGCACGTCCATCAGGATGACCGCGAAGTCGCGCTGCAACAGCTGCTTGAGCGCCTCCTCGCCGCTGGTCGCCTTCACCAGGTCCTGGCCCAACGGCTCGAGGATGGCTTCCAGCGCCAGCAGGTTGGCCGGATGGTCGTCCACCATCAGGATGGCCGCGCGCGGGGTGGCGGCGGCTTCCTGGGGACGTTCCGGAGTGTGCTCTGTGGAGTTCATGTGCGCGGCGGGGGAGCGCGTGGGTCAGAGGACCCGATACACGGCGAACAAGGCTAGGGCTGCCCCCTTCCAGACGGAAGTGCCAAGGGGGCTCAAGGATGGATCGTCCTCGTTGAGTATCAAGCACTCACCCACAGCCGGACCAGTTCCAACAGCTTATCGGTATCCACCGGCTTGGGCAGGTAGTCACTCGCGCCGGCCGCCATGCACTTCTCCCGGTCGTCCTTCAGCGCCTTCGCGGTGACGGCGATGATGGGGAGGCTGGCGTACTTGGGGTCCTTGCGGATGGCACGCATGGTTTCATAGCCATCCATCTCCGGCATCATCACGTCCATCAGCACGACATCCACGTCGGGGTGCTGACCGAGCATCTCGATGGCAGCCCGCCCGTTCTCCGCGAAGACCACCTGCATGCTGTGATTTTCCAGCACGCTGGTGAGCGCGAAGATGTTTCGCATGTCGTCATCCACCAGGAGCACCTTCTTGCCGGCCAGCGGCGCGTCCTGGTCGTTGCGCTGCGCCAGGGCCGCCCGCGCGCGCGCCGGGAGGTTCTCGTCCAGGCGGTGCAGGAAGAGCGCTGTGTCGCTGAGCAGCTGGTCGGGGCTCTTCGCGCCGCTCTTCAGGATGACGCTGCCGGTGTAACGCCGCAGGCGGGCCTCGTCCTTGGGCGTCAATTCACGGCCGGTGTAGACGACGATGGGCAGGTCGCGGAAGCGCTGCTGCGTCTTCACCTCCTCCACCAGCTTGATGCCGTCCATGTCGGGCAACAGGAGGTCGATGACGAGGCAGTCGTACTCGTTCTCCTCCAGCTTCGCGAGGGCCTCCTGGCCGGACGCCACCGCGGTGACGACGACGTCACCGCCGTCGCTGAGCAGCTGGGTGAGGCTGTTGCGCTGCACGTCATCGTCTTCGATGACGAGCAGGCGGCGCTCGCGGCGCTCCAGGAAGCGCGACAGCTGTCCGAAGACGCGCTCCAGCCCCTCCTTGCTCACGGGCTTGGTGAGGTAGCCGAACGCGCCCTGGGTGTTGCCCAGGTGCTTGTCCATCACGCTGATGATGTGGACGGGGATGTGGCGCGTGCGCGGGTTGCGCTTGAGGCGGTCCAGCACGCTCCAGCCGTCCACCACGGGCAGCTGGATGTCCAGGGTGATGGCGTCCGGCTGGTACTCGTGCGCCATGGACAGGCCGCTGTCACCGCGCGTGGCGACCAGGGCCTTGAAGCCCTTCTCGCGCGCCATCTGCACCATGATGCGGGCGAACTTCAGGTCGTCCTCGATGATGAGCAAGGTGCGGTCGCCCTCGCGGATGAGCTCGCGGTCGTCCTCCACCACGACGGGCGTGTGCGAGCCCTCCACCTGCGGGGGCAGCGCGGCGTCCAGTACGTGCGCCTGCGGCTCGGCCACCGGGGACGGCGGCGCGAGCGGCGGCGTCGCCGTGACGATGCCGGACGTGGACGGGGTGGCGTGCGTCTCCGGCAGGGCTCCCAGCGCGCGACTGGCCTCGTCGTTGCCCTGCCCGCCCTCCTCGTCCGCGCCCTGGTACTCCGGCGGCAGGTAGAGGGTGAAGGTGCTGCCCTTGCCCGGCTCGCTCTCCAGGCGGATTTCGCCACCCAGCAGCTTGGCGATTTCACGGCTGATGGACAGGCCCAGGCCGGTGCCGCCGTACTTGCGCGCGGTGGAGCCATCCGCCTGCTGGAACGCCTCGAAGATGATGCGCTGCTTGTCCTTGGCGATGCCGATGCCGGTGTCCTTCACGGCGAAGGCCAGCACGTGGCGCGAGCGGCGCAGCGCCTCGTGGTCGAAGCGGATGCCCTTGTCCACCAGGCGCACGGTGAGCTTCACGCCGCCCTCGTCAGTGAACTTGAAGGCGTTGGAGAGCAGGTTCTTGAGCACCTGCTGCAGCCGCTGCGGGTCCGTGCGCACGTGGCGCGGCGTGCCCGTCAGCACCTCCACCTGGAAGGTGAGGCCCTTCTGGTCCGCCACCGGGCGGAAGCTGCGGTCGATGAACTGGTTGAGCTCCGTGAGGACGATGTCCCGGGGCTCCACCTGCATCTTGCCCGCCTCCACCTTGGACAGGTCGAGGATCTCATTGATGAGGCTGAGCAGGTCCCCGCCGGACGCGTAGATGGTGTTCGCGTACTCCACCTGCTTGTTGGAGAGGTTCCCGTCCTTGTTGTCCGACAGGAGCTTCGCGAGGATGAGCAGCGAGTTGAGCGGCGTGCGCAGCTCGTGGCTCATGTTGGCCAGGAACTCGCTCTTGTACTTGGAGATGATGGTGAGCTGCTCCGCCTTCTCCTCCAGGCTGACGCGCGCCAACTCCACCTCGCGGTTCTTCTCCTCCACGCGGGTGTTCTGGTCCGCCAGCTCCTTCGCCTTGTCCTCCAGCTCGATGTTGGTGCGCTTCAACTCATCCTGCTGCTGGGTGAGCTCGCGCGACTGGCTCTGGAGCTCCTGGGTCAGGCGCTGCGACTCGGAGAGCAGGGTCTCCGTGCGCATGTTCGCCATGATCATGTTGAGCACCACGCCGATGCTCTCCGTCAGCTGATCCAGGAAGATCTGGTGGATGGCGCTGAACGGGTGGAACGAGGCCAGCTCGATGACGGCCTTCACCTCGCCCTCGAAGAGGACGGGCAGGACGATGATGTTGAGCGGCGCGGACTCACCCAGCCCGGAGGAGATGGTGATGTAGTCCGACGGCACGCGCGTCAGCAGGATGGTCTTCTTCTCCAGCGCGCACTGGCCGACCAGTCCCTCGCCCAGGCGGAAGCGGTTCGCCAGGTGCTTGCGCTCCCGGTACGCGTAGGTGCTGGTGAGCTTGAGGGACGGCATGCCGCCCTCGGGGTCGGAGAGGAAGAAGGCGCCGTGGTGCGCGGACACCAGCGGGGTCAGCTCGCTCATGATGAGACGGCTGACGGCATCCAGGGACTTCTGGCCCTGCATCATGCCGCTGAACTTCGCCAGGTTCGTCTTGAGCCAGTCCTGCTCCTGGTTCTTCTGCGTGGTTTCACGCAGGTTGACGATCATCTGGTTGATGTTGTCCTTCAGCGCCGCGACCTCGCCTTCGGCGACGACCGTGATGCTGCGGGTCAGGTCGCCCTTGGTCACGGCGGTGGCCACGTCGGAGATGGCGCGCAGCTGGCTGGTGAGCGTGCCGGCCAGCTGGTTCACGTTGTCCGTCAGCTGCCGCCACGTGCCGCGCGCACCGGGCACGCGGGCCTGGCCGCCCAGCTTTCCTTCGATACCCACCTCGCGGGCCACCGTGGAGACCTGCTCCGCGAAGGTGCCCAGCGTGTCGGTCATGTTGTTGATGGTGTCCGCGAGCGCCGCCACCTCGCCCTTCGCGTCCACGATGAGCTTCTGGGTCAGGTCGCCGTTGGCCACCGCCGTCACCACGCGCACGATGCCGCGCACCTGGGTGGTGAGGTTGGACGCCATGAAGTTCACGTTGTCCGTGAGGTCCTTCCACGTGCCGGCCACACCGGGCACGCGGGCCTGGCCGCCCAGCTTCCCTTCCACGCCCACCTCGCGGGCCACCGAGGACACCTGCTCCGCGAAGATGCCCAGCGTGTCGGTCATGTTGTTGATGGTCTCCGCCAGGGCGGCCACTTCGCCCTTCGCGTCCACCACCAGCTTCTGCTTGAGGTCGCCGTTGGCGACGGCGGTCACCACCTTCACGATGCCGCGCACCTGCGTGGTGAGGTTGCGGGCCATGAAGTTCACGTTGTCCGTGAGGTCCTTCCACGTGCCGGACACGCCCTTCACTTCCGCCTGACCGCCCAGCTTGCCTTCCGCGCCCACTTCACGCGCCACGCGGGTCACTTCGGAAGCGAAGCTGTTGAGCTGGTCCACCATCGTGTTGATGGTGTTCTTCAGCTCCAGGATTTCGCCCTTCGCGTCCACGGTGATCTTCTTGGACAGGTCACCGTTCGCGACCGCCGTGGTCACCAGCGCGATGTTGCGCACCTGGCTGGTGAGGTTGGACGCCATGCTGTTCACGTTGTCCGTGAGGTCCTTCCACGTGCCGGCGACTCCGGGCACCGCGGCCTGACCGCCCAGCTTGCCGTCCGTACCCACTTCCTTCGCGACGCGGGTCACTTCGGAAGCGAAGGCGCGGAGCTGGTCCACCATCGTGTTGATGGTGCTCTTGAGCTCCAGGATTTCGCCCCTCGCCTCCACGGAGATCTTCTGCGACAGGTCGCCGTAGGCCACCGCCGTGGTCACCTTGGCGATGTTGCGCACCTGGTCCGTGAGGTTCGCGGCGAGGACGTTCACGTTGTCCGTGAGGTCCTTCCACACGCCCGCGACGCCGGGCACCGCGGCCTGGCCGCCCAGCTTGCCCTCCGTACCCACTTCCTTACCGACGCGCGTGACTTCCGAAGCGAACGCGCGGAGCTGGTCCACCATCGTGTTGATGGTGTTCTTCAGCTCCAGCACCTCGCCCTTCACGCTCACGGTGATCTTCTGGGACAGGTCGCCGTTGGCCACCGCCGTGGTCACCTTGGCGATGTTGCGCACCTGGTCCGTGAGGTTGCCGGCGAGGACGTTCACGTTGTCCGTGAGGTCCTTCCACACGCCGGACACGCCCTTCACGTCGGCCTGGCCGCCCAGCTTGCCCTCCGTACCGACTTCCTTCGCGACGCGCGTCACTTCCGCGGCGAACGCGCGGAGCTGGTCCACCATCGTGTTGATGGTGCTCTTGAGCTCCAGCACCTCACCCTTCGCGTCCACGGTGATCTTCTTGGACAGGTCGCCGTTCGCGACCGCCGTCGTCACCTCCGCGATGTTTCGCACCTGGGCCGTGAGGTTGTTGGCCAGCAGGTTCACGTTGTTCGTGAGGTCCTTCCAAGTACCGGCGACACCCGGCACCTCCGCCTGGGCGCCCAGCTTGCCTTCCACGCCCACCGTGCGCGCGACGTCCGTCACCTGCTGCGCGAAGACGGACAGCGTCTGGGTCATGGCGTTGATGGTGTCCGCGAGCGCGGCGATTTCACCCTTGGCCTCCATCACCAGCTTCTGGGACAGGTCGCCGTCGGCGACCGCCGTCACCACCTTGACGATGCCGCGCACCTGGGTGGTGAGGTTGAAGGCCATGCTGTTCACGTTGTCCGTGAGGTCCTTCCACACGCCGGACACGCCCTTCACGTCGGCCTGACCACCCAGCTTGCCGTCCGTGCCCACTTCCTTCGCGACGCGCGTCACTTCCGAGGCGAACGCGCGGAGCTGGTCCACCATCGTGTTGATGGTGCTCTTGAGCTCCAGCACCTCACCCTTCGCGTCGACGGTGATCTTCCGGGACAGGTCGCCCTTCGCGACCGCCGTCGTCACCTCCGCGATGTTACGGACTTGATCAGTGAGGTTGTTCGCCAACAGGTTCACGTTGTTGGTGAGGTCCTTCCACGTGCCCGCCACGCCCGGCACCACGGCCTGGGCGCCCAGCTTGCCTTCCACGCCCACCGTGCGCGCGACGTCCGTCACCTGCTGCGCGAAGATGGAGAGCGTCTGGGTCATGGCGTTGATGGTGTCCGCGAGCTCCGCCACCTCGCCCTTGGCCTCCATCTTCAGGCGCTGGGTGAGGTCGCCATTCGCGACCGCGGTCACCACCTTGGCGATGCCTCGCACCTGGGTGGTGAGGTTGGACGCCATGAAGTTCACGTTGTCCGTGAGGTCCTTCCACGTACCGGACACGCCCTTCACTTCCGCCTGACCACCCAGCTTGCCGTGCGTGCCCACCTCGCGGGCCACGCGGGTCACTTCGGAGGCGAAGCTGTTCAGCTGGTCCACCATCGTGTTGATGGTGTTCTTCAGCTCCAGGATTTCGCCGCGCGCGTCGACGGTGATCTTCTTGGACAGGTCACCGGTGGCCACCGCCGTCGTCACCAGGGCGATGTTGCGCACCTGGGTGGTGAGGTTGGAGGCCATGCTGTTCACGTTGTCCGTGAGGTCCTTCCACGTGCCGCCGACTCCGGGCACCGCGGCCTGACCGCCCAGCTTGCCGTCCGTACCCACTTCCTTCGCGACGCGGGTCACTTCCGCGGCGAACGCGCGGAGTTGGTCCACCATCGTGTTGATGGTGCTCTTGAGCTCCAGCACCTCGCCCTTCACGTCCACGGTGATCTTCCGGGACAGGTCGCCATTGGCGACGGCGGTGGAGACCTCCGCGATGTTGCGCACCTGGCTGGTGAGGTTGGACGCCATCAGGTTCACGTTGTCCGTGAGGTCCTTCCACGTCCCCGCGGCGCCGGGCACCTGGGCCTGGGCGCCCAGCTTGCCCTCCACGCCCACCGTGCGCGCGACGCTGGTCACCTGCTGCGCGAACACGTTGAGCGTGTCCGTCATGTTGTTCAGCGTGGCACCCAGCGCGGCGATTTCACCCTGCGACGGCACCATCAGCTTCTGGGTGAGGTCACCGTTGGCGACCGCCGTCACCACCTTCACGATGCCGCGCACCTGCGTCGTGAGGTTGGACGCCATGAAGTTCACGTTGTCCGTGAGGTCCTTCCACGTGCCGGACACGCCGGACACCGCGGCCTGACCGCCCAGCTTTCCTTCCGTACCCACTTCGCGCGCGACGCGCGTGACTTCGGAGGCGAAGCTGTTGAGCTGGTCCACCATCGTGTTGATGGTGCTCTTCAGCTCGAGGACTTCGCCCTTCACGTCCACGGTGATCTTCCGGGACAGGTCGCCGCGGGCCACCGCCGTCGTCACTTCCGCGATGTTTCGCACCTGCGCGGTGAGGTTGCCGGCGAGGACGTTCACGTTGTCCGTGAGGTCCTTCCACACGCCGGACACGCCCTTCACGTCGGCCTGGCCGCCCAGCTTTCCTTCCGTACCGACTTCCTTCGCGACGCGCGTCACTTCGGCGGCGAAGCTGTTGAGCTGATCCACCATCGCGTTCACGGTGGTGCCGATGCGGAGGAACTCGCCCTTCACGGGCTGGCCGTCGATCTCCAGCGCCATCTTCTGGGTGAGGTCGCCTTCGGCGACCGCCACCAGCACGCGGGCGACTTCCGTGGTGGGCTGCACCAGGTCGCCGATAAGGGCGTTGATGGACTGGACGCTGGTGGCCCAGTCGCCGCGCACGTCGCCCAGGTTCACGCGCTCGCCCATGCGACCTTCGCGGCCGACGACGCGCTCCACGCGGACGATCTCGTGGGTGAGCGTGGAGTTGAGCGTCACCACCGCGTTGAACGCGCGGGCAATCTCATCCATGACCACGTCCTGCGCGCCCGACGGCAGCCGCACGGAGAAGTCACCGCCCTGCACGGCCCGGAGCGCCGCCAGCAACTGCTGGAGCGGAGGAGGGCCACCGGGGCGCAGGCCGTCATCAGCGGCCGGGCGGCTGTTGCCGTTGCGGCTTCGCGAGGGAGCACGGCGGGCGGTCGCGGGCTCGGCACGCGTCGCCTCCACGTTGCTCAGCCGGTTGGCCGCGACGTTGCCCTGCGAGCGGGCGCGTGGCGGGCCAGCGTCCTGGCTTGCGGCGGTGGCGGCTGTCTTTCGGCCGTTGGCGCGCTTGCGGGGAGCGGAGGAGCTGGAAGCCTTGGTGTCGTCCACGAATGAAACCCCTGATCGGCGGAAGCGTTGCGACCGGTACTGCGAAACCGGCCCGCGATCCCAGGAACGTCCAATGAGTTCGCGGGTTTGTCGAATGTAAAGCTGGGGCGGAATGGCCCCAGGTGTCAGGCACTGAACGCCGTGCCTGGGCCTGAGCCCCACCAACCCCGAAAGCCCCGGGTCACAGTCGCGGGCCCGAGGAGAAACCTCCCCATAACAGTTTCAGGGAGGCGAGGCGGTGCACGGGAAGCCATCGCACCCCTGCACATACAACGCCCGCCCCGAGAGCCTTCGGGCAGGCGTGCGAGTGCGTGCGGGCATCACTTCGCGTGCCCCCGTGCGGACATCGAACCGTAGCGAGCCCGGCCCCGATGCGTCCGGGGAAGCAGTGGCGCCACAGGCCAGCAGGACCTGATCCGCGGTGTCGAGCCACCACAGGAACTCCACGGCGCACGGGGCTTCCGCCCGCACCAGTTCCAGGGTGCGCGCGTCGTAGACGATGACGCCGCCGCCCCACTCCACCGCCGCGAGCACGCCGCCAGGACCGATGGACAGACGGCCTCCTGGACCCGGCACCTGCGCCTGGCCCAGCACCTTGCCGTCCGGCGCCACGGAGACGAGCTGCCCGGTGGCATCCAGCGCGAGGACTCCGCCCGCGTGGCCGATCAGCCATTCCGGTGGAGTGATGTCGCCCACCGGCAGCAGTGCGCCGTCCCGCTCCCGCAGCAGGTGACCTCCGGCGGCGGCCCACAGACGGCGTGCGCCGTCGAAGGCGAGCGCGGTGGTGCCGGGGATCTCCAAGCGCGAGTGCGAGCCATCGTCGCCGCAGACCGCGACGACGCGGGGCCCGAACACGGCCGCGCGCGACGCATCTGGCGCCACGGCCCAGCCCAGCCGCGTGACCCCTTCGAGCTGCCGCGCCAGACAGTCATTGAGTGCGCCCAGGTGCGCGTCTCCGGCGGGTGAGGCGATGAGGTACGGAAGGCTGGTGGTGGAGACGTAGAGCAGCAGGCCCAGGCCCGCGGCGATGACGAGCGTGAGCGGCCATGCACGGGCGCCCACGCTCCGCGCGAGGCGCGCGCTCTTGCGGCCCGCCGCCAGATGCCCTTCCCGTCCGCTCACGCACGCTCCTCCCGGGACCGGAGGACAGCACAGAAACGGGGCAAAGACTTCTCGCCGCGACACGGAAGCGCGGGTGTTGGACACCCGGGGGTATGCCGTCCCCGCCTGTTTCACTGTGTCGGGCGCGCGTGCGTGCAAGCCCTGTCCCGCGTGCTCTGTCCCATGAATGACCTGCGAGCTGGCGGCCTGCCATGTGCTGACTGGTCCTGACGGGTTGCCCTGTCCGGTGAAGCACACACCTTTACGCCTCAAGCGAGGGGAAAGGATTCCTGACATGCGACGCTCCATTGGCACCGCGGCACTGGCCTTCAGCTTCTTGCTCTCCACCAGCGCGCTCGCCCAGCAGGTAGGCGACGGTTCGAGCCCCGGGACGACCCCCGGCTCGTCGGGCGCTTCGCCGGAGATGATCAACAGCGGGCAGACGGGCACCGCTGGCTCGTCGGGCACGGTCACGCCCGGCACCAACAACTCCACGGGCGTGCAGACGGGCAACACCGCCACCGGCACGGGTGGCTCTGGCACCGGCGTGAACCCGACTCCGGGCACCACTGGCACCGGCACCACGGGAGGTAGCACTTCCGGCACCGGCGGCACCGGGACCAGTGGCATCGGCACGGGCACCGGCACCACCGGCTCCAGCACGGACACCTACGGCACCGGGAGCACCGCTCCGTCCACCGGCACGTACACGCCGCCCTCGACGAGCACCGGCACCTACGGCGGCGCGGGCACCAGCACCACCGGCGTCGGCAGCTCCGGTAGCAACGGCACCATTGGTGGCTCCGGCAGCACCGGCACCATTGGCGGCACGGGCACCGGCACCACCGGCGCCACCGAGCCCGGCAACGAGTCCAACGGCTCGACCGTCATCAACCCGGGCGGCACCGGTACGGGCGGCACCAGCGGCACGACTGGCACGGGCGGCGTCGGAGGCACCGGCACCAGCGGCTCCGGCGGCACCATGGGTGGCGTGGGCGGCACCGGCACCGGTGGCTCCAATGGCACCATTGGCGGCCAGTAGCCTTCAGCGAGCTGCATTTGCATGACAGCCACGGCCGCCAGCCCTTCGCTGGCGGCCGTCGCCGTGTCTGGCTTTACTTCGGCGCGTCCAGACAGGCCATGGCCCGGCCCACGTACTCCATGAGCTTCGGGTCGCGGCCCTGACGCTGGGCCATCCGCGGCTCCTGCTGGTGCATCGTCTGGAGCGACTTCTCCATGCCGGGGTTGCCGCCCGTGAAGGCGCGGACGAGCTCGCGCCAGCGCGTGGCCAGGGCTCGCACCGGCTCGGACGCGGGGTCGGCGCCCTGCTCCATCTGTTCGCGCATGCTCGCGATGAGGCGGGGCCACTCGGCCTCCACCTGCTTGATGGCGTCGTCACCCATCGCCTGGCGACGGGCCTCCAGCTCCTTCAACTGCTCCGGGGTGTAGTACTTCTCGAACATGGTCATGGCCTCGATGGTCTGTAGGAAGTCGTCGGCGGAGACGGGCTCCGCCGCGCGCAGCTGCCGTGCGAGGGAATCCAGGCGGTCGCAGAGCTGACGCTGTTCCGCCAACTGCTCCCGGGCCCGCTGGAGCCGCAGCTCCACCACGCGCAGGGCGGAGAAGTCCGCCCGGCCCAGCGTCTCGGCAATCTCCTCCAGCGAGAACCCGAGCTGCTTGAGCGACAGGATGTGACTCAGGCGGGCAATGTCCTCCGCCGTGTAGAGCCGATGCCCCGACGCCGTGTGCGCCGAGGGCTTGAGCAACCCAATCTCGTCGTAGTGGTGCAGCGCGCGGATGGACAGCCCCGTGCGCCGGGCCAGCTCCCCGACCTTCAGCTCCGTGTGCTGCATGCCTCACCCCTTTCCAGCCACGGTCTTCGCGTGACTGGATGTCATGGGTACAACCTCACGTCGCGTGAGGTTCAAGGGGGAAAACGCACGGGGGTGGCCAGCGGCCGACAGGAATTGTTAGGGTCCCGCACGGAACGGCGATGACCGCCGGTGGTTCCACGCACCCTGAGGAGACCTGTCCTGATGACTCCGCCCCTTGTCGTCGTCGCGGCCCTGTCCGCCACGCGGGCGCCCATCCGCTGAGCCGGTCGCATCACCGTCGTCCGTCGCAGCGCGAGCCCCGCTTCCTTCACGCCCGGCGCCCCGGAGTCCTCTCCCCGCGCCCCAGGCATCGCTCTGCCCGGAGTTCCCCAAGTGTCACTTGAAATCCTCGGCTGGGGTCCCGACCTCGACCTCGCGCTGTCCAACACCGTCTTGCAGTCGTCTTCCTCCCTCGTCCCCGGGCGCGTCGTGCGCCAGCAGCGGGGACTGCTCACCGTGCAGACCGCCGGCGCGGCCTTCCTCGCGCGCACCTCCGGACGCCTCCTCCATCAGGCCCAGGGCCCGGAGGCCCTGCCCACCGTGGGCGACTGGGTCCTCCTGCAACCGCCCGCGTCCGGTGACGGAGAGGCGCTGATGCACTCCGTGCTGCCCCGCCGCAGCCTCCTGAAGCGGCGCGAGGCGGGCAGCGAACACGACGGCCAGCTCATCGCCGCCAACGTGGACGTGGTGTTCCTCGTCGTGGGGTTGGACGGCAACTTCAACCCCCGCCGCATCGAGCGGTCCCTCACGGTGGCCTGGAACAGCGGCGCCACGCCCGTCGTGCTCCTCAGCAAGGCGGACCTCGCGGACAACGCGGCCGGGCGCGTCCTGGAGGTGGAGGCCCTGGCCCCCGGCGTGGACGTGCTCGCGGTGAGCGCGAGGACGGGCATGGGCGTGGAGGACGTGCGCGCACGGCTTCCTCCCAGCAGGACTGGCGTGCTGTTGGGCTCGTCCGGCGTGGGCAAGTCCACGCTCGCCAACCGGCTGCTGGACGCCGCGCGACTCGTCACCCAGCCCGTGCGGCCAGAGGACGACAAGGGCCGGCACACCACCACGCACCGTGAGCTGTTCGTGCTGGAGCACGGCGGCCTCATCATCGACGGGCCCGGCATGCGCGAGCTGGGCCTGTGGGGGGACGACGAGGAGGGCCTGGCCAACGCCTTCGCGGACCTCCTCGCGCTGGCCACCGGCTGCCGCTTCAGCGACTGCGGCCACCAGGGTGAACCGGGCTGCGCGGTGAGGGCGGCGGTGGAGAACGGCACGATCCCCGAGGAGCGGCGCGCGAACTTCGCGAAGCTCCTGCGCGAGCAGGCCTTCCAGCACCGCCAGACGGACGCCACCGCGCAGCGCGAGCACAAGCGGGTGCAGCGCAACCAGTCCAACGCGGGCTGGGCCCGGACGCGCTCCAAGCGGCGCGGCGAATAGACAGACACCTCCGGGCGCGGCGCGGACACCTTCGCGCGCCGCGTCCGGATGTATTTCAGAGTCCGGGGCTCGAATCCGGCACGGAGCCGGGCGGCGGCAGCGGCGGCGGAGTCGGGGCGTCGAGCACCGGGACCTCACCCTCCTCCGGTGCGTTCACGGAGTCCGGCACGCGGGCCGGCGTCTCCTGGCCCAGGTCCTGCCGCGGATTGACGTTCTGGGACTCCGAAGCGCAGGCGTAGGCAACGGTGCGCGAGCCCACCAGGAGCGTGGGCACCAGCAGGCCAATCGCGGCGCAGTTGGCCTGTTCCTCTTCGGTCCGGTTGCCGCCAGCGCACACCGCCGACCCGATGAACGCGCCCGCCACCGCCAGGCCCGCCTGGATGAGGAAGTCGCTGGGGGTCGCGCGGCTCTGCGCCCACGCGATGCCGTTCTTGCATTCGCTGCCAGGGGGACTCGACACGGGCAACAGGCCCACCGCCGTGAACCACTGCCGGTCCTGGTGGACCTTGGGCTCCGGCCGCAGGTTCGTGACGATGCTCGTCCGATAGCAGCCCGTCTGCCCCAGCATCAGCGCCACCATCGACGCCGCCACCGCATGTGCCTTCCGCATCAATGCCCCCAATCCCGGTGAGTGACCGCTCGCACCCGCGTTCAGGCCTCTGTGCCTAGCCTGAACGCGGGGGTCACCGGAAGAGGGGACGGCTCTAGCGGCGGCGCTTCACCGGGGCGGGCAGATGTTCGAACGCCGTCTCCACCATGCCGCGCAGGCTGGCCTCGTCCATGCCCGCCTTGCCCACGGCCTCCAGCCCCCGGAAGACCGCGAGCAGCATGGCACCCAACCTCTGTGAGTCAGCGTGGGCGGCAAGGTCCCCATGTGCCCGGGCCTGCTCCAGGCAGCGAACGAACGCGGCCTCCAGCCCCCGGAAGGTCTCCAGTGCCCGGTCCGCCACGTGCGCGTCCTGCGCCGCCAGCTCCGACGTGCCTCGCGCCAGCAGACACCCTCGCCGGTTCGCGGGCGCCGCGGACGCGGTGGCCACGCCCAGCATGTACTGGCGCAGCCGCTCCAGCGCTCCTGCGTCCGGCCCCTCCAGCGTCTTCTTCACCGACTCCACGGAGCTCACGCAGTACGTGTCGAACACCTTCAGGAAGAGCTGATGCTTGTCGCCGAAGGCTCCGTAGAGGCTGCCCTTCCCCAGCCCCGTGGCCCGCATCAGGTCGTCCATGGACGTCGCCGCGTAGCCCTTGTTCCAGAACTGGTCGCGCACCGCCCGCAGCACCTGCGCTTCATCGAATGTCCGAGGCCGAGCCATGCCCGGAAAATAAAAGTTATTGACCGTTCGGTCCACCATTCTTAGATATGGACCACAAAGTCCATAACCAAGGAGTGGGACGATGGGCAGGCTCGACGGGAAGGTGGCAGTCGTCACGGGTGGAACCACGGGCATCGGCTTCGCGTCCGCGAAGCGCTTCGCGCAGGAGGGAGCGAAGGTGTTCCTCACCGGCCGCCGGCAGGCGGAGGTGGACCGGGCGGTGCAGGAGATTGGCCACGGCGCGGTGGGAGTGCGCGGGGACGTGTCCGTGATGGCGGACCTGGACCGGCTCTACGCGCGGGTGAAGGAGGAGGCGGGGCACCTGGACGTGGTGTTCGCCAACGCGGGCGGCGGCGAGTTCGCGGCGCTGGGCTCCATCACGGAGGCGCACTTCGACCAGACGTTCAACGTCAACGTGAAGGGCACGCTGTTCTCGGTGCAGAAGGCGCTGCCCCTGTTGAAGGACGGCGGCTCCGTCATCCTGACGGGCTCCACCGCGGGCTCGGACGGCTCGGCGGCGTTCAGCGTCTACGCGGCGACGAAGGCGGCGGTCCGCTCGTTCGCGCGCACCTGGGCAACGGACCTGAAGGGGCGGCGCATCCGGGTGAACACGCTCAGCCCCGGGCCCATCGACACGCCGGGACTCAACGGGCTGGCGGCCGACGCGGCGGGGGCGAAGCAGATCAAGGAGTACCTCACCAGCCTCATCCCGCTGGGACGCATGGGGCAGCCGGACGAGGTGGCGAAGGCGGCGCTGTTCCTCGCGTCGGACGACAGCAGCTTCGTCAACGGCGCGGAGCTCTTCGTGGACGGCGGCGCCGGGCAGGTCTGAGCGGCCCGGCGAGGAAGGACCGCGTCAGTCTTCCTTGCCGTCCGGGTTCGACGCGGCCAGCTTGCGCATCTTCGCGGCGAAGGGGCTCTCGCCGTTCACCGGCAGCGGGCCGCCGGCCATGCGCTGGCGGCGGTCCATGGCGAGGTGGCCCTCGGGAGGACCTTCCAGGGCTTCCTTCTCGAAGCGGTCCTGGCCGCTCAGCACCCGTCCCACGGGACGGGACGAACCGACGCGACGAAAGGGATCCACGGACATGGTGCCGACCTCCGGATGACGCCCCTGTTCTACCGCGCTTCGGTCCCCGGTGCATCCCACCCCCGGGGATCCTCCAGCGCGCCACCGATGTGCCGGAGCACCCGCGCGGCCAGGTCCACGTCGATGAGGCGCGCGTCCCAGGTGCAGGTGAGCGTCATGGCCTTGCCGGGCACCAGCGTCCCGTCCTGCACCACGGGCACGTCCCGCACCAGCCCGGGCGCCAGCAGGAGCGGCACGCGGGTGTAGGGCACCATCGCGACGAAGCCCCGCTCCAGCCCCAGCGAGCCCAGGTTCGTCACCGCCACGGAGCCGAACGGGTCGAACGGCATGCCCACGCGGCGCAGGTTCACGTTCAGGCCGTACCAGACGAAGGACAACAGCCGCAGCGCGGGGCCCATCAGCCAGCCGGGCAACAGCGACGAGCGGCGCTTGCCCCGCTCAATCTCCACGTCCTCACGCGCGCGGACCCGCGACACTCGCGACTCCATGGCGTCCGCCAGCGCCTCCAGCGACTTCTGGTCCGCGCGGTGCACGGTGGCGGTGGTCAGGTCCACGCGCGACGCGCCGCTCGCCGGCTGCACCACCAGCACGCAGACGCCCACGTCCTCGCGCAGCCACGGGCGCTGGCCGCGCAGCACGACGTTGGCCTCCGGGTAGCGGCGCAGCGCGTCCGCCGCGGCCTTCGCCACCAGGTGCGTCACCGTCAGGCGGCGGCCGGTGAGCGTGCGGTGCGTGGCCATGAACGCGAGCGCCGGCTCCATGCGGACCTCCAGCGCCGCGTAGGCCGTGGGGTCGCGGGGCGCGCGCCACGTCCCCAGCGCGAGCT
This sequence comes from Corallococcus exiguus, assembly GCF_009909105.1. Classification (NCBI taxonomy): domain Bacteria; kingdom Pseudomonadati; phylum Myxococcota; class Myxococcia; order Myxococcales; family Myxococcaceae; genus Corallococcus; species Corallococcus exiguus. The sequence continues at coordinate 422,923 of NZ_JAAAPK010000005.1, forward strand.
TGCGCAGGGCACTGGCCGGGGGCGCGGGATGGAGGTCCAGGTTCATGGAAGGTTTCTCAAGCCTTTGCACGGCGGGAGGACCGCGCGCAACCGGGACGGGCACCTGTTAGACATTGGCCCCAGCGCCCCTGCCCCTCCCGCCCTTCGAGGCCCATCCGCATGAGCACCCTCGCCCTGGTCCTGTCCCTGGCATTACAGGCCTCGCCGCCCGCGACGAAGCCGCTCCCGAAACCCGCCGCGCAGGCGGAGAAGAAGGCCCCCGCGGAGGACGTCGCCGCCGCCACCCAGGCGTGGCACGCCGAACGGCTGCAACGCCTGCAATCGCCAGACGGATGGCTGACGCTGGTGGGGCTCACCTGGTTGAAGGAGGGCGAACAGACGGCCGGCTCCGCTCCCGACAGCGCGGTGCCACTGCCCTCGTCGGCGCCGGCCAGGGCGGGGACCTTCGTGCGCAAGGGTGACACCGTGAGCTTCCAGCCCGCGCCGGGTGTGGCCTTCACGCTGGAGGGCAAACCCTTCACCGGCGGCGCGCTGAAGACAGACGAGAAGGAAGCGCCGGACGTGGTGCGGCTGGGCACCGTGAACTTCCAGATCATCCGCCGGAAGGACAGGCTGGGCGTGCGGATGAAGGATTCGGAGGCGGCGACGCGCAAGCAGTTCCACGGCATCCCGCTGTATCCGGCCAGCGCGGACTGGAAGGTGGAGGCGCGGCTGGTGCCGGACGACAAGCCGCGCATGCTCAGCGTGCCCACGGTGCTGGGGTACGCGGAGGAGATGAAGTCCGCCGGCACGCTCGTCTTCAAGGTGGCGGGCAAGGAGTACCGCCTGACGCCCGTGGGGGAAGAGGGCTCGGACGAGCTGTTCATCGTCTTTGGCGACGAGACGAACCGCGACACCACCTACGGCGCCGGCCGCTTCCTCGAAGCGCCGCTGCCGGACAAGGACGGGCGCGTCGTGCTGGACTTCAACCGCGCCTACAATCCGCCGTGCGCCTTCTCTCGCTTCGCCACCTGCCCGCTGCCTCCGCGCGGCAACCGCCTGTCCCTGCGCGTGGAAGCCGGTGAGAAGCGCGCGGGCGAGCACTGACCCCTCGAAACGCCTCCGCCCGCTTCCCTCCAGGAGGGAAACGGGCGGCATGGGGGGTGTCATCAAGGTGAAGCCTCAAATCTGGATGTTCTTCTCCACTTCCGCCATGCGGAAGCGCGCCATCGCCAGGTTCGCGTTCGCGCGGTGCAGCGCGATGTAGAGGAACAGTCCTTCGCGGGCCGCGAGCGGACGGATGATGTGGTACTGCTCGCCCAGGGTGATGAGCATGTCCTCGATGCGGTCCTTGATGCCCAGGGCCTTCATCGTCTTCAGCTTGGCGCGCATCACCTCCGTGTTGCCCGCCGCCGCCGCCTCGACGTTGAACCCCGCGGATCCGACACTTCCCAATGTCATCCCGCTGTTGGCATCCGCGAGACAGACCGCGAACGCCCCTTCAATCTTCATCGCCTCTTCCAGCGCCTGCTTCACGTTCGCCATGACTTCACCTTCCAGTAGGACGGGGGGACCCAGGGGGGACTGCGACTGCGGGGATTCGGCCGTGAGCTCCGCCAGGTCGAACGTCAGCTGGCTGGAGTAGGAGCGCGGCTGCGGCACGAAGAGGGCCTGCGCCTCCGTCAGTCCGCAGAGCGTCTCCAACTGCACCGCCAGGTGGCGGCACAGCACGTCGCGCAGCGTGTCGCGCGGCACCAGGCCCCACGCCACCAGCGTCTCGCAGAAGTTGCCGCCACTCTTGCGGCACTCCGCCATCACCTGCTCGACGTCCTCGCGGCTCACCAGCTTCGCGTCGATGAGCGCCGTGGAGAAGCTGCGCGCGCCCGGGCCCGTGAGCACCGTCCACGCCACCTTGCGCTCCACCACGAAGATGCGTCCGGAGACCGTGGTGGACTTCACCACCACCTCACCGCCCAGCTTGCTCTCCAGCGCTTCGTTCAACACCGCCCGGACAACCTGACGGGGCTGGGACACCACGTTTCGGGGAGCCGGATTCATGCGGAGTCCACAGTGACCGTCAGTGATGTCGCGGTCCGTCAAGGGGGCCCTACTGGCGGAATACTAAGCAACAACACTGTATAATGGCAACTCAGCTGTAAAATTCAGGGATTTTATGACTCCCCTGGGGTTGATGGAACCCCGTACAAACGTCTGAGTGTCTTGTATCGAAGAACCAAAGACAACGGAACAATGCCAGCGCAGCAAAAAACCGGCGCATGCGTCCGACAGTGCAATGCGTCGAGGGGATGCGGGGTTGTCCCCTCAACATTTTCCCTCTGAAACAGGGGCAGGCAGGCCTCTCCCCGGGGGGAAAATCCGATCCTCCGCGCGGCACGTAGAACCCCCCAGAGCGCGTGAAGCACCCTGGGGGGCTGGGTCCTGTTGGACCATGTTTCGCCCTGTTGGCGGCTCAGTGCACTGGGGGTGCGCGGTCCGCGGTGGCTTGCGGGGCCAGGGGCGACTCCAGACGTGGGGCGATGCCGTCCTTCAGCTGACGCAGCACGGCGGCGCAGAAGGCCTCCAGGTCATCCGGCTTGCGGGACGTGATGAGGTTGCCGTCCTCCACCACCTGGCGGTCCACCCAGCGCGCGCCGGCGTTGATGAGGTCCGTCTTGATGGAGGGGAACGAGGTGACGGTGCGCTCGTCCGCGATGTCCGCCTCCACCAGCATCCACGGCGCGTGGCACACGGCGGCGATGGTCTTGTCCGCCTTGAAGAAGTCGCGCACGAAGCCGACCATGGCGATGTCCATGCGCAGGTGGTCCGGCGAGTAGCCGCCGGGAATCACCAGCGCGGCGAAGTCCGCGGCCTTCACCTCCTTCACCGCCTTCTCCGTGCGGATTTCCGCGCCCTTCTTCCCCTTGAGCGTCTTGCCGGCCTCCACGCCGATGACGACGGGCTCGTGGCCCGCCTGCTTGAGCGTGTCGAAGGGCACCTGAAACTCGGAGTCCTCGAAGTCGTTCGCCACGATGAATGCGATGCGCGCCATGGAACTACCTCCCGCTGGGCATTGGTGTCGTTGAACCCGCCCGAGCAAGGTGCCCACGACAGGGGCCGCGACAACGCCACCCCGCACCGTCTTCCAGTCCCGAATGCGCTCGGCTGCCCCCCTTCCAGGTCGGTAGGCCGCGTTCACCAACGCTAGATTGTCGCCATGCGCTCCCGACGCCTGCTCCTGTCCGCCCTCGTGGTGCTCACCGCATCCGCCTCCGCCTGCCGCAGGAGCCAGGCGCAGGGGACGGCCTCCGCCGCGGACTGCATCCTGATGGAGGACGACTGGGGCCAGGACGGCAGCGTGCCCGTCACCGTGGACGTGGTGGCGGAGGGGCTGGAGGTCCCCTGGGGCGTGGCCTTCCTGCCGGGCCAGGACGGGGACGCGCTGATCACCGAGCGGCCGGGCCGCGTGCGGCTGTTGCGCGGAGGGCAGCTGCAGCCCGGGGCCGTGGCCACGCTGCCCCTGACGGCGAACGGCGAGGGCGGCCTGCTGGGCATCGCCGCGCATCCGGACTTCGCGACGAACCGTTGGTTCTACCTGTACGTCACCACCCAGGCGGACGGGAAGGCGCAGAACCGCGTGGAGCGCTGGACGCTGTCACCGGACAGCACGAGCGCGACCTTCGAGCGCGTCATCTTCGGCGACATCCCGTCCGCGAAGTATCACGACGGCGGGCGGCTGCGCTTCGGGCCGGACGGCATGCTGTACGTGGGCACGGGCGACTCCCGAGACCCGGACCTGTCGCAGGACGTGGCCAGCCCCGCGGGCAAGCTGCTGCGCCTGACGCCGGACGGCGCGGTGCCCCAGGACAATCCCTTTCCCAATTCGCCCACGTTCCTGCTGGGCGTGCGCAACACGCAAGGCTTTGACTGGAAGGACGCCACCACGCTGTACCTCACCGACCATGGCCCCAGTGGTGAGACGCTGCGCTTCGGCCACGACGAGGTGAACGTGGTGAAGGCGGGCGACAACCTGGGCTGGCCCGGCATCTATTCGTGCGAGACGCAGAGCGGGCGCATCACCCCGTCGCTCACCTTCGATGACGCCGCGCCCCCAGGCGGCGCAGCCGTCTACACGGGCAGCGCGATTCCGGAGTGGAAGGGGTCGCTGCTCGTGGGCACGCTGAAGTCCAAGCACCTGCACCGGGTGGAGTTCGATTCACAGGAGCCCCGGCGCGTGACGAAACACGAGGTGTACCTGCGCGACACCTGGGGCCGCCTGCGCGACGTGCTGATGGGGCCGGACGGCCACCTGTACGTCACCACCAGCAACTGCGACGGCCGGGGCGAGTGCGGTCCGAAGAAGGACCTGCTCCTGCGCGTCCGGCGTTAGCTCACGCTCTCCGCGCTGTAGCGGGCCAGCAGGCCCGTGCGCACCGCGTAGCGGTAGACCCGCTGGAACACCCAGCCCGCCAGCACGATGTCCAGGAGCGCCAGCGCGAAGCCCCACCCGAGCGTGGCGCCGGAGAACTCGCCGCCAGCCACCAGCGTGCGCACGCCCTCGAAGACGTAGGACGGGGGCAGCAGCTTCGCCACCCACTGCATCCACTCCGGCAGAGTGGACAGCGGGTAGAAGACGCCCACGAACGGGGACAGCAGGCTGGGGATGGGCCAGACGAACCACTCGGACGCGGGGCCCAACCTCAAGACCATCGCGCTGCTGAGGATTCCCAGCGCGATGCCGAAGAGGAACAGCACCATCACGAAGGGGATGAACATTGCCCCGTAGGCGGCGAAGGACAGGCCGAACACCGTGGTGGACAACAGCAGCATGACGACGAGGCCAATGGCGCTGGTCACGATGCTCGTCAGCACCAGGCCACCCACGTACTCCGGCAGCGTGAGCGGCGTGGCGAAGACGTTGAGGAAGTTGCGCGACCAGACGTCCTCGAAGAAGCCCGTCGTCAAACCCTGCATCACGCGCGCGAAGAAGTCCCAGAGCAGCACCGCGCCCAGCAGCGCCGGCACGAAGTCGTAGCCGGAGGACGTGACCTGGTTGAGGTACCGGGTCATGAAGCCCCACAGCACCATGTCCACGGCCACCCAGGCGAACAGCGGCACCACTCGCGCGAGGTTGCCCTTGTAGAGATAGAACTGGCGCAGCGCGATGCCCGCGACGTGGTTCAGGTTCATGGCGCTTCGTGCCTCTCCAGCGCCAGCGGCTCGTTGGCCACGGCGATGAACAACTCCTCCAGTGACGCCTTGCCGTGCTCGCGGGGCAGCGTCTTCGGGTCGCCCTCCAGCAGCACCCGGCCGCGCGCCAGGAAGAGGACGCGGTCGCAGACGGACTCCACCTCGTACATGTTGTGGGACGTCCACAGCACGCCGCTGTTGCCCTTCGCGGCGAAGTCACGGATGCGGGTGCGGATGTCCAGCGCCGTGGCCGGATCCAGCGACGCGGTGGGTTCGTCCAGCAGCAGCAGGCGGGGCTCGTTGAGCATGGCCTTGGCCAATGACACACGGGTCTGCTCGCCGGAGGACAGCACGCCGCACTTGGTGTCTCGGAAGCGCTTCAGGTCGTACTCCTCCAGCAGCGTCTCGATGCGGGCGGACAGCCCCTTCACGCCGTAGATGAGGCCGAAGACGCGCAGGTTCTGGGCCACGGTGAGGTTGCCGGGCAGGGGCGAGTAGACGGCGGCGAAGTTGGTGCGGGACAGGGCCTTCACCCGCTGGGTCTCCAGGTCGGTGCCTTCGATGGCGATGGTGCCGGAGGTGGGCTGGAGCACGCCCAGGAGCATGTTGATGGTGGTGCTCTTGCCCGCGCCGTTGGGTCCCAGGAGCCCCACGATTTCGCGGCGGCGCACGTGGAAGGAGATGCCGTCCACGGCCGTGTGGGCGCCGTAGGTCTTGCGCAGGGCCGTGACGGAGAGGACCAGGGTGTCCAGCGAGCCGGATTTCATCTGGGTGCTTGCTGTACCACGCGGACGTCTCGCCGCCAGGGCGCACTTCCGGCGGGCGGCAGGCGGGCGGGGCCTCGGGGCCCGGAGACGAAAAGCGGACGGTGCCCGTGCACGGTCCACGCGAATCTGGAAAGCTTCGCGCCCCTTCCTGGCCCCAGTGGAGTCGCCGTGCTGCTGGAAGTACCTATTTTAATAGGCCTAATGGTGGCAGCCATCGCGCTTGCCATCGCCGCCAAGCGGGCCAGCGTGCCGTACAACGTCGCGCTGGTGCTTGGTGGCCTTCTCATCTCCGTCGCACACCTGCTGCCGGGAGTGCCCCCGCTCAACCCGCAGGTGGTCTTCCTCATATGCCTTCCGCTGCTGCTCTTCGAGGGCGGCATCATGGCGGACCTCAATGGCATCCGCGCGAACGCGGTCCCCATTGGCCTGCTGTCCACGCTGGGGATGGTGCTCGCCATTGGCGCCACCGGCGCCGCGCTGCACTGGATGCTGGACCTGGCGTGGGGGCCCGCGCTGCTGCTGGGCTCCATCCTCGCTGTGACGGACACGGTGTCCATCCTCTACGCCTTCCGTCGTGCGCCAGTGCCCGGGCGGCTGGCGGGCATCATCCAGGGGGAGAGCCTCTTCAACGACGGCACCGCGCTGGTGGCGTACACGGCCATCGCGGCGGTGGTGGCGGGCGGTATGGCGCCCTCGCTGGGGTCGCTGGGCGGCCATGTGCTGCTCGCGTCGGTGGGCGGCGCGGTGGTGGGCCTGGCGCTGGGACTCCTGGGCGGCTTCATCATCCGGCGCGCGGAGGATCCGCTCGCGGAGATCATGGTGACGACGGCGGTGGCGCTGGCGTCCTACGTGATGGCGGAAGAGGTGCACCTGTCGGGCGCCATCTCCGCGGTGGTGGCGGGGCTCGCGGTGGGCGTGACGCTGAGGCGGGAGGTGCCGCCTCAGAGCCAGGTGGCCATCCACTCCTTCTGGGAGTACGCCACCTTCGGCGTCAACACGTTCCTCTTTCTCTCCGTCGGTCTGGACACGCGGCCGGAGGCGCTCCAGGGACACCTGCCGGGCGTGGGCATCGCGGTGGTGGCGGTGGTGCTGGGGCGCGCGGTGGCCATCTACCTGCCCTTCCTGCTGCTGCGTCTGTTCAAGCCCGCGGAGACCATCCCGCTGCGCTGGCAGCACGTGTTCCTGTTGGGCAACATCAAGGGCGCGCTGTCCATCGGTCTGGCGCTGGGTCTTCCGGAGAATACGCCCGCGCGCGAGCAGATTGTCTCCATCGCGTTCGGCGTCACGTTGGTGTCCATGGTGGGCCAGGGGTTGATGCTCACGGGCGCGCTCAAGGCGCTGGGGCTGTTCCAGCAGGACGCGGTGGCGCTGGAGATGGCGGAGCAGCGCGGGAAGCTCATCGCCAGCCGCGCGGCGCACGTGGAACTGGAGGCGTTGCATTCGCAGGGCCTGTTGCCGCGCGCGGCCTATGAGCACCTGCGCAGCGAGTACCAGGTGAACATCGCCCGGGCGGAGCGGGAGCTGCGGCGCATCAGCGAGCAGCACCTGGCCGAAGGGGCGAAGGACCTCTTGAGCACGCGGCGGCGGCTCATCGACGCGGAGCGCACGGCGTTGCAGGGCGCGCGGCGCAACGGGCTGATTCCGGAGACGACGGCGGAGGAGATGCTGGCGCAGCTGGACGCGCGGATGTTGGGCCTGGAGAAGGTGCTGCACGGCGGGCACGCGAACTCGGAAGGCAAGGAGCACAAGGCGTCATGAAGATCGTCATCGCGGGGGGAGGACGGGTGGGCGGCGCGCTGGCGGCGCGGCTCGTGTCGGAGCAGCACTCGGTGACGGTCATCGAGCGCGACGCGGGCATCTGCTCGCGCCTCTTCGAAGAGGTGGGCGTGGTGACGGTGTGCGGTGACGCCACCAACCCGCGCGTGCTGGAGGCGGCGGGCATCGGGACGGCGGACGTGGCGGCGGCGGTGCTGGCGCACGACCCGGCGAACCTCGCGTTCGCCATGCTGGTGCGCGCCACGTCCAGCGCGCGCCTGATGGTGCGGATGCTGGACACGAACTACCGCGACGCGTACCGGCTGGCGGGCGTGAAGGAGCTGGTGGCGGAGGCGGACGTGGTGGTGGCGAAGATGACCACCGCCATCGACTTCCCGCAGGTGTCCGGGTCGCTGCCGCTCAGCAGCGGCGACGCGCTCCTCTTCGAGCTGGCCATTCCCGCCCGCGCCCGGGTGGCGGGCCAGACGGTGGCGCAGGTGCGCGGCATGGAGGGCTTCCCTCGCGAGTGCATCTTCATCGCGCTGGTGGATCCACAGGGCCACACTGCGCTGCCGGAGGGCAACACTCAGCTGAAGGCCGGGCACAACGTCATCCTCGTGGCGCGCCGCACGCAGGTCGCGAAGGCGGTGGAGTTCCTCACGTCGGAGCCGCCACTGGGCGAGGGCCTCGCTTCGACGCTGGCGAAGACGCTGCGCAAGCTGGACTTCCTGGCGCCCCTGAATGACGACGAATTGGAGGCGGTGGCGCGCGGCGCGGAGCTGCTCCAGACGCCCGCGGGCACGGAGCTGTTCCGCCAGGGCGATGCGGGCGAGACGTTCTACGTGGTCATCTCCGGCGAGGTGGCGATGAAGGACGGCTCACGGCAGACGGTGGCCACGGTGAAGCAGGGGGGCTTCTTCGGAGAGCTGGCCCTGCTCACGGGTGAGCCACGCAACGCCACCGCCGTCACCGCCACGCCGTGCGAGCTGGCCGCCGTGGGCCGCGAGGACTTCCGCGGCGTGATGATGGCCAACCCCGCCGTCGCGCTGGAGATGAGCCGCATCCTGGGCCAGCGCCTGTCACGCCTGGGCGGACAGGTGCAGCCGGCGAAGCGGCGCGGGCTGTTCGGGCGCTGAAAAGACAGGCACCCTTCAGGCGGAGAAGCGCATCCCCGCCTGAAGCACTTGCGTGTCAGGGGCTCGCGAAGAAGACGCGCGGGCCCTCTCCACCGATGAGGGTCCGTCCCAGCTCCAGGGTCCAGGGCACGTCACGAGGCACGGGCTCCGGTGAGCGCAACACCACGGTCGTCCCCTCCCAGTGCTGGGGTTTCAAACACTCGGAGACGCGCCAGACTCCCAGGGAGGAGTGATCCTCCGGCAGGACCTCCGGGGTCGGGTACCCAACGAGGCCAATGCACAGGGACTCCCCGTCCTTGTCACAGCCGTCGGGCTCCGAGCCGTTCGCGGGCACGCAGGTCAGGACAGCTGTCACGGTGACGTGGTCGTCCGCGTCACGGGTGGCGGAGGCGGCGCGAACGCCCACGGCGTCCCAACGAGGCCCGCAGGCCGTCAGCAGGCCCGCGAGGGCCACGATGATGAAGGTCGGATGCATGGGGGCCTCAGGGGTTGGGGATGATGACGTTCGCCACGCGGGGATCCGCGCTGACGAGGATGCGCAGCCCGGGGTCACGGGCCACGGCGTCCGGAGTGGTGACCGTCACCTGGGTGCCGATGATGTCGGGGACCGTCTGGCACGACTCCGCCCGGTGCAGCGGATGGGCGAAGGCCGTGTCGTCGGCCGCGTACCACGCCGCGGAGACACAGACGCGCTCGCCATCCGCGTCACAGCCTTCCGACCGCGCGAAGCCGTACACGAGGCCGCACGCCAGCGTGACTTCGACGGAGACACGGTCGTCCTCGAGCCGTGCCGCCGTGGCATCCAGTACGCCGGCAGCCTCCAGCCCGGACTCACAGCCAACAAGGATGGGGAGTAGCAGCAACAGCCAGCGACGCACGCGGGACCTCCGGGGGCAGTGGAGCCGGCACCCCAGAGCAACACCCGTGCCCACTCGCCGACAGACGGCCGCACTCGGAGTCGCGCTCCGCAATCCCTGACAGGCATGTCAGGGCATGACGCCCATGCCCTGCCGTCCGCGGTCTCTCAGGTCGACTGCTTGAGGCGCCCGCACACCGCTGACGCCGCCAGGAAGCCCACGCTGAAGGCCTTGCGGAAGCGGTCGTAGAGCGCGCCGACTCCGGGCACGTTGGCGATCATGTCGCCGAAGCTCCACATCTCCTCATGCGCGTGGATGAGCGGCAACACCTCACCGCCGTCCTCGCCGCGCTGGAGCGTGAAGTCGTACACGAGCAGCGTTCGCAGCGGGTACGTGTAGAGCCACGCGAACTGCTTGAGGTTCATCACCCCGTCCACGATGGCCCGCCCGCTCTTCCCATCCGGCTCCAGCTGGACGTTGAGCTGGAAGATGTCAAAGTCGAAGTGGAACATGCAGTGGAAGCCCGCCGCGCCCTTGCGGTACGTCTCCTTGCCGCCCCCCTTCTGCCAGGGGTCGGTGAAGGTGACGTCCTCCGCCATCATCGGCAGCAGCTCCGCGTCCAACACCGACGCGGGGATGGACGTCGTGTAGAGCAGCCGCGTCACTTCCCGGAAGCGCGCTTCCAGCTGCTCAATCAATGCCTGCTCCGCCTTGCGCATGCGTCCCCCCTGCCCGCTCTCGGACCGCGCCTGAAGGTAGGCACGGGCCTGGGACAGGGGAAGACGGGGTGCGTCAGCCGCTCAGCTCCGTGAGGAGCTGCGCCGCCTGGTCCTTCACGGTGGCGTCCGCCGTGCCCAACGACTGTGCCTGCCTGGCGTGCCGGGTGGCTTCCGCTCGGTCGAACGGCTGGGTGGCGCGCGCCAGGTTCAGGTGCGTGAGCGCGTCCTGGGGGTTCGCCTCCAGCACCCGCTCCAGCAGCACGCGGGCCCGCGCGTGGTCCTGGTCTCCCATCAGCAGGCGCACCAGGTCGTTGGTGGGGCCGGGCTCGTGGGGCACCACCGCCACGGTCTCCTCCAGGAGCTTGCGGGCCTCGGCGCGCTCGCCCAGCGCCTCGTGCGCCTGCGCCAGCGAGTGACGGATGTCCCACTGATTCGGAGCGCGCTCGAGGGCCTCCGCGAAGAGGGCCTTCGCCTCCGCCAGCTCCCCGGCCAGCATGCTCGCCAGGCCGTGCAGGTGGACGTAGCGGACCTGCGCCGGATCCAGCTCGCGCAGCTCCAGGATGGTGCGGCGGGCCGAGTCCTTGCTGTTGGCCTGGAGGTAGAGGCGGAAGAGGTCCTGCAACACCGCCACGCGCGTGCGGCCCTGCGCGTTCTCGAGCGCCCGCGTGGCCGCCGCGATGGCCGCCCCGATGGCGCCGTTCGCCGCGTGCGCGCGCGACAGCATCAGGTGCGGCAGTGCCTCCTGGGGCGCCAGCGCCGAGGCCTGCTGGAAGTGCGTCACCGCCGCCGCCGTGTCCCTGCGCTGCACCGCGATGCGGCCCAGCTCGAAGTGCGGATAGACGCTGTGGGGCGCCACCACCTGCGCGGCCTCGAAGGCGGCCTTCGCGCCCTCCAGGTCGCCGCGCTCGGCCAGCAGCGTGCCCAGGTTGAAGCGCTCGAAGTAGCCGGCGGTGGGCGCGGCGGCCAGCGCCTTGAGCGTCACCAGCGCCACGGGGTCTCCGGCCTGCGCCTTGAGCATGGCCAGGTGCGCCTGCGCCTCCGTGTTGTCCGGCTGCACCTGCAGCAGGCGCGTCACGGCGCCTTCCGCCTCCTTCGCGGCGCCGGTGCTCAGGTGGGTGCGCACCAGGCCCATCAGACAGTCCACGTCCTTCGGGTCGATGGAGAGGCCCTTCTGGAAGCTCTTCACCGCCTCCGCCGGCTGACCCTGCTGGAGCGACTGCCCACCCTCTTGCGCGTACCTGGATGCCATGGTCCCTCCTACCTACCACGAGCCTCCAGAATCCCCGCCTCCCCGCCTGCCCCTACCGGCGCAGCGCGGCCAGGGCGACACCGGGGACCTTCCACCAGGATGGGGACTGCTCGAATTCCACCAACCGGCGGCCCAGCGCCGCCACGCCCTTGTGACCCGGCACCCACGGAGGCGAGGGCAGCGACGTGAGCGGGGCGCGCAACACCGCCTTCTCGATGGACTCCAGCATGAACGTGTTGTGCACCCAGCCCTGCCCGCTCTGGATGTCCCGGGCCGACGCGGACGGATGGCCGCCCCAGGGCATGCTGCCCAGCGCGTACGCCGCCGCGGGCCACGTGTTGAGGGCCACGGTGCCGTAGCGCAAATCGCGCACCGCCTTCTCCACCGCCGCGCGCACCCTCGGGTCCCGCATCGTCTTCGGGTGGACGATGAGCGTCACGTTCAGCGTGCCCCACACCTTCTCGTTGAGGAACGCCACCGCGGCCTCCAGGAAGGTCACCGGTTCGTCGGAGCCCGGCAGGCCCGTCTCAGACAGCACCGTGCACCAGGGCTCGTTGCGGAAGACGCGGTCATCCGTCTTCGAGGGATCCACGTCGGGAATCAGCGCGTAGGCCAGGTCGCCATCGCCGGGGTTGCCCACCAGCCGCAGGTTCGGGCGTGCGTCCGTGAACTGGTGCCAGCGCTCCTGCGCGCCCGGGTAGTACGCGCGGCGCACGGGCGCATGGCCCAGGCTCGCCTGGATGCGGTCCATCAGCGTGCCGCGTTGGAGCCAATCCTTCGGCTGCACCAGCAGCTTCGCCGCGTTGCAGTTGAAGGACGCATTGTTGGCGACCATGCCGGCGATGTCGTCCGCCTGGAAGCGCAGCTCGCCGTCCGAGTACGGCCCCGGCACCACCACCACGGGGGAGATGTTGCCCAGCTCGCTGGAGACGTGCTTCGCGAGCAGCGGTTCGTTCTTCCGGCGGCGCTCGTCGGACTCAGGGCCGGGCGGGCCCCACACGAGCGCGTCGTGGGTCTTGTCGCTGCCGGTGATGTGCAGTTCGTCCACCGCGTCGTGGTGGACCAACTGCGCGCCCTCCTCCGCGCCGCCGTACACGATGGCCAGCGCGTCGCGCGCGATGAGCGGGGCGAAGGCCTGCTCCAGGAACGGGCCCAGGTACGCGTTGACGGGGTTCATCTTGAGCACGCAGGCGGTGCCCTCGACGAAGAGCTTGTAGAGGCAGTCCATGGGCGGGATGGAGTTGACGTTGCCGCCGCCCAGCACCGCGCAGACCCGGCCCTTGTGGGGCTTCCGGTAGAAGGACGCCTGGTGTTCGCGCAGGTTGGCCGCGGTGACGCCGGGCTGGAAGTAGACCTCGCCCGTGGTGCCGGGCAGGAGCATCCCCTCCAGCCTGTCCCGGGGGAACAGCCGCGCGGCGAGCCGCCCGTCCTCCAGCGTGCGCAGGTGCTTCGCGGGGATGACGGGCGCGCCGTGCTTCTGGATGTCCTTCAGCGCGTCCGAGAGCAGGCGCAGGTTGCGCACCACCACCATGGGCCCGGCGAGCCACTCCTCACCCGCGAGTGGACCGCCGGGGTCGATTCCCTTCGCCTCGCAGGCCGCGCGCACGCTCGGCTCCGCGATGGCGACGTACGCGTCGCGCAGGTCCTCCAGGAGCCGGATGCGCTCCGGCAGAGGGAGCTTCGCCCACGCGCTCGAGCCCTCACGGACCCGGCGCACCAGGATGTCGATGGTGGTGCGTGACGTGTGCTGCGGGACGGCGGCGGACATGGCGACCTCCGAGACAGGCTTCACACCGGGTCCCGGTATAGGGAACCCCCGCGTGCGCCGTCACCAAGGGGCCGCGCCCTCCGTCCTCAGGAGGGCAGAGGCTCGGCCAGGCCCTTGCGGATGGCCTCGTCGATGACGGCCATCACCTTCTTCATGTTCTCGCGGCTGCGCGCCGCATGCTGCTCGCCCAGCTTCCCCTGCTGCTCTCCGAGCTTCGCCTGCTGTTCACCCAGCTTCTCCTGCTCCTCGCCGAGCGCCTCCATCTTCTTGCTGAGCTCCTCCTGCTGCTTGTCCAGTCCCTCCAGCTCCTGGTCGAAGGACGCGTCGCGCTTGTCGAGCTCCGCTTCCTTGCGGTCGCGCTCGGGGCCGTCCGCGAGCGAGTGGAGGCGGGCGCGCTCCATGGAGATCTCCGCGCGCTTGGAGGCGATGGCGGCGTGCTTCGCGGCGATCTGCGACATGGGATAGCCCAGCTCCGCCTGCTTCTGGCCCAGCGCGGCCTGCTGCGCGCCCAGGGCCGCCTGCTTCTCACCGAGCGCGCTCTGCGAATCGCCCAGCTTCCGGTCGTCCTCCATCAGGTTGCGCACCTGCTCCAGCGTCTTCGCGTCGCGGATCAGCATGGGCTTGTTATCGCGGCGCACGAAGAGCAGGTCCTTGCCCTTCTGCTTGAAGGTGCGCGCCAGGTACAGGTCGTCCGTGCTGCCGGCCATCATCGTGCGGCCATCGGAGAGATACGCGAAGGTGTCGCCGTCCTCGATGTCCATGTCCGGCGGCGGCGCGGGCGGCGCGGGAGGACGCGGCGCGGCCGCGAGCATGGGGGCCATGGGCGCCACCGGGGACACCGAGCTCCGGACCGGAGGCGCGGGCGGCACCGGCGGGGTGGGCCTGCCACCGACCGGGGGCGCGGGCGGCGCGGGCGGCACCGGAGCCAGCCTGTCATTGGCCGGGATGGGCGCGGGCGCGGACGGCGGGACGTGCGTGGTGAGCTGCATGGACCGCGTCGCCCCCGGCGTAGGCGGAGGCAGCGCGGGCAGCGGAGGCAACGGCGGTGCATCCGCGGGCGTGCCGGGCGCCTTCGCGGTGTGCTCCATCACGGTGGGCTTCGCATCGGGGGCAGGCGTCGTGGTGGAGCGAGAAGCGACGGTCGGCCGGGGGGCCGGCGCGGCGTCCTCGGGCAGGTACCGGACGGTGCCCACCCGGACGGGGGCGGGGGTCGCGTCCTTCGCGGCGGGAGTGGTGCTCTCCGCGGGCGCCTTGGCGACGACCTGGAAGGGCATCAGGACGACGGCGCCGAGGGCGAACAGCGCACCCTTCAGCCACCGGCGGGGTTGCGTGGGGACGACGTCGACATGTTCCAGCATGCGGAGCCTCCTGTGCAGCGCGTGAAGGTGGGCCGACGCCCCGAGCGCCGCTGCGCTGCCTGGGGGCCGGGTGATGCCAAAGGCGATGAGCAATTCGCCGTAGTCCGCGGGCTCCGCGCCGGTGAGGCGCAGCGCCTCCGCGTCACACGCCTCTTCCCGTGCGAGCGCGTACTCACGGGCCGCCTGGCGCGCGAGCGGGTGGAAGAAGAGGACCGTCTCCGCCAACGCCGGCACCCAGCCCAGCCACAGGTCCCCGCGCCGCAGGTGCGCCACTTCATGCGCCAGCGCCATGCGCAGCGAGTCCTCCGGCAAATCACGCAACGCCTTCGCGGGCAGCACGATGACTGGCGACACCAGCCCCGCGGCCAGCGGGCTCACCACCTCGTCCGACACGAGCAGCGTGGGCGGACGGCGCAGGCCCGCTTCATTCGCGAGGAACTCCGCCTCCTCCTCCAGCACCGGGTGACGCAAGGGCCGCGCGCGCTCCCGCATGCCCTGCACCTGACGCCACGCCAGCACGTGGCCCCGCACCTTCCACGCCACGCCCGCGCCCCACAGGACAAGCAGCGCCCACACCCCGCCCACCGTCCACGAATGCGCGCGGAGCGACGCCACCGAGCTCTTGAAGAACGAGGTGACCCGCGCCCCGGCCGAGGGGCCCTCCACGTGAGCCGGTGTCTGCCCTTGCGGCGACACCCGCATGAGCACGGTCGCATCAGGCGCCGTGAGCACCATGACCGTCCGCCCCGGCGTCTGGGATTGAGCGCCGTCCACGCGGACCGTCTGGGATTGCGCGGTCGTGGACTCCACGGGCAGCAGCGCCAGCGGCATGGGCCTGGGCAAGCCCAGCGTGAGCACGAACTTGAGCGCCACCAGCCACCAGAGTCCGGCGCGCAGGGCAGCGGGCAGGCGCGGCAGCGTCCGGGCCAGCAACCAGACGGCCAGCGCGCACAGCGCCCCCTGCCACGAGGCGCGCCACACCGACTCCGACCACGACGACCACCACGGCGAGGTCATGAGCGTCATCACGGGGCTTACTCCTTCCGCTTCTGGCGCAGGCGCGCCACGACGTCCTGGAGCTGCTTCAGCTCTTCGTCGGACACGTCCTCTGTCTCCGACAGGTAGGTCACGAACGGCGACAGGGACCCGGAGAGCGTGCGCTGCACGAAGTTCCCTACGACGTCGCGCAGCAGCTCTTGCGTCGCCACCGGCGAGGCGTACTGGAACACCCCGTCCACCTTCGAACGGGTCAGGTGCCCCTTCAGCCGCAGCCGCTCCATCACCGTCAGGATGGTGGAGCGCGCCAGGCCCTGCGCCTCACCGAAGCGCTCGGCCACCTCGCCCACCGTCGCCGGACCGTGCTCGGCCACGTACCGCAGCACCGCCAGCTCCTGCTCTCCCACCGGCTTCTTCATGCGCCCTGCCCTTCGTGACGACAGCTGTAGTCAGAAAGCAAGGTACGCCTGACTACAGCCGTAGTCAAGCGGGTGTCTTCGGAGGGCATCAGGGATCTCCCGCAGGGACAGACACCCTCTAATTTCCTAGTCTCCTCGCTCCCCCATGACGCACCCAGCCGTCCCTCCGGCCGGGCGCGTCAACGAAAGGCAGTCGAAGATGAAAGGCATTGGCCCCAAGCTGAGCCAGACGCAGTTCAAGGTCGGCAACAACAACACGAAGGTGGGCGAGCAGGTGAAGTACGGCCCCACCGCAGACCTGACCCCGAAGCAGCAGCAGAAGCTCACCCAGCACTACGGCGAGCACGGCACGGCGAAGACTCCGCAGAACTCGCTGAACCGCCTGACCCAGTACAGCGATTCACACACCACGTACACGAAGGCGGCGACGGCCTCCGGGCGTCCCCTGACGGAGCAGGAGGCGCTGGTCGCGGGGAGCGCGAAGAACAAGGCGCCCGCGTCCAGCATCAACCACGTCATCGCCTCCGGCACCGGCCAGAACGTCCTCAACCACGAGACGCTCCAGTTCAAGGAGGGCGTGAAGAACACGAACGAAGGGGCCCAGAAGCTGAGCACGGCCTCCACTCCCAAGGAGAAGGCCGCGGCCCAGAAGCAGATCCAGCAGGGCCTGGCGCAGCAGGCCGCGGGCGTGGGCCGCATGCAGGGCTACTCGCGCGCCACGCTCGCCGAGCGTCAGGGCGAGCTGACTCCGGCGCAGGTGCAGGGCAAGCGCAACGGCGCTCTCCAGAACACCCTCACCGCGATGCAGGGGCCTGATCAAGACACGCGCTTCGGCGCCTACAAGGACGTGCTGAAGGACACCTTCGACTCGCCGGGCAACCTGCGCCTGGGCAACCGGACGCAGAACACGAAGATCAGCACCGGCTTCGACACGCCGCTGGACGCGAAGGGCAAGCCCACGGAGCGCGCCGAGCGCCTCTTCCAGGCGCATCAGACCTTCGGCCCGGACCGGCTCCTCACCAAGGAGCGCCTCTTCACCCTGGATGACAAGGGCGAGGCCATGTCCAGCAGCAAGGAGACGGCGCAGGTCGGCGACAAGCGCAAGGCGGACGCCGCCGACACCGACTCCGGACCGTCCTCGTCGAAGAAGCGCAAGAAGGCCTGAGTCAGCCAACCGGCACCTGAGCGCCCGCTCGCCCGGTCGCTCAGGTAAGGGTCGGGTAGCAGAGGACCGTGTGTGTCCTTGTCTCTGTCGGAAGGGCAACCAGATTTCTGGCAGCCGACTTCAAACCCGACACACACGGAGATTTCCCATGAAGCTCCCTCTGTTCGCGGCGATCGCCGCCCTGTCGCTGTACGGTTGTGCCAGCCACAACGCCACCACGCGCGAGGCCTCGTCACCGGAAGCTGGTGCCGTGGGGGGCTCGGGCAGCGCGGGCACCACGTCCGCCAACCCGGACACCACGGATGGCACCAGCGGGAGCATCGACCCCGCTGACACCTCACGCTCCACGGAGCTGCCCGGTGAGACGGGCAACGTGAGCGACCTGGAGAAGCGCGACCGCAAGGACGCGCCCACCGTCTACGACGGCGAGGCCACCGGTGGCTCTGGCGCCGCGCACGAAGCCGTGAAGACCGGCGACGGCCAGAAGTGGGACGTCCAGCAGAACACGCCCACCGACCTGGGCGACGCGCAGGTGCCCGCTGGCGCGGTGAACCAGAACCGCAACCCCAGTGAGAAGGGCAACCTGGGCACCGGCGGCTCCGGCGACCTGAGCACCGACGGCAAGAGCGACGTGAGCGAGGAGACCGGATCCGGCGCCCTCAACAGCGACGTGGACGCCCCCAGCACGGACAGCTCCAAGGTGGACACGGACGCCACGCCGGATCCCACCAATTAGTCATCGCGCCCCACGCGAGGGCGGATACCCGGGAAAGCCCGCTCACGGGCCGTCCCGGGTATTCGTCTGTCCAGCCCGCGCCGCGCCAACTAGAGTGAGCACCAATGACTGGTGCTCCCTTCGTGGCCCTCATCGCGCTGCTTCACTCCCAGTCCTCCAGCATCGAGGAGGTCCCCAATGATGCGCAGCAGGAGACGTACTCCGCGCCGGAGTCGTCGGGGAGTTCGGGAGGTTCCTCGGAGGGAATCGGCTTCCGGGCGCTCCTGGAGGTGGGGCCGCTGAGCTTCCCGTCCGGGACGCGAGGTGGGGAGCAGGACCTGTTCGGCTACGCGTACCCGTCCCTGGGCGTGGATGGAGGCGAGGACTTCGCCTTCATGCTGGGCGCACCGCTGCGCTTCCGGCTGCTGGACAATGAGCCGAAGCAGAAGGACGACGACTACGGCGCGTGGCTGCGGCGCGAGGACTGGGACGAGCGCAGCGACTACGGCCAGGTGGTGCGCCTGCTGCGCATTGGCGATGAGTCCGGCCGCTTCGGCCTGCGCGTGCAGCCGTTCCTGGAGGAGTCGCTGGGGCGCGGCTACCTGGTGAACCGCTACGACAACCAGCTCAACCCGAACTACCACCCGGCGGGCGGCACGCTGTCGTTCACCGCGGGGCCCGCGCGCGTGCAGCTGCTGGCCAGCGACGTGCTCGCCGCGCGCATCTTCTCCGGCGAGCTGCTGCTGGACATCGGCCGCATCGCCAGCGACAGCGAGGGGAACTTCGACCGCTACCTGGTGCGCGCCTCGGCGGCGCACGACTTCGGCGAGGCCGGCGGAGTGACGCCGGAGGCCACGGTGGCGTCGGTGGGCGGCGAGTTCGCCATGTACAAGGGCGAGCGGCTGCGCTCGTGGGCCCTGCTCGCCGGCGGCGCGCGGCTCAACGATGGCGCGCAGGACGTGGGTGGCATGCTGGGCGTCGCGTTCGAGGGCAACTTCAAGGGCACTCAACTCAGCGTCACCGCGCAGGGGCGCCGGCAGGGCGGAGGCTTCCGCTTCGGCTACTTCGGCGCGGGCTACGAGCTGTCGCGCTTCTCCGCCGTGGGCCTCTCCGAGGAGCCCCAGGCCGACCAGCGCGTGCCCAAGGACTTCTCCGGCTACCTGGAGCTGTCCGTGGCGCGGGGCGACGGACCGGACTCTCCGGAGGTCGTGGCCAGCGGCGCCGTGGAGTACTCCGCCTTCGGCCGCGCGGACGGTGACCTGTCCCTGAGCTTCAGCACCCCGGGCGGCGAGTCGCGAGGCATCGCGCGCCTGGTGGTGGTGGGCCTGGGCGACAAGCCCCGCTACTCGGTGGCGGCGGAGTTCCGCCAGCGAGTGCTGCCCGCCATGTACATCTGGGGCGCCGGCGCCACGGTGACCTTCCCGCAGCCGGACGGCACGCTGGTGCAAGGCGTGAGCGCGGGCGCGGGCGTGGGCGTGGACTTCGCCCGCCGCTAGTTCCCCACCGTCCCGCCCTCTTCCTGGGCGGGAGCGCAGGGCAGGATGGCGCTGTGCCGCCGGGCCGTCTCGCACGACTTGCCCACCAGCCAGCGCGACAGCAGGCGCACGCCGGAGGCGAAGAGGCCGTCGTCGCCCTTGTGCAGGGCCTCGAAGAGGGACTCGTCCAGCACCGACTCCTCCGGGTCGATGAGGAACTCCTCCGGCTCCAGCGGCTTGAAGAGCGGGTTCTGGTCGAACACCGTCTCCAGCGGGTGCGGACGCAGCCGGCGCTGTCCCTCGTGGGCCAGCCCGTCCAACGTCTCCACCATGTGCGTCGCGTCCACCAGCGGGCGCAGCGCGGCCACGCCAGCCAGGCCGGCCTGCTCCGCCATCAGCGACACGCGCACGCGGCGGATGGCGCGCGACACAGCGTCGCCGGGCGCCTCCGCCTCCCAGCTCAGGTTGAGCTCCGAATCCAACCCCAGGCTGCGGTTGGTCGTGTTCGCGGAGCCAATGGTCATGAAGGTGTCATCCACGATGAGCACCTTCGAATGGATGTACGTGAAGACGTCCGAGCCGTCCTCGTCCTTCGCCGCGGAGCCGTACACCGCGAAGCCGTGGCCCGTTTCGGAGGCCACCTCGCGCAGCGCGCGCAACAGGCGCACCTGGGCCACGCCCATGGCGATCTGCTCGCGCAGCGCTTCTGGCTGACGAGGCAGCACCAGCATCACCTGGAGCCGGGGCCGCCCGGCCGCGCGCATGCGTTTGACGAGCGCGTCGTAGATGGCGCGTGAGGAGAAGTACTGGTTCTCGATGTAGATGAAGCGCTCGGCAGCGTCGATGGCGTCCACGTACAGCGCGCGGATCTCCTGCACCTCCGCTTGCGGAGGCAGCAGCGTCTTGCCGAAGGTGCGGCTGATGGCCACCGGGCCCGGAGGCGCGGGCATCGTCGCTTCGAAAGTCATGTCGTCGCGGTTCACGGGCTCCAGGTGGAGCTCGCCTCCGCCCGAGTGCGCCCAGCGCGCCTCGAACAGCTCCGCGAGCGGCTTCACCGCGGGGCCCGTCAGCACCGTCTGCACGTCGTGGTACGGCCCGTGCGGGTCGCGGCCGGAGTCGCAGCGCAGCTTCGAGCGCGCGGGGTGGTCCCGGTCGTCCCAGCGACAGTCACACACGTCCATGCCGCCGGTGAACGCCATCACGCCGTCGATGACGACGAGCTTCTGGTGATGGGCGCCGTAGAGCGGACTGGAGGAATCGAAGCGGAAGCGCAGCCGCTCGTTCGTCGTCCAGTTGAAGAGCAGGTTCTGCATCCACTCGCGCTCCATGGCGAGCAGCATGCTGAAGTCCCACGCGAGGATGTAGACGTGCAGCTCCGGGTTCTCCCGGCACATCTCATCCAACAGTGGCAGCAGCCGGACTTCTCCTCCCTTGGCCTCCTCCAGGTCCTCACCGCGCAGCAACGTCACATCGCTGTCGAACTGCCAACCGGTGATGACGATGGAGCGGCGGGCCTTCCGGATGGCCCTGTACAGCTCACGGTAGTAGTCCCGGGCGTCCACCAGCACGCCCGCGTCATGCGTATCCGTCCGCGTCCAGCAATTGCGTCCGGGATTGAGAATGGGTTTCACGTCATTCACCTGGCCCTGGAGTGGATCCCTGTTGTCGTCCGCGCCCGGCCGGCGGAAGCATCACCCCACGAACACAATGTGCTTTCCGGTCGCCAACGTCATGTCGGTGGACGAGACCACCCTGGCCACCTTGCGAGCCTCGCCCCCCACGGTGTCGAAGGCCGCGGCGATCAGATCACCGAGCGTCACCTGCACGCGCTTCGCCTGCTTGCCGGCGCTGGACACGGCCTTCACCGTCTTCGCCTTCATCTGACGGGCCTTGCGCTGGATGGTCTGCTTCTGGGTCTTGGTCGCCATGGTCTTCGTTCTCCGAGGATGAAGTGTCTGCGTGATGCGCCGTACCGCCCCGTACCGCCCCGTCCTGCCGTGCTGCCCCTGCCCCGTCCCGCCCGTCCTGCTCTGCTGCCCCGACCCCGTCCCGCCCGTACTGCCCCGTGCTGCCCCGACCCGCCCTGCCCCGTACCGCCTTGCTGCCCCGACCCCGTCCCGCCCGTCCTGCCTTTGCTGCCCCGACCCGCCCTGCCCCGTACCGCCCTGCCTTGCTGCCCCGACCCGCCCTGCCCCGTACCGCCCCGTGCTGCCCCGTCCCGCCCCGCCGCCCTGCCCGCCCACCGTCCCGCCCGTCCTGCCCTCATACCCAAGAGCAACTGCCGTGCCGTCGCTCAACCCAGCGTTTTCCGAGGGAAGAAACCCTGGAGCACCCCTGCCTCGCAGGGCAGGACTGACTTTCTTTCAGCCCGGCTCCAGGTAGATCCGCCCTCTTTCCTGCCCTCCGGTGCCATGCGCACCCCAGCGCACGTCAGGCGGGGGACGGAGCCATCCGACGCTGGGACAGCACACCGTCCACGCAGGGGTGGATGTGCGAGGACCTGGGAAGATTCAGGGACGGTGGGCCCTGACGCGGGGCCGCCCGGGGAGAAGGGGGCCATCCAGGCGTCAGGGTGGGGATTCCGCGGACGGCGCCTGCCTTGAGGGCGGCGCGCATCCGTCACGACTTACACAGCTACTTCGACGGCGGCACCAGGACGAGGATGAGCTCGCCACCCACGTGCTTGCCGGCCTTCTGGTACACGGCACCCTGACGGCCCAGCTCCACCTCCACGGAGGACTGGTTCGGGATGATGACGCGCAGCGTGGCGCTGCCGTCCTTCATGCCCAGCAGCTGGAGCGACGCGTTCGTCCCGTTGGGGAGCTTCACTTCCGTGGGCTTCTGGGCGCCCACCTCCACGGTGTCCAGCGACATGCGCTTGAAGGAGGTGAAGCTGAAATTCTGCTTCTGGAACGCCTCCTTCATCTTGTTGAGCTCGGGCGGCTCCACCGCGGTGCCCTTGTTGGAGGCCAGCACCACCTCCACCTGCACCTTCACCTTCTGCTCCTGGGCGGAGGCGACCGCCGGCCCCATCACCAGACCCACGGCGAACAGCAGAGCCAGCACCGCCCACGTCGGCTTCGTCATAGCGCTCCTCCGGTGGGCCGGGGCGGGACGGACGGAGCCGGCGTCGGCTGTCCTCCCTGGCCATCCTGCTCCACGCTCGAATCCTGGGACTCCACCGCGCCCGGCTTCTTCTCCTTCACGGGCTCCGGGGCCTGCTCCTGCTCGTCCACCATCCAGATGATGGAGCCGCCGCCCTCCGTCTCCATCACCACCGGGGCCACGCGGGCGCCCTGGTAGGACTGGATGGACTTCACCGTCATGCGCTCGGCGGCGTAGCCCTCCGGCGCGTTGTCGCGCAGCACCAGCGGCAGGGCCACCAGCATCACCACCGCGGCGGTGGCCAGCGACGAAATCATCGCCGTGCGCTGGTAGAGGAACATCTCCGACAGGGCCAGCCGCATCCGCTCGATGAGGGGCGGCTTCTCCGGCGTCACCCGGGCCATGACCTTCTGGGCGAAGTCCTTGAAGTCGACGTCGTCCACCGCCATGTCCAGGCCGACCCGGAGCAACCCGGACTCGGCGCGCAGGTCCGCCGCGCGGCCTGTGCAATCCCGGCAAGCGGCCAGGTGCCGCTCCACGTTGACGCGCTCCCCAGGAGCGATTTCACCGTCGATGTAGGGAGACAGGAGCGGTACGAAACGCTCACACGCGGGATTTCCGGCCATACTCTTCACCCTGCGGGCTGGTGGGAATTCGTCGGTGGGACGCGACGGGCCCCACGGATATTCGAGGAGGCCTTTCTGGCATCCTCATTCGTTGCCCACTCCGCTCTTGGCTTCGTCCAGCTCCAGATAATCCCCCAGGATTTTCTGCACCTTGGCGCGCGCGTGGAAGAGCCGGCTCATCACCGTGCCCTTGGGGATGTCCAGCGTGCGGGCCAGGTCCTCGTAGGACATTCCCTCGATTTCGCGCAGCAGGAGGATGGCGCGGTGCTTCTCCGGCACCGTGGCCAGGGCCTCCTGGATCTTCTCCGCCAGCTCCTTGCGCAGGGCGCTCTTCTGGGGATTGGTCCCCAGGCGGCTGCCCAGCGCGCCGATGCGGGCTTCGGAGAGGTCCACTTCCTGCGTCTCGTCGAACTCCACGGACTCGCCGCCGCCGCGGCGCTTGCGCAGCACGTCGATGCAGATGTTGGACGTGATGCGGTAGAGCCACGTGTAGAAGGACGCGTCGCCCTTGAAGTGGTCCAGGTACTTGTAGACCTTGACGAACGCCTCTTGAGAGACGTCCATCGCCTCCTCCTTGTCCTTCAGCATTCCGAGCGCGACGGCATACACCTTGCGCTGGTAACGCTCGACGAGGAGCTTGAAGGCGCGCTGGTCCCCGCTGCGGACGCGCTTGACGAGTGTGAGGTCGTCGGTGGCCAAGTGCGCGGCACCGTAGCACATGCCGCGCCAACCCCAAGGCTTTCGACGCGCCCCGTCGCTCCTAGAGGGAGCTGACGAGCGCGATGGCCGCCAGGGCCAGGCCCACCATGGCCAGCACCGCCCCGAAAATCATTCGGTCCCACTGGGCCTGGGTGACGGCGGAGTCCTCCGTGTCCTCCCCGGCCCGGAAGGTGTGGAGCACGTTCCAGAACATGCGGCCGCCCAGCCGGCGGTCGGTGCCATGGCGGTCGCGGGGGTCGTCGTTCTGGAGGGGGTGCCCCTGGGCGTCCCGGCGCACGAAGGCGCCGGGCAGGGGGTGGTAGAGGCCGGGGGTGAGCGGGGCGGCCTGCTCGGAGTGGCGCACGTCGGGAGGGGGCTCCAGCCGGACGGCGTCCGCGCGCTCGCGGGCCTCCTCGGGGGTGGGCGCGTCCATCACCCACATCCCGGCCTCCACGCCGTTCTGCCCGGTGTGGGCGTCCTGGAGGTGGGCGAAGCCCTGGTCCTTGAGGGCCTGCTCGAAGGCGGCCTTGCCCTCCGCGGCGGGCGGGTGCGCCGCGGCGGCCTCCGCGTAGGCGGCGAAGAAGGCCCACAGGCGGGCCACCCGGTCCGACGAGGGCAGCGACGAGGGCCGCACCTGCGCGGACAGGAGCGCCCCGTCCGACGCGAAGCGCTTGCCCACCGCGAGGTGGCTCTCCAGGTCGTTCAGGTCAGAGGGGATGAGCGACTCCACGTCCAGCACCGGCCCGCGCGCCTCGCCCGCGCCCAGGTAGGGGCTGGCGGTGGTGGGGATGGAGCCGGGCGTGCGGAAGCCGTCGCCGCCCTTGCGCCGGGGCGTCTGGGTGGCCGCGCCGGAGGACTCGAAGCCCGTGCCGGCGTCCGCCCGAGGGGCCCGACCCGTCCCGTCGGAGCGAGGGCCCCGGTTGGGAATGCCGACGCGGACCGAACGGGGGCCCACGTCACCACCCTCCGGAGAGGCGCCGGCCTCCGTCCCTTCGCCACCGGGGAGGCCGGGCTCGCCGGGCTCCGCGCCAGACTCCAACGGCGCGCCACCATCGGCTTCCGGCGGAAGTCCCACGGGCGGGGAGCCGATGCGGGTGCGGTCGCCGGACGAGGTGGTGGGGGTGGAGGTCTCCATCCCGTCATCGCGGAACGGAGACGCCGGCGACGGGCCCGTCGGCGCAGAGGAGCCACCGCCGGAGCGGGGCCCACCAGAGCCGGGAGGACCTCCTGCGCGGGGGCCGCGGATGTCGCCGACGTTTCCCATCACGAAGGATTCTCTCACAACGAGAACCCCGAGTTGCATGGGGGGCTACTCCCCCTCGCGCTCCACCTCCACGGGGCTGGTCATTCCGTTGGCATCCAGACGGACGCGGTACACGGCGTTGAGGCCGTCGCCATCTTCGTCCACGCGGGCGAGGCAGGACACCTCGGGTTCACCCACGGGGCTCTCCTCCGCCCGCACCTCGTACTGGAGGTGAACGATGGGGCCCGGGTCGAAGCCGATGCGGTGGAAGTCCTCGTGGTCCTGCGGGAAGGGCACGCCCTCGCCATGGCGAGGCACGGGCGCGGGATAGGGCGCGATGGGCACGTAGTCGCCGTGCTCGTCCCGGAAGGCCTGCACCGCGTCGCACAGGGCCAGCACCTGGACGCGGGCCTCATTGGCCACCCGCTCCGGCGACGCGCGGCTCCGGCCCGACGCCCCCATGATGGGCAGGTAGGCGATGTACAGGCAGCTCATGGCCACGGCGAGGAACACCGTGACCGCGACGCCCAGGCGCACCGCGAGGTTGCGGGGGCGCGCGGGGCCGGGCTCCTCGGGCTCCGGAGCCGAGGACATCAGGCCCACTCCCGGGGATTGCGCAGCACCTCCACCAGCCGGCCTTCGGGCGTGCCGGGCTCCGGGTGGTAGTCGTAGCGCCAGCGCACGCGCGGCGGCAGCGACATGAGGATGGACTCCGTGCGCCCCTGCGTCTCCAGGCCGAAGATGGTGCCCCGGTCGTAGACGAGGTTGAACTCCACGTAGCGGCCCCGGCGCACCTCCTGCCAGTAGCGCTGCTCCTCCGTCACCGGCGTGTCCTTGTGCTTCCGCGCGATGGGCAGGTACGCGGGGATGAAGCTGTTGCCGCACGCCTGCACGAACGCGAACTCGCGCTCCAGGTCGCCGCCCATGTTCTCGAAGAAGATGCCGCCCAGGCCGCGCGCCTCGCCCCGGTGGCGCAGGTGGAAGTACGAATCGCACGCGGCCTTGAAGCGCGGGTAGTACGTGGGGTCGTGCGCGTCGCACGCGGCCTTGTGCGCGCGGTGGAAGTGCGCCGCGTCCGCTTCGTCCAGGTAGTACGGCGTCAGGTCCGCGCCGCCGCCGAACCACGCGCGCCCGCCCTGGTGGATGAAGCGGTAGTTGGCGTGCACGGTAGGCACGTGCGGGCTCTTCGGGTGCAGCACCAGCGACAGGCCACCGGCCCAGAAGGTGCGCCCCTCGCCCTGGAGCTTCCTGGCGAAGGCCTCCTCCAATTCGCCATGGACGATGGAGATGTTGACGCCCGCCTTCTCCAGGACGGCGCCATCCTCCAACACGCGGCTGCGGCCGCCACCGCCTCCAGGGCGGCTCCACGCGTCCTCGCGGAAGCGGCCCTGGCCGTCCAGTTCCTCCAGCGCTCCGCAGATGTCGTCCTGGAGCTTCTGGATGAAGGCGGCCATGCGCCCCTTCAAACCCTCCACATCCACCGTCGCCGTCATGCCCGTTGTCTCCCTGTCGCGGGTTGAACGGGCAGACACACTACTAAGGGCCCTGGGCGGACGGGGCCTCGAAGTCCACGGGAGGCGTGGATGGCGCCAGGTTGCCCGCTGCATCGAAGGCCTCGATGCGCGCGCGATAGCTGCGCCCGTCCTCTAGAGAGAAGGCTCCACCGCAGGCCTCATGGCCCAGATAAGCCGTATTGCCTTGCACGGGCAGCAGGTACTGCTGGGGAGAGATGCCCAGCCGGCGCGGCGACAGCTTCACCACCAGGAAAGCGGGGCTCTCCTCGCGCAGCGCCAGGTTGAGCTTCACGAAGCGCGCGATGCCCTGGGGCGAGCGGCGCACGAAGCCTTCCGAGACCGCGGGGCGCTTCACCCATTTAGGTGCCTTGGCGTCCGGCCCCTTGCCGCTCAGCCATGACGGCTGCGCGCCCACCTGGCCGTTGAGGAGGGCGATGTTGGGGAGCACCTCCTGCAGGTTCAGGAAGTAGCGCTTGTCCGGCTGCATCGGCTCCGCCAGCTTGAGGATGACGGTGGCGCGGCCCAGGGAGCTCTCCCAGCCTTTGGTGACCTTGAGCTTCACCTCGTGGTCGGTGGAGACCAGCTTCAGCGGCTTGCCCACCAGTCCCAGCACCGGCGACTTCGCGGTGCCCACGCCTTCCAGCAGGATGCGCATGTTGGTGGGGACGATGCCGCCCGGCGCGGGATACAGCTGTACTCCGTCCCCGGTGCACTGGGCGGAGGCGTTGGCGGCGGACAACAGGGCAGCGGCGAACACGAGGGCTCGGAACACGATGCCGCTCAGTGTGCGCCGGGAAAGGCCGCGAGGGAAAGTCCCGGCGGCGCCTGCCCTTCAGTGCTTGGGGCCTTCGTCCTCGCCCAGGGTGATGGCGCCGAAGCGCGCTTCGTAGCGCTGCACGTTTTCCTGGAGTGCCTTCAAGAGCCGCTTGGCGTGGCGCGGGCTGGTGATGATGCGCGAGCGGACGCGGGCCAGGGGCTGCTGAGGTTGGACATAGAGGAAGTCCAACACGAACTCCGAGTCCGTGTGATTCGTCAGGACCAGGTTGCTGTACTGGCCATTGGACACCTCTTCGGTCATCTGCACCTGGAGCTGCACTTCAGGGGGCTTCGTCGGAGTGTCGGCCATGAGTCAGGCGGCATAGCGCCTGGGGCCCGTCGTGGCCAGTGTCCTCCCCGTGAGCACGCGCTGGCGCGACATCGACGGAGAGTCCACCGCGCCCTTCACGCTGGGGCGGGGGCCGGACGCCTGCCTGCTCCTGCATGGTTTCACCGGCAGTCCCTGGGAGGTGCGTCCCCTGGGTGAGGCCCTGGCGGCGCGGGGGATGCGCGTGGTGGCGCCCAGGCTTCCGGGCCACGGCACCACGCCGGAGGCGATGCTGGGCGTGGACTTCCGCGACTGGCAGGCCTGCGCGGACGAGGCGCTGGCGTCGCTCTCCGGACACCGTCGCGTGTTCGTCGCCGGACTGTCCATGGGTGCGCTCCTGGCGCTGCGGTTGGCCGCGCATCAACCGGAAGCCGTGCACGCGCTCGCGCTGGTGGCGCCCGCGGTGCGCTTCCGGGGCGCGCGCATGGCGCTGGTGAGACAGCTGTGCCGCACGCCGCTGCTCGAATGGACCACGCCATGGGTGGACAAGGGCGGCACGGACATCTCCGACCCGGAGGTGCTGGCGAAGGCGCCGGTGCTGCCCGCGTTCCCGGTGGCCCGGCTGCGCGACCTGTGCAGGCTGCAGGACCTGGCGCTGGCGGACGCGCCCCGGGTGCGCTGCCCGGTGCTGGTGGCCACCGCGGAGCAGGACCACGTGGTGGATCCGGAGGGCGGACGCTGGCTCGCGCGGCGGATGAAGGCGTGTCCCCAGGTGCGGCACGTGGCCTATCCGGAGGGCTTCCACATCATCCCGCGCGACGTGAGCGGTGCGCGGCTCGCCCGGGAGGTGGGGGACTTCCTCCAGCCGTGGCGTGCGGAGGAGGACTTCAGGAGCCGACCGGATTGGCCGGAGCAAGACGCGCCACCGCCGTGAGCAGCTCCACCGCGTCGAGCGGCTTGGTGACGAAGGCGCTGAAGCCCGCGCGAAGGGCGCGGTCGCGGTCCTCGCGGCGCGCGGCGGCGGTGACGGCGAGCGCGGGCACACCGCCTCCGGACTCCCAGGGCAGCGCGCGCAGCCGGTACAGGAGCGAATAGCCGTCCTCGCCGGCCAGCGTCACGTCCGTCACCAGCACCGTGGGCGGAGAGCGGCGCACCTCGTCCATGGCGTCGGTGACGTTGGTGGCGGTGAGCACGTGCGCGCCCACGCGGGTGAGCAGCACGGACATCCACTCGCGCGCGTCCGGCTGGCCATCCACCACCAGCACGCGCTGGCCCTCCAGCTCCGGGAAGCGCGGCAGCGTCAGGCCCTCCACGGGGCGCGGCACGCGCAAGGAGCCCGGGGCCGTGCCCACGCGCGAGTTGGGCAGCACGACCGTGAACGTGGCGCCCCTCCCCAGCCCTTCGCTGACGGCCGTCACGGTGCCGCCGTGCAGCTCCACCAGGTGCCGCACGATGGACAGGCCCAGGCCCAGGCCGCCGTGCTGGCGGCTCACGCCGGTGTCCGCCTGATGGAAGCGCTGGAAGAGGAAGGGAAGGAAGTCAGTGGGGATGCCCTCGCCGTCGTCGCGCACCACCAGCTCCGCGCCCTCGTCGCACGTGCGCGCGGACACCGTCACGTGGCCGCCGTGCGGAGTGAACTTGATGGCGTTGGAGAGCAGGTTCCACACCACCTGCTGCAAGCGGTCCGGGTCGCCGAACAGCGGCACGCCATCCTCGTCCACGGAGACATCGAGCGTCAGCTCGCGCGCGAGCGCCGTGGGCCTGACGACATCCAGCGCCGCCTCCACCACGTGGCCCAATTCCAACGGCACCGGCTCCAGGCGCAAGCGGCCGTTGGCGATGCGGCTGATGTCGAGCAGGTCCTCGATGAGCTGTCTTTGCGCGCGGGCGTTGCGCTCGATGGCCTCCACCGCGCGCTGTCGTTTGTCCTCGCCCAGCAGGCCCTGCCGCAGCATCTGCGACCAGCCGAGGATGGACGTGAGCGGCGTGCGCAGCTCATGGGACACCGTGGCGAGGAACGCGTCCTTGGCGCGGCTGGCGGCCTCCGCGACGCTCCGGGCCGCGCGCTCCTCGTCGTACAGGCGCGCGCGGTCCAATGCCTGCGCGCACAGGCGGCCCACCGTCAGCAGGAAGGCACGCTCCGGCGCGTCGAAGTCGCGCGCATCGCCGAAGCCCAGGCCCAGCGCGCCGAACACGCGCCCGCCGCTCACCAGCGGCACGGACGCCCAGGCCAACAGGGTCCGCTCACGAGACAGCTGCGCGAGCCTCGGGTAGCGAGCCATGCACTCCGTCCACGAGCCCAGCGCGCAGGGCTCGCGGGTGCGCGTCACGTCCGTGAGGGGACAGGTCGCGGAGACCTCGAAGCGCTGCCAGCCCTCCAGCTCACCGGGAGCGAAGCCATGCGCGGCGGCGCGCTCGAAGACGTCCAGGCTCGTCCCTTCTGGCACCACCACCAGGCCGGTGAGGGCCCCCATGGCGAGGGCGCCTTCGCGAGCGGCCACCTCCACCACTTGCGCGGGGGTGAGCGCTTCGGAGAGCGCGGCGGTCATCGCCTGGAGGCGTTCGGTGCGCCAGGCCGCGGTGGTCCAAGCGGCACGGCGGGTGCTCACGAGCTCCGTCACGTCCACCGCGAAGGCGAGCACGCCCTCCACCTTCCCCTGCGCGTCGCGGCGCGGCAGCAGGGACAGGTTGAAGAAGAGCTCCTCGTCGGCGGGGCACGCGCGGGCGGACGCCTCGCGCAGGTGCAGGGCTTCTCCGGTGGCGAAGACGCGGTCCCAGGCGTCGTGCCAGCCGGGGCCTTCCAGTTGGGGGCAGGCCTCGCGCAGGGGGATGCCCACCTGGCCTCGCGTGTCGAGCAGCGGCAGGCGCGTGGAGGTGCTGAACTCGATGTGGTGGCCGGGGCCACGGTAGAGGCCAAAGAAGGCAGGGAGCTGCTGAAGCAGCTCATGCAGCGGCGGGGGCACACTGCCGGACGCCGCCACCCACCCGGCCTGGGCTTCATTCATGTGTGGCCCCCCCTACCCCGCGGAAGGCAAGGCTTCCGGCGAGGAGAGGTGGACATCAAACACCGGGACGTGTCGGCACGCACGAAAAGCAACCCGGACAACCTGCCGGGTGTCATGGGCTGAGCGCTCCCTGGCGCTGCTGGCGTCCAGTAGCGGGCATCCCTCCTGGTTGGATGGGGAAACGCTCCCGGATGCCGGGCATCGGCTATGTCGGATGCCCGGCATGCCTTCCTCTCCTCCCGATTCGCGGCCCCTCGTCGAACTGCGCGGCGTCACCAAGTCCTACGCGGAAGGCGATTCCGTGCGCGAGGTGCTCTCCGGCACGTCGCTCTCCCTGCACCGGGGCGAGTTCGTGGTGCTGCTGGGCCGCAGCGGCTCCGGCAAGTCCACGCTGCTCAACCTCATCAGCGGCATCGACCAGGCGACGCACGGCGAAATCCTGGTGGAGGGCCGCGACCTGGGGCGCATGCCGGAGCGGGACCGCACGCTGCTGCGCCGCGAGCGCGTCGGCTTCATCTTCCAGGCGTTCAACCTGCTGCCCACGCTGACGGTGGAGGAGAACGTGCGGTTGCCGCTGGAGCTGCTCGGCCGCTCGAGCGCCGAGGCCAGCGCGCGGGCGCGGGAACTGCTGGAACGGGTGGGCTTGGGAACGCGCGCGAACAGCTTCCCGGACCGGCTCTCCGGCGGAG
The DNA here is from genome assembly GCF_009909105.1 of Corallococcus exiguus. Classification (NCBI taxonomy): domain Bacteria; kingdom Pseudomonadati; phylum Myxococcota; class Myxococcia; order Myxococcales; family Myxococcaceae; genus Corallococcus; species Corallococcus exiguus. The sequence goes on from NZ_JAAAPK010000005.1 coordinate 454,433, forward strand.
AACAGCAGCGCGTGGCGGTGGCGCGAGCCCTGTCCCACGCCCCGCCGCTGCTGCTGGCGGACGAGCCCACGGGCAACCTGGACGAGGAGACGGGCGGCCAGGTGTTGGACCTGTTGGAAGGGCTCACCCGGCAGGGCAACGCGTGCGCGCTCATCGTCACGCACGAGCCCGCGATGGCGGAGCGCGCGGACCGCGTGCTGACGATGGAGAACGGGCGTCTGGTGGAGCGCCCCGGCGGCGCGCGCGGCCGGGGGACGCCATGAGGGCGCTGCTCGCACGCTCCAGCCTGCGGCACCTGGGCGGGCACCCGTGGCTCACGGCGCTGTCGCTCCTGGGCATCGCGATGGGCGTGGCGGTGGTGGTGTCCATCGACCTGGCGAGCGGCAGCGCGCTGCGAGCCTTCGAGCAATCCACCGACGTCGTCGCGGGTCGCGCAACGCATCAAATCGCAGGAGGCACCTCCGGTCTGCCGGAGGGCGTCTACACGGCGCTGAAGCTGCGGCCGGACTCACCAGACGCGGCGCCCGTGGTGCAGGGCTTCGTGCAGGTGGAGGGCGGCAACCACCGCACGCTCACGCTGCTCGGCCTGGATCCGTTCGCGGAGGCCCCCTTCCGGGACTTCTCCAGCGGGGGCGCGGTGGGGGACGTCGGCACGCTGCTCACGCGGCCCGGCACGGTGGTGATGGGCGCGAAGACGGCGCGGAGCCTGGGCGTGAAGGCCGGGGACACGCTGCCGGTGATGGTGACAGGGCTTCGCCGGGAGCTGCGCGTGTCGGCCCTGCTGACGCCTTCGCAGGAGACGACGGAGCGCGCGCTGGAGTCGCTGCTCATCGCGGACATCTCCACCGCGCAGGAGGTGCTGGGCCAGGAGGGCCGGCTGACGCGCGTGGACCTGCGCTTGAAGGGCGGCGAAGCGCAGGCCGCGGCGCTGAAGGCCACGCTGCCGCCGGGCGCGGAGCTGGTCCAGACGTCCGGGCGCGCGGGCACGGTGGAGCAGATGACGCGGGCGTTCCGAACCAACCTCACCGCGCTGTCGCTGCTGGCGCTCGTGGTGGGGATGTTCCTCATCTACAACACGATGACGTTCTCCGTGGTGCAGCGGCGCGGGATGCTGGGCCGGCTGCGCGCGGTGGGCGTGACGCGCGGTGAGCTGTTCGCGGTGGTGCTGGGCGAAGCCCTGCTCCTGGGCATGGTGGGCACCGCGGCGGGGTTGCTCCTGGGCATCCTGATGGCCAGCGGACTGGTGGGCCTCATCACCCGCACCATCAACGACCTGTACTTCGTGGTGAACGTGCGGCGTCTGTCCTTGGAACCGTTCACGCTCATCAAGGGCCTGAGCCTGGGCCTGGGCGCGACGGTGCTGGCGGCGCTCGTCCCCGCGTGGGAGGCGGCGCGAGCGGCACCGGTGACAGCGCTGCGGCGCTCGACGGTGGAGGACGTGTCGCGCAACCGGGCGCCCCGGCTGGCGGTGATGGGGTTGATCATCCTGGCCCTCTCGGCGGCGGTGCTCGCGTGGCCCACGCAGGCGCTGATGCCGGCGTATGCGGGGCTCTTCGGCGTGCTGCTGGGCAGTGCGCTGCTGGTGCCTTGGGTGACGGAGAAGCTGACGGTGGCGGCGGCGCGGCCGCTGGGCGCGATGTTCGGTCCGCTGGGACGCATGGCGGCCCGAGGCGTGACGGCGAGCCTGTCGCGCACGGCGGTGGCGCTGGCTGCGCTGATGGTCGCGGTGGCGACGACGGTGGGCGTGGGCCTGATGGTGTCCAGCTTCCGAGGCACGGTGGCGGCGTGGCTGGAGTCCGCGTTGCAGGCGGACGTGTTCGTGTCGCCGCCGTCACTGGTGGCGCGGCGCGGGGATTCGTCGCTGGTGCCGGGGCTCGCGGAGAAGCTGCGGTCCACGCCCGGCGTCGAGGCGAGCGGATCCATCCGCGTCATCCACGTGCGCATCAACGACGTGGACACGGACCTGCTGGCGGTGGACTTCGCGAAGGGCCACGAGCGGACGTACCGCTTCAAGGAAGGGCGCGCGGAGGACGTGTGGCGACAACTGGACGCGTCACCGGACGCGCTAATCGTGTCGGAGCCCTTCGCGTTCCACCGGGGCGTTCACGCAGGCGACACGCTGCGAGTCGCCACTGACAAGGGGCCGCACGACTTCCGCGTAGCGGGCGTGTACTTCGACTATGGCTCGGACGTGGGGACGGTGCTGATGCCGCGTGCCACGTATGAGCACTGGTACGAGGACCGGGGCGTGTCCGGCCTGTCCCTTTTCGCCGCGCCCGGACAGGACGTGGACGAACTGGTGGCCCGCGTGCGCGACCGCGCGGGCGGTGAGCAGGCCTTGAACGTGCGCGCGAACCGGGCGCTGCGGCAGGCGTCGATGGAGGTGTTCGACCGCACCTTCACCATCACGCAGGTGCTGCGCTTGCTGGCCATTGGCGTCGCGTTCGTGGGCGTGCTGAGCGCGCTGATGTCGTTGCAGTTGGAGCGGGCGCGCGAGTTCGCGGTGCTGCGCGCGACGGGGCTCACGCCGGGACAACTGTGGGGCATGGTGTCGTTGCAGACAGGCCTGCTGGGCTTGCTCGCGGGGCTGTTCTCCGTGCCGTTGGGGTTGGCATTGGCCTACGTGCTGGTGCACGTCATCAACCAGCGCTCGTTCGGGTGGACGTTGCAGCTGGTGGTGGCGCCGGGCGTGGTGGGACAGGCGCTGGTGCTGGCCCTGGTGGCAGCGGCGCTCGCGGGACTGTACCCGGCGTGGCGCATGGCGCGCGCGAACCCGGCCATGGCGCTGCGGGAGGAGTGAGGCATGGGGCGGGGACTCGTCATCGGGGTGGTGTTGGTGCTCGCCGGGCTGGGCGTGGCGGTGGGCGTGGTGCTGCGGGACACGGAGGACACCGGGCCCGCGAACACAGGCGGCATGACGGTCGCGTCCGCGATGGGCGGAGACGGCGGCACGGAGGGCTACGCGCGCGCGATGGAGCCCCGGCCCTTCCACTTCCCGGAGGACCACGGCCCCCACCCCGACTTCCGCACCGAGTGGTGGTACTGGACAGGAAATCTAGAGACGCAGGACGGGCGCGCCTTCGGCTACCAGTTCACGCTGTTCCGCAGCGCGCTGTCGCCAGAGCAGCCGCGGCGCGAGTCCAGCTGGGGCACGCGGCAGGTGTTCATGGGGCACTTCACGTTGACGGACGTGAGCGCCGGGAAGTTCCACGTCACCGAGCGCTTCAGCCGCGCGGCGCAGGGACTGGCGGGCGCGGACGGTGCGCCCTTCCATGTCTGGCTTCAGGACTGGGACGTGCGCAGCGAAGGCGCGAGCGGCACGTGGCCCATGCACCTGCGCGCGCAGGGCGACGGGGTGACGCTGGAGCTGATGCTGGACGAGGGCAAGCCGCCGGTGCTCCAGGGTGACAAGGGCTTGAGCCAGAAGGGCGCGGAGCGGGGCAACGCGTCCTACTACTACTCGATGCCGCGCATGCCTTCGCGGGGCACGGTGTCGGTGGATGGGCAGACGGTGCAGGTGAAGGGCGAGAGCTGGATGGACCGCGAGTGGAGCACCAGCGCGCTGAGCGGCGACCAGGTGGGCTGGGACTGGTTCGCGCTCCAACTCTCCGACGGCAGCGAGCTGATGCTCTACCAGCTGCGCAAGAAGGACGGTTCGAAGGACGCCTTCAGCGCGGGCACGTATGTCCCCGCGACAGGTGAAGCCGTGCATCTGAGCGCCGATGACATGCAATTGGAGCCCCGGGGCACCTGGAAGAGCCCGCGCGGCGGCGAGTACCCGGCGGGCTGGCGCGTCCAGGTTCCCAAGGTGTCGCTGGAGCTGACCGTGACGCCGAAGCTGCCGGATCAGGAGCTGCCGGTGCTGGTGCGCTACTGGGAGGGCGCGGTGACCGTGGACGGCACGCGCGAGGGCCAGCCCGTGCAGGGGCGCGGCTACCTGGAGATGACGGGCTACGCGGACGTGCCCCGGAGCGACGAGACCGTGCGCAGCCGCACGCCGTGACTCAGCCCCGGGCGGCCCGATTCACCTGGATGGAGTGGGCTTCCTTCAGGTACGGGCGCAGCAGCCGGAGTGTTTCGTGGCTGGGGTTGAGCACGCTCAGCCAGAACATCCGCGAATAGGCCGGGTGCGGCAGGAGCACGTCCAGGTCCGTGTAGTCCACGTTCGGGTCGAGCTGCGGGAACAGCTTCTGGAAGCTCTCCTTGCTCAAGCCCAGGTTCAGCCGGAACACCTCATCGCGGTCCAGCTCCGAGTGATGGTCGAACTCGGTGTCCCGCGTGACGATGGTCGCGAAGGGGTGCTTCCGCTCGTCCCCCGCGAAGAAGAAGAGGTCCGGCGTGGAGGTGTCCATGTGCACGTCCTTGAACGCATCCTGGATGTACTCCGCCAGCGCTTCCAGGCTGATGGCTCCTGTCATGGCGCACTCCTCCGAGTCGTACCGGAGTCGCTCTATCACGCATGGAAACAGCCGGTCATGCTCCCCTCCCACTTTCCCGGAGTGACCCGCGATGCATCTTCCAGGGATGACCGCCGTCTCCTCACGGCTGTTGTTGGGCTGAGCCTCGTGTTCGGGATGGGTGCCGCAGCGTGTGGCGGGCACGACGATGACGGCCTGAACTGCAAGGTGGGCGATCCGCGGTACCAAACGGACCTGTACTTCGGCCGGAACCGGGTGGGCAACGAGCCCGTCAGTGAGGCCGAGTTCCAGGCCTTCGTGGATACGGTCGTCACGCCCCGCTTCCAGGATGGGCTCACCGTGTACGACGCCAACGGGCAGTACCGGTTGGAGTCCGGCGAACTGATTCACGCGTAGACCAAGGTCATCGTGCTGCTGCACGATGGCAGCGCGGCACTCTCGGCGGACATCGAGACCATCCGGGAGGAGTACAAGAGCCAGTTCGACCAGGAGTCGGTGCTGCGCATCGACTCCCTGCCCTGCGTCGCGTTCTAGGCCGCGAAGCGCTCCCGGATCGCCGCGGCGCCCCCGCGCTCCAGCCACGCATCGAACGTGAGCAGTCCCGGCGCCAGCCGCCGCAGCGCCGGGATGTCCGCGCTCTCGAACACAAAACCATCCTCGAACAGCTTCACGAGCTTGCGCAGCATCGGGCTCGCCGCAAGCATCTCTGGCGGAAACCGTGAGTAGGAGATGGACGTCCCGGTGGCCCGGCCGATCTTCTCCGCGAGTGCACTGCCGGTGAGCGAGTCTCCCGCCATCTCCAGCGTGGTCCCCACGTACGTGCGTGGATCCGCGAACACGCGTGCGGTCAGTACGCCGATGTCCTCCCCCGCGATGAACTGCATGGGCTGCTCCGGCTGGATGAAGAACTGGAGCGCCCCCCGTGTCAGGCCGAAGTCCGGCACCAGCAGCAGCTCCATGAAGGTCCCCGGCCGCACGATGGTCGCGCGAAGGCCACTGGCCCGGACGTGCTCCTCGATGCGCCACTTGGTCTCGAAGTGGTCCACACCCGTGCCGGGACGCAGCCCCAGCACCGACGTGTAGACGAAGTGCTCTACGCCCGCCGCCTTCGCCGCGTCCGCGATGGATGTGCCGAAGCGGACCTCGTCGTCGTCCGTGACGCCGTAGCTCGCCTGTGCCGAGCTGGGCTGGATGCTGAAGACGCCGTACGCCCCCGCGACCGCACGGTCGAGCGACGCGCGGTCCCCCATGTCCCCACGCACCAACTCCACGCCCGCCGCTTCAAGCTCGCGGGCCTTCGCGCTCGCCGGATCCCGCACGAACGCGCGGACCCGCCAGCCGTCCTTAAGCAAGGCCCGCGCCGTCGCGCCTCCCTGCTGCCCTGTCGCTCCCAGCACCAATACGGTTTCGCGCTTCGTCGCCATCAGGTCCTGCCTTTCCCTTGCTAAGCGGAGGATTGCTCCGGTTAAATGCGGAGCTATCCTCCGTTTTTCAAGTGGCAATGACAAAGCAGCCGAAGAACCCGCAGGAGGACGTGACGGGCGGAGCCTTGCGCGCGGATGCGCGGCGCAATCGGGAGCGGCTGCTCGTGGCGGCGCATGCCGTGTTCTCCGAGCGCGGCGCGGACGCGTCGCTCAACGACGTGGCGAAGCGGGCGGGGGTGGGCATCGGCACGCTCTACCGTCACTTCGAGTCGCGGGAGGCGCTGCTCGCCGCGACGTGCGACGAACAACTGCTGACGCTCGCGAAGAAGAGCCTCGAACGCTCGGAGGCACTGCCCCCTCTCGAAGCCCTGCGCCTCTTCCTGGCGGAGCTCGTGCACTGCGCGGGGATGTACAAGGGGCTCGCGGCGTCGCTGGGGATCGTCCTCAAGAACCACACCCAGGGCTGTGACGCGACGACGGCCGAGGGCGAGCGCCTGCTGAAGGCCGCCCAGCACGCGGGCGAGGTGCGAAGCGACATCCTCCTGGATGACGTGGTGTGCATGGCGATGGCCATCTCCCTCGCCGCCGCGGAGGACGCCTCGGATTCCAAGCGCATCCACCGCCTCACCGGGATGTTCTTCGACGGGCTGCGCTCCCGCCCCGGGCCCCGCGGAGCACGGCACCGGTAACTCCGGCTAGATTGCCGACCCCATGAACGTCCTCGTCACCGGGGCCACTGGCCTCATCGGCAACGCCATTGCCCATCGGCTCGTGAAGCAGGGCGCCTCCGTCCGCGCGCTCGTGCGGGACCCGGCCCGCGCCGCGAAGCTGCTCCCATCCTCCGTGCAGCTCGTCCCGGGTGACGTCACGTCACCGGGCACCCTGCCCGCCGCGTTGCATGACGTGGAGCTCGTCTTCCACGCCGCGGGCATGCCGGAGCAGTGGCATCGGGACGACTCCATCTTCGACCGCGTGAACCGCCAGGGCAGCGTGAACGTCCTGTCCGCCGCTCATGCCGCGAAGGTGCGACGCGTGGTCTACACGTCCACCATGGATGTCTTCGCCGCGCCCCGGGGCGGCGAGCTGACCGAAGCCCACATCGATCCGCACCCCAAGCCCACCGTCTACGAGCGCTCCAAGCAGGACGCCGAGCGCGCCGTGGAGGCCATCCGCCAGCAGGGGCTGGACGTCGTCTTCGTCAACCCGGCCGCCGTCTACGGCCCCAGCCCGGTGCACGTGGGGCTCAACTCCTTCTTCATCCAGTTGCTCAACAAGAAGGCCCCGCTGCTCCCGCCGGGCGGCATGTCCGTGGTCCACGTGGACGGCTGCACCGACGTGCACCTCGCCGCCGCCGAGCGCGGCGTCAACGGTGAGCGCTACCTCGTCGCCGACCAGTACGCGAGCAACGCGGACCTCGCGCTCGCCATCCACCAGGCCGCCGGGGCCGGCAAGCCGCCCGCCGTCGCGCCCGTCTTCCTGATGGAGGCCCTGGCCCGCGTGTCCGCGCCGCTCGCGCGCGTGTTTCCCTTCACGCCGCTCGTCGCGCCTGGACAGCTGTCCTTCATGCGCTGGGAGGCTCGCGTGAACGCGGCCAAGGCGCAGCGGGAGCTGGCCTTCCGCCCCACCCCGCTCGCGGATGGCGTGGCCCGCACCGTGACCTTCCTGCGCGACCAGGGACTCATCCCTCGCGCCTGAAAGAACATGGGGGGCCGTCCCACAGGGATGACGGACCCCCACGCAGTGGGTGACTGCCTACCGCCGGACTACTCCTTCGCCGGCTCCGACATCCCGAGGGTCTTCCTCGGTCCGAGCACCTCGCATGTCCTGCGCATCCAGCGCGTTGACTGTGATTGAGGCCGGGGCGCCGGAGGTGCGCCCTCTTGGACCGCAATCTGGAAACGCCTCCCAGGGCAGGGAACCGGGTGGGCCACGCCTTACCCGGCCGAGGCTTCCGTTCGTGGACCAGGCAGGCAGTGCTCCCTTCGTCCAATGACATGCATCCGGATCCACCGCGTTCCCGTACCCGCCCCGGCCGTCCCCCAGCCCGCCCGCCTGCCCTCCGGCCCGGGACACGGGCTTTCACGGGCCCTGTTCGACACGGGGTGTCGTCACACGGTGTGAGACCCACCTTTCAACGCACGCACGTCCTTCACGGGTCCGACCCCCGTCGAGGCCGCTCGGGCCGCGTATCCCTCACCACGGAGTGACACCATGGCATTGCTATCCAAGCTGCTGGGCGCGCTGGGCGCGTCACAACGGAGCGTCTTCAGGGGCAGTGGCTGGAACCGCGGACGCAGCGCCTATGGCCGCCGTCCCATCGGCTATGGATACCGGGGACGCAGGTCCTCCGGCGCGGGCGGCTCGCTGGGCCGGATGATTCTCGCGGGTCTGGGCGCCTACGGCCTGCGCCGCTTCTTCAACAACCGCTCGCGGGCCACGGGTTACTGAGAGCGGGCCGCCGCGCGCGGTAGCGCCGGGAAGTACCGTGGACTTCCCCCGGCAAGGCGCACCGTCACGGCACCCCCACGCAGGCACGGGAGCGTTCCACGGACATCTCCCGGTGCCTGACATCCCGCACGCTCCGTCGGTGCGGGCGCCTTCTCTTGGAGTAGGGTCCCTTTCCGTGTCCGGCCATTGGCCGACGAAAGAGGCTCCGCACGCATGGCGAAGGCGAAATACGTCCTGGCGCTGGACCAGGGCACCACGGGGACCCACGTCTCCATCCTCGATACCCGGTTGCAGGTGGTGGGCCGCTCCTACAAGGAACTGCCCCAGCACTTCCCCAAGCCGTCGTGGGTGGAGCACGACCTGATCGACATCTGGAACACCAGCGAGTGGTGCATCGCCCGCGCGCTCAAGGACGCCGGCCTCACCGGCCGCGACATCGCCGTGGTGGGCATCACCAACCAGCGGGAGACCACGGGCCTGTGGGACCGCGAGACCTCCGAGCCCCTGGCCCGCGCCATCGTCTGGCAGGACCGCCGCACCGCGGACATCTGTCAGAAGCTCAAGGCCCAGGGTGTCGAGCCCCGCGTGCGGGAAGTCACCGGCTTGGTACTGGACCCCTACTTCTCCGGCACCAAGCTCACCTGGCTCTTCCAGCACCTCAAGGGCGCCAAGAAGCGCGCCGAGCGCGGCGACGTGTGCTTCGGCACCATCGACTCGTGGCTCGTCCACAAGCTCACCGGCGGCGTCGCCCACGTCACGGACGTGTCCAACGCCAGCCGCACGCTGCTCATGGACCTGCGCACGCTCAACTGGGATGACGAGCTGTGCTCGCTCTTGGGCGTGCCGCGCGCGTGCCTGCCGGAAATCCGAGGCAACGCGGAGGTGTACGGCACCACTCGCGGCATGCGCAGCCTGCCGGACGGCGTGCTCGTCGCGGGCATGGCGGGAGACCAGCAGGCGGCCCTCTTCGGGCAGGCGTGCTTCGACCCCGGCGAATCCAAGTGCACCTACGGCACCGGCGCCTTCCTGCTCATGAACACCGGCACCCAGCCGGTGCGCTCCACCGCGGGGCTGCTCACCACCGTGGCGTGGAAGATGGGCAACACCACGAACTACGCGCTGGAGGGCAGCTCCTTCATCGCGGGCGCCGCCGTGCAGTGGCTGCGCGACGGCCTCAAGGTCATCAAGAAGGCCCCGGACGTGGAGGCGCTGGCCGCCAGCGTGAAGGACTCCGGCGACGTCGTCTTCGTCCCGGCGCTCGCGGGCCTGGGCGCGCCGCACTGGCGCCCGGAGGCGCGCGGCCTGTTCGCCGGCATCGACCGCTCCACCACCGTGGCGCACCTGGCGCGCGCGACGCTGGAGGGCGTGGCCCTCCAAATCCACGACCTGGCGGAGGCCATGCGCCGCGACAGCGGGCGGGACATCCCCGTCTTCAAGGCGGACGGCGGCGCCGCTGCCAACAACCTGCTCATGCAGTACCAGGCGGACCTCTTGGGCGTCCCGGTGGTCCGCCCGCGCAACCTGGAGACCACGGCCCTGGGCGCGGCCTTCCTGGGCGGCCTGGGCGCGGGCGTGTGGACCAGCCCGGACGCCATCCGCCGCGCGTGGAAGGCGGACCGGACCTTCAAGCCGAAGATGAAGCCGGAGGTGCGCGCGCGCCACCTGGAAAAGTGGAAGCAGGCGGTTTCGCGCGCGTGAAATGAGACAAAGGAGCCCGGCGCATTGAACGCGCCGGGGCTTCCATCGGGCGGGGGAGCGGGTAGAACGGCCGCCATGGCCTACGACCGCACGTTGCTCACCCCGGATGCGCTCCAGACCTTCCTCGCCCAGCACCCCGCCTGGAAGCACGAGGGCGGGATGATCCGCCGCACCTACGAAGCGCCCTCGTTCCTGGAGGGCATCGCCTTCGTGGAGCGCGTGGCGAAGGCCGCGGAGGCCGCGGACCACCACCCGGACATCGACATCCGGTGGTGCAAGGTGACGCTGGCGCTGGTGACGCACGACGCGGGCGGCCTCACGTCCCGCGACTCCGCCCTGGCGGCGGAGGCGGACCGCCTCTTCAGCGAAGGGGCCGCTGTCCGGTGATTCACGGCGTGCGTAGCACCCTGGCGGCCCTGGCGTGCGCGGTGTCCCTCGCCGCGCTCCCAGCCCTGGCCCAGGACGACGCTCCCACGGAGCCCCGTCCGGAACGTCTGTATTTCAACTCCGGCGCGCTGCTGGGGTCGGCGCGCGTGGTGGGCCTGGGCGGCGCCTACGTGGGCATCGCCGAGGGCGCCGCGGGCGTGTCCAGCAACCTGGCCGCCCTGGCCCAGCGCAGCGCGTCGCTGGAGCGCGATTGGGACCTGGGCGTCACCCTGTCCTGGCTGGACCTGCCCTTCACCGGCACCAAGCGCCGGGACGTGGACAACGACGGCCTGGCCGACGAAACCGTGGACAGCCGCCAGCTGCTGGGCGCGCTGCTGCTGCAATACAAGCGCTTCGGCATCGGCTTCCTCTGGCGCAACAGCCGCACGGGCTACTGCCTCACCCTGGGCTGCCGGGGCGAGGGCGAGAAGCTGCGCGTCTCCCTCACCCAATCCACGCTCGCGGGCTCCATCGCCTTTGGCCAGGACGACTTCATCCTGTCCCTGGGCATCTTCTCCGCGCAGGCCAGCTTCAGCGAGATGGGCGACCAGTCCTGGCGCTACGGCGACACCGGCGTGGCGGTGGACATGCTCTTCCGTCCGCACGGGCGGCCCTACCGCATTGGCGTGGCGGTGCGCCCGGAGGTAGTGGCGGGCTGGCGCCGCGACGACGGCCAGAGCCCCTTCATCGCGGGCCGTCAGGTCTACGCGGCCGTGGTGTCGCCCGCGGTGCTGTCCCTGGGCGCCAGCTGGCGGCTGGGCGAGGGCGCGCACCGCTACAACCGGCTGTCCCCCGCCGCCCGGCGTCAGCTCCAGGTGGACGGGGACGCGCTGCCGGTGCCGGAGGAGGAGCCTCGCGACGCGCTGGCCGGCCGGTGGCTCATCACCGCGCAGGTGGACCTCATCTCCAGCGTGAGCAACGCGGTGGCGTCGCGCTCGCTCGCCATCACCACGGAGCCGCAGCCCGTGGGCGAAACCCCCACCTTCCAGCCGCGCCTGGGCGCTGAATGGGACACCTTCCCGGGCCTGTTGCGTCTGCGCGCGGGCACATGGCTGGAGCCGTCCCCCTTCCGGGACCGGAACCCCCGGCCGCACCTCACCGGCGGCTTCGAGCTGTTCGTGCTGCGCTACTGGGAGGACTGGTCCATCACCGCGTCGTTCGACCTGGCGAGCCGCTACTCCAACTGGGGCATCTCCATCGGCTTCTGGCGGTAGTGTCTGGCTTTGCGCCTGCGTGGGTAACGCGAGGACCTTCGTGGGTGCTCGCGTCGCCCATCCACGGCGTCGCGAACCCCACCCACGCGATACATCCGCCGTCCGGCAGCGGGCGGCCGAGCAACCTTCCGTGCCGTATTTGCCGGTGTGGGATGGCATGCGAACCCTGCCGTACACGGAGGGGATTCCATGTATCTGGGGCGGGGGTGGCGCCGGACTGTCGTTGGAGCGACGGTGCTGGGTTTCGCGTTTGGCGGAGGGTGGGGGTGCGGAGGCGGGGCTGAAAAGCCTGATCCGGACAACTGCCAGGATTCGAAGTTGGGGTGCCCACCCGAGGAGCAGCCTTCGATACCGGGCGAGCTTCCACCTCCGGGGAGCGGCACGCAGACGCCGCCGGGCAATCAGACCCCACAGACACCACCGCCTCCGGTCCAGGGGCCGGAGACCGTGCCGCCCGCATCCGGGGCCACGCTGTGGTTCGCGAAGGAGGGCGCCGCGCAGGACGACCTGGCGCTGGACCTGGCGGTGGACGCCACGGGCGACTTCTTCACCGCCGCCGTGCACGGCTACGACGACATGGACGCGCGCACGCCCACGGATGATGCCGTGGAGCTGGTCCTCACGCGGCGCTCCGGCGCGGGGCAGACGCTGTGGACGCACGCGTACGACGTGCGCGTGGACTCCACGCCCGAAACACTGCGCGCCGACGTGCACGTCCGTGTGGCGGCGGACGGCACTGGCGGCATGCTCCTGGCCGGCAACATCCAGGGCACGGTGGACCTGGGCACGGGCAAGCTCAGCGACGGAGCCATCGTCGCCAGGCTGTCCGCGGACGGCGCGACGCTCTGGGCGCACCGGGTGCCCGGCGAGCTGACGGTGAAGGACGTGGCGGCGGACGCGCAGGGCCGGCTGTACGTGGCCTATACCGCGCCCGGCTCGGTGGACCTGGGCAACGAGGTGAAGGGGGCCTCGGCCGGCGTGGCGGTGTTCACGGTGGACGGCACCGCGGAGCGCGCCTTCGCCGTGGGCAGCGCGGAGTCCGAGGGCGCGGGCGCCGAGCCCCTGTCCCTGTCCCCCGGCGCGGACGGCAGCGTGGCGGTGGCGGGGCGCTACACGGGCACCGTTCGCTTCGGCACCAACGCCACGCAGGGCTCCGGCTCAGGCAGCCCGTTCGTGGCGCTGTACGGGCAAGACGGCGCGCTCGGCTGGGCGAAGGTGCGGCCTGGCGTGAAGGGGAGCGTCCGAGACGTGAGCCGCGACGCCGCTGGTGACGTGGTGGCGGGCGGCGACTTCCAGGGCAGCTTCTCCTGGGCGGGCGCGGCGCTGAAGGGCGCGGCCAGCCCCAGCCCCTTCGTGGTGGTGACGGGCGCGGACGGCACCGAGCGCTGGGCGCGCGACCTGGGCGTGGATGCGTCCGTGCAGGGCGTGGCCATCCACTCCACCGGCGAGGTGCTGGTGGTGGGCTACACGTACTCGTGGCTGGAGAACGGCGCCACGGGCCCGGACGGCCTGGGGTCCGCGCAGCTCTTCACCCAGCGCTTCGACCCCACGGGACAACCGCTGGCCTCGCGCCTCTTCCTGGGCACCGCGCCGGAAGCGCGCGGCGAGCTGTACGGCGTGGAGGCGGTGCCAGCGGTGACGTTGATGCCGGACGGCGACGCGGTGCTGTTCGGCTACACAGACCGCGTCACCGACTTCGGCGTGGACAAGTTCAAGCCCACGCGCGGCGACGTCTTCCTGGTGCGCGTGAAGTACTGACCGCCTACCGCGAGCCCTGCGGAGCGCTCCCAGTTCCAGTGGCTGGGGGCGCTCCCGCGGGCCGCTGATCCGGGGCGGTGGAGGCGCCTCCGCCAGGCCGCAGCGCGTTCTGGCCCAGGCGTGAGAAGTTGATGGAGTTGCTCAGGATGCGCACCGCCTCCTGGTCCGCGTGGAAGCCCATGGAGTTCTCCGCCTCCACGAAGTCCAGGTAGAACTGGGCGCGCTTCTGCAGGTCGCGCGCCTTGGCCAGTGACTCGTCGGGCACTCCCGCTTTCCGTGCGCTCTCAAGGTCGTGGATGAGGTCCACCAGCGCGTCCATGGCGATGTTGCGCGTCTGGAAGGTGCGCGTCTGGATGGTCTCCGCCCGGTTGAGCAACTCCGCCTCGCTCCACTTGTGGCACGTCTGACAGGCGCGGTTGATGTTGAGCAGCGGGCTGCGCACGTGGTGGTCGCTGATCTTCATCGCCCCCTCGCGCTGGTAGGGCATGTGGCAGTCCGCGCACGCCACGCCGCTCTTCGCGTGGATGCCCTGGTTGTACATCTCGAACTCAGGGTGCTGCGCCTTGAGGACCTTCGCGCCGGTGAGGGCGTGGGTCCAGTCGACGTGCCCGTCCTCGTCGTAGTAGGCCATGATCTGGTCGATGTTGATGCCCTTGGCCCAGGGGTACGTGAGGCGCTTCTCCTTGCCCTTGAAGTAGTACTCGACGTGGCACTGCCCGCACACGTACGTGCGCATCTCCTGGCGGGTGGCGTCCTCATTCACCTTGAAGCCGGGCACGCCCTGGCTGGCCTTGAGCGCGGCGATGCCCTCGATGAAGCCGGGGCGCGTGACGCGCAGCTGCATGGTGGAGGGGTCGTGGCAGTCGATGCAGGACACCGGGTGCTCCACGAGCTTGCGAGCCTCGGCGAAGGGCATCTGGTTCATCTTTTCAAAGCCCTTGATGAGGTCCCCGTCCCCCAGCTTCTTGTAGGGCACGTACACGCTGCCGTGGCAGTGGATGCAGGTGCCCGGCTGCTGCGTCACCTGCTGCCGCTGGGTGAAGACCTGGTCCTCCAGCATGTGCGCGTGGCCGCGCTCCTCGCGGAAGTCGGTGGCGAAGGCGTAGCCGCTCCACATGGTGACCAGGCGGGGGTCCTCCTCCAGCCGGCTCTGCGCCACCACCGAGCGAGGATCCGCCTGGGTGGGCGTGCGCGCCACCGCCTCGCTCCCGCCGTAGCGGGTGCGCTTCTGGTCCACCGTGCGCTTGTAGCCGTCGTACTGCAGCGGGAAGTTCTTCCCCCACACGGCGGGGTCCGTGATGGTGTCGTCGAGCTCCACCACCCGGTAGAAGGGGTTCCTCGCCTCCTGCTTGCGCTCCATGATGTTGACCAGCAGGGCGGTGACGCCCGCCGAGGCCAGCGCCGCCGCCACCGCGACCGCCACCACGAGTTTGGTGCCGCTGAACCGCCGGCGCTTCTCCGGAGCCTTCTCGGGCTCGGTCATCGTGCATTCTCCTTACGGATGAGCTCGGGGTTCCCCGACCCTTCGGGGTGGCCCACGGAGTTGTGGCAGGTGAGGCACTGGAGCTGCTCGCCGGGGGCCACCTGCCCGTGGCCCGTGGGGGGCGTCTCGATGGCCTCCACGATGGAGGCATGGCACTTGCGGCACGCGTTCTCCGTCACCACGCGGTTGCCCGGACGCAGGCGGATGGGGTCCGGGAAGGTGCCGGTGGTGAAGTAGAAGGAGTGCCAGAAGCCGTTGCTCGCCTTCGTGTAGTACTTGGGCAGAAAGCCCGCGGGCGTGTGGCAGTCGTTGCAGGTGGCCACCGCGTGATGGCTGCTCTTGCGCCAGCCGTCGTACTGCTCGTTCATGATGTGGCAGTTGGCACAGGCGGCAGGGTCGTCCCGCAGGTAGGACGAACCCTTCGCGTACGCGAAGGTGAAGCCGCCGAGACCGACCGCCACACCCATGGCAATCCCGAGGATCACGGCCAGTACGGTGCGGGATGCGAAGAGCACGTGGGCCACCCTACATAAATCGCCCATCGGTGGGGGAAACACTTCAACAGCGTGACGGTGGCGCGTGCGCGTGAAGTGTCCGACAGACGTCCACGACCGCTGACCGCATGGTCCCACCCCTCCGGCAGGCCCATGCTCGAGCATGTCCAAGCGTGCGGCGGCGTTGCTGTGTCTGGGGCTGAGCTCGGCCTGCGCGCACTACCGTGTCCAGGCGCCCGGAGCTGCCGGGGCCAGCGCCACCGAACCGCAAGGCGAGGTCCTCTGGTCCCTGGGCTGGGGGCTCGTCCAGGAGCGGCCCCGGGTGGACAACTGCCAGGGCCAGGCGCTCGCGGAGGTCACCCAGAGCACCAACGTGGGCTTCGCGCTCATCGGCGTGCTGACGCTCGGCCTCGCGATGCCGCAGCGGGTGGAGTGGCGCTGCGCCAAGGCCCAGCCCACGCCCGGCGACCTCGGGGTGCGGTAGCCATGCCTCCCGTCATCCACGAGAGCAGCCAGAAGCGCTGGCAGAACTGGCACCAGAGCTACACCCAGAAGCTGGAGCTGCTGGTGGACGTCTGGAACGCGGATGCCTCCCAGTCCACGGTGCCGGGCTACCTCGACACCACCGTGGGCCTGCAGGGCCTCATCCAGCGCGCGCTCACCGAGCGCCTGGAGATCCGCGGCCTGGGGGGCGGCTGGTCCTTCTCCAAGGCGCCCGCCACCAGCGGCATCCTCGTCAACACCCGGCCGCTGAACTACCTCTTCCCCGCGCCCCGCACCCATCCCGACCATCCGGGCCGGAGGGAGGACCTCCTCTTCGCGCAGAGCGGTGTCTCCGTCGCGGAGCTGAACCACTTCCTGAAGAAGGTCGGCAAGTCCCTGACCACCTCGGGCGCCAGCAATGGGCAGACCATCGCCGGGGCCATCGGAACGGGCACGCATGGATCCAGCCTGGAGACCGGCGCCATGCAGGACTTCGTGGTGGGCCTGCACATCGTCGGCTCACCGGACCGCCACGTCTGGTTGGAGCGAGCCAGCGCGCCGGTCATCCACGACGAGATTCCGCAGAAGCTTGGCGCGGAGCTCATCCGGGACGACGCCCTCTTCAACGCCGCCCTGGTGGGCCTGGGCGGCTTCGGACTCGTGCACGGCGTCCTGATGGAGGTGGTGGACCTCTACTACCTCCAGGCGTACCGCCAGCGGATGCCGCTCACCGAGGGACTCTGGCGCGCGTTCGACCAGCTCGACTTCTCCGGCATCACGCTGCCGGGGCCGCAGGGGCTCAAACCCTATCATTTCACGGCGGTCATCAATCCCAATGACATGGACCGGGGCGTCTTCGTCACGGTGATGTACAAGCATGCGCGGTGTCCGGAAGGCTCGAACCCGCCCAGCCCCGGCAGCAAGCTGACACAGGGGGACAGCGCGCTCGAAATCGTCGGCGTGCTGACGGACATGGTCTCGGAGCTGACCATCCCCCTGCTGTCGCGGTTGATGGATCGCTTCTACACGGAATACGAAAACGTCTGCGGGACGCACGGCGAGCTGTTCACCGACACGACCACCCGGGGGAAGGCCTGGGGCAGCGCGGTGGGTGTTCCGCTCGGCCGGGTGCGCGAGACGGTGGAGCTGGCCCTCGCCATCAATCGCACCCACGCGTTCCCCGGGCTGTTCGGGGTGCGCTACGCCCTGCCCTCCAAAGCCACGCTGGCGTTCACCCAGCACGCGCCCATGACGTGCATCCTCGACATCGACGGGGCGTCGTCCACCCGCACGAAGTCCTACAACCGTCGCGTCTGGCAGCAGCTCGCCGAGTCCTCCATCCCCCACACGTACCACTGGGGCAAGCTCCACGAACTGGATGGCCCGGCGGTGCGCGGCCTGTACGGCGAGGCGCGCGTCAACGCCTGGCTCGAAGCGCGCCGGGCCCTGCTTCCCACGCCAGAGCTGCGCGCGGCCTTCGCCAATGACTATCTCCGCGGACTGGAACTTGAGTGAATAGGCTCGCCAGCCTGTCGATGGTGGGCGCCCTGCTCGCCCCGGGCGCGGCGAGCGCGCGAGACAGCGATAACATCAACCTCTACCGCTACGTGCTCGACGTGGACGTGCCGGAGTCCCCGGCCCTGGTCGCGATGGAGGAGGCGCCCCTGCGCGTGCTGCTCGGCGCGGCGCCCAAGCCGGTGATGGCCACGGCCCTGGCGTCGGCCTCGCCGGAAGCGTTCCGCCCGGGGCTCAGCCTGGACGTCGCGCCCTACTTCCTCTTCGGCGGTGGCATCCGGAGTCTGGCCGGTTACCGCTCGAACTCGGTGGCGGGCCGGCTGATGCGGGTGCTGACGAAGACAACGGTGTCCGCGGCCATGATTCCAGACCTGAACGGGGCGGGCGCATGGCGCGTGGGCCTTGGGCTCAGGACGACGGTCCATGATCCACACGACCCCGTGCTCAACTCCACCCTGCCCGAACAGGTCGCGGAGGAACTGGAGCGCCACGGCGTGCCGCGGCCCGCGGACTCGGACGAGGACGTGTCCGAACGGGGCGTGGACCTGTCCGCCATCTTCGACCAGGCCGAAAGACAGATGCGTTCCCGGAGCGGAGACATCCAGATCTCCGCGGGCTGGGGCGTCTCCGCCCGCACGGAAGGCGGCGTGCTCACGGGCGACGGGCTCCGGGACACGAGGCACACGTTCTGGCTGACCGGCCAGGCCTCGCTCGGCCGGCGCTTCGACGCGCTCGCGACGATGCAGGCGCTGGACCTGTTCCGGGACGGAAGGGCGCTACGAACCGGGCTGGGCGTGCAGAGGAAGACCTCCGTGGCCGACTTCCGCGCGGAGCTGGCCTTCGACGGCACCGACAATCGCTTCCACCCGGGCGCCGCCATCGACGTGAAGCTGCCCGGCTGCACCAGCGCCCTCGCCTCGCTCACCACGGCGCCCGGCGCGGCCACGGACGAAACCGTGCTCCGGTGCCAGCTCCAGCTGCGTTGGTACTTCGCCCGGTGCCGCTAAAGACAACGGGCCCGGCGCTGACGCACCGGGCCCGTTCATGTTTCACAGCGGAGAATGCTTCAGCCGCCGAGCGCCACGTTCTCCAGCACGCCCAGCGCGTCCGGGACGAGCACGGCGGCGGAGTAGTAGGTGCTCACCAGGTAGTTCGTCATGGCCTGGTCGTTGACGGCCATGCGCTTCACGGTGAGGCTCGGCTCCACCTCGTCGGGGATGCCCGCGTTGTGCAGGCCCACCACGCCCTGGTCGTCCTGACCGATGCGCATGGCGAGGATGGAGGTGGTGTTCTCCCGGCTGATGGGCAGCTTGTCGCACGGGAGGATGGGCACCCCGCGCCACGCCTGGAACTTCGCCCCGCCCACGTCCACGACCGTCGGGTACAGGCCGCGCTTGTTGCACTCCCGGCCGAACGCCGCGATGGCACGCGGGTGGGCCAGGAAGTAGCGCGTCTTGCGGCGGCGCGACACCAGCTCATCCATGTCGTCCGGCGTCGGCGGACCCGAGCGGGTGTTGATGCGCTGCTTGAGGTCGGCGTTGTGCAGCAGGCCGAACTCCGGGTTGTTGATGAGCTCCCACTCCTTGCGCTCCTTCAGCGCCTCGATGGTCAACCGCAGCTGCTCCGCGGTCTGGTTCATCGGGTCGTTGAAGATGTCCGACACGCGGGTGTGCACGCGCAGGATGGTCTGCGCCACGCTCAGCTCGTACTCGCGCGGCTTCAGCTCGTAGTCCACGAAGGTGCCGGGCAGCACGGGCTCGCCGTGGTGACCGGCGGCCAGCGCGATGGCGGACTGGCCCGCCTTGTCCTGGGGCTTCTTGAGGTTCGCCTGGTAGCGCGCCACGTGCGCCTTGAGCGCCGGGGACTGGTTGATGAGGGACTCGAACACATCCTGCGGCAGCGCCATCACCGTGCAGGCCGTGACGGCCTTGACGGTGAAGGGCCACACGTCGTTCGACTCCACCACCGCCTGGTCACCGAAGTGGTCGCCGTCCGCCAACGTGTCCAGCACGACGGGGTCGCCGTACTTGCCGGCCTTCAGCTTCTGCGCCTTGCCGTGGGCGATGAGCATCACGTGCTCGGCGGACTTGCCCGCCTCCACGATGTTCTCCCCGGCCTTGTAATGCTTCTGGGTGAAGCGGCCGGCCAGGGTGCGGATGAGCAGGTCATCCACGTCCTGGAAGCCCCGCATCAGCGGCAGCTTGAGCAGCTCCTGGGGGATGATCTCCACCTTGGCGCCGATGTTGCTGAAGTTCAGCCGGTCATCGCCCACGGTGTACGTCAGCCGCCGGTTCACGCGGTACGTGCCGCCGGACACCTGCACCCAGGGCAGGATGTTCAGCAGGTAGCGGGGCGAGATGCCCTGCATCACCGGCTGCGTCTTGGTCGTCGTCGCGAGCTGGCGCGCACCCGCCGTGCTGAGGCTGGTGCCCTCGTGCGCCGCTACGTCCTTCTGTGAAGTCGTCATGGAAGAACCTTCCCGTGATGGACGGACGAGGAACTACGAGCGGCCCAGCTCCACGCTCTCCAGGATGCCCAGCGCGTCCGGCGTCAGCACCGCCGCGGAGAAGTACGCCGTCACCAGGTAGTTCATGATGGCCTTCTCGTTGATGCCCATGAACCGGACGTTCAGGCTGGGCTCGATCTCATCCGGGATGCCCGCTTGGTGCAGGCCGACGACGCCCTGGTTCTTCTCACCCGCGCGCATCAGCATGATGGACGTGGTGCGCGACTCGCTGATGGGCAGCTTGTTGCAGGACACGATGGGGATGCCGCGCCACGCGGGCACCATGGTCCCGTTCATGTCGGTGCTGGTGGGGTAGATGCCGCGCTTGTTGCACTCCTGCCCGAACGCGGCGATGGCGCGCGGGTGGGCCAGGAAGAACGACGGCTCCTTCCACACCGTGGCCAGCAGCTCGTCCATGTCGTCCGGCGTCGGCGCGCCGGAGCGGGTGTGGATGCGCTGCTTCAGGTCCGCGTTGTGCAGCAGGCCGAACTCACGGTTGTTGATGAGCTCGTGCTCCTTGCGCTCCTTCAGCGCCTCCACGGTCAGACGCAGCTGCTGCTGGGTCTGGTTCATGGGGTCGTTGAAGAGGTCCGCGACGCGCGTGTGGATCTGCAGCACGGTCTGCGCGATGGCCAGCTCGTACTCGCGCGGGTGCGTCTCGTAGTCCACGAAGGTGCCGGGGAGCACGGGCTCGCCGTGGTGGCCGGCGGCCAGCTCGATGGCCTTCTGGCCGGACGTGTCCTGCTTCTTCTTGGAGCGCGCCTTGAAGTTGTCGATGTGCTTCTGCAGCGACGGAACCTGCGCCACGACCGCCTCGAAGGCGGACTGCTGCAGGACCAGCGCGATGACCGGCGTCACGGCCTTGGCCGTGAACTGCCAGTAGTCCTGCGACTCCAGCAGCGCCTGGTAGCTGTAGTGGTCGCCGTCCGCCAGCGTCTCCAGCACCAGCGGCTCGCCGTACTTGCCGGTGCCAATGCGGTTCACCTTGCCGTGGGCGATGAGGACGATGGAGTCCGCTTCCTTGCCGGCCTCGGTGATGACCTCACCGGCCTTGTACTCCTTCTGCTCGAAGCGGTTGGCCAGCGCGGCGAGCGCGTCCACGTCCTCGTAGCCGCGCAGCAGGGGCAGCTCGCCCAGCTCCTGCGGAATCACCTGCACCTTGGCGCCGGTGCTGGTGAAGGTGACGCGGCCGTCACCCACCGCGTAGGTCATGCGGCGGTTGACGCGGTACGTACCGCCGGACACCTGCACCCACGGCAGCAGCTTGAGCAGCGTCCGCGAGGAGATGCCCTGCATCTGCGGCTCGGACTTGGTCGTCGTCGCCAGCTGACGCGCCGCCTGCGTCCCGAGGCTCTGGTTGTTGTCGTCGAACTTCTTGATGTCGTTGGACATGGATCACCCTTTTCCAGGTTGAAGAATCAAAAGGCTTCGGACTGCGGTTGAGCTCAAGGCTTGCCGGTGCGGAACAGCTCGGCGATGCGCATCGCGGACTTGCCCAGACCGGAGACGTTCCCGGTCTTGAACTTGGGCGCTGCGTCGTGGGTCAGCTCGGTCTCCGTGTAGCGGGTCACCTCCGCGTGCCACCGGGGGATGCCCGCCATCCACTGCTGGAGCTGCTCCACGTACTTGTTCAGCTTCTCCTGCGCCTTCGCATCCAGGTTGAAGGTGCGGATGACCACCGGCAGCTCCTTGGCCACCAGGTGCTCGAACTGCTTCATGCGCGCGGTCATCAGCTGATTGACCGTGAGGACAGCGGTGTCCTTGTCCACGCCCAGGAACTTCTGGACCACGAGCACGCAGTTGTTGAGCTCGCCCTCGAACTCGATCTCCTTTTGATAGGAGAAGAGGTCGTTGACGAAGCAGGCGTAGTCCGCGGCGGAGTTCTCCAGCCCGCGCAGCGTGCGGGTGTTGAAGACGTCCTCCGGCACCGCGTCGCCCTTGGAGAGGCGCGACAGGCTCATGGTGAGGTCCGAGCCGAACGTCTTGCGGCGCATCTCCACGTAGTCCACGGGGTCCGGCACGCGGTTGACGATCTGGTTGTTCAGCTCCCACACCCAGCTGTCCGTCATGTCCTGGATGGCCTTGCGGAACAGCGTGCGGCCGCGCGCCGACAGCGGGCCGGCGGTGCGCTTCCACAGGTCCACCAGGCCCAGCTCCACCGGGTTGGTGGGCACCGCGGCGTTGGCGGCCTCCACGTCATCCGGCATGAACTGGCCCAACCGCGCGGTGAACATCTTCGCGCCCGCCATGTCCCGCGTGTTCGCGTAGAGCATGGGGAAGTAGTCGTCCGCGTAGGTGCCCCAGACGAGCCAGCACGCCGTCAGGTCCAGCTGCTCCGGGGTCGCGTCCGGGTGGATGTACGCGCCGCAGAGGGCCACGTCCGCCGCGTCGAACTTGTGGTCGTCCCAGACGTAGAACCCCACGACGGGGACCACCTCCAGCATGCCCACCCGCCGCGCCCACTCCTTGGAGTGCTTGCGCGCGCGGTCCAGGTGCGGGCTCAAGTACGTGCTGTACGGCATGTAGAACTTCGGCAGCTTCGTGGGGCCCACGTGCTGGCGGGGCACGTGGCTCAGGGAGCGGGAGCGGGGCCCCAGTCCCAGCCCGCCGGGCGTCAGCGGAATCCGCAGCGCGGAGGTGCCCAGACCGGAGGGCACGGGGATGGACAGCGCCGGCCGCTCCTCCGAGTGCTGGTTCATGTAGCGGTTGGAGCGCATGTGCCACTCGTGGCCGCCGGACTGCCAGTCCTGGAGTCCGCGCAGGTACGTGAGCACCTGCGCTTGCTCCACCGGGTTGAGCCCGTACTCCGCGAACAGCCACGGCAGCTCCGTGGCGAACGTGGTCTCGAACTGCTGGAGCCGCGACGTCAGCAGGTCGTTGACCAGGTCCGCCGCGCGCTGCGTGTCACAATCGAGGAACTTCTCCACCACCAGCACGCCGTTGGAGAGCTCGCCCTCCTCCAGTTCGCGCTCGTAGGAGAACAGGTCGTTGCGCAGGTGCACCGCGTCCGAGAACGTGTCCTTGAACACGCGCATCGGCCGGCTTCGCACGACGCGGTCCGGAATCTCCGCGGAGACGGCGTGCTCCACCAGGTCGGACGACCAGGGCGCGCCGCCCACCTTGCGGCGCATCTCGATGTACTCGATGGGGTTGGAGATGCGCGCCTCGCTGATGTTCTCGATTTCCCACATCGATTCATCGAGCAGGTGCTTGGTGTTCTCGAAGAAGCGCTTGCGCCACTCCATGGACATGGACGGCACGGTGCGCTGCCACAGGTCCCAGAGGGCGCGCTCCACCGGGTTGACCGGCTCCGGCGGCGGGGACATGTCCAGCGGCATGAACAGCGGCAGACGGTCCAGGTAGGCCTGCCCACCCGCCACGTCGCGCGAGTACTTGAAGACCTCCAGGAAGTGGTCGTCGAAGTAGAAGACCCAGACGTACCAGTCCGTGATGAGGTCCAGCTCCGGGCTCGGCGCCTCCGGGTGCGTGTACGCACAGAGCAGCGCGTAGTCCATGCCGTCGAAGCGGCGCTCGGACCAGACCTCGCGGTCCGTGCCATCCCGCGGCGGTCCCAGGATGCCCATCTGGTACGACCACGCCTTGGTGTGCGCGCGGGCCGCTTCCAGGTTCGGGTTCAGCCGCGCCGGCCACGGCACGTAGAACTCCGGCAACTGGAATGGCTGCTTCTGCTTCCCCTTGGACATCTCCACCCCTCGTTGGACCCCAGGCGACTAGTACTGTCGTTCAGTGTCCAACTCCACGCCTATCAGACTCTGCCGGGAAACTGGATTAATCCGGCGAATAAGAGGGCGTGGGGATGGGAGATGACCCGCCCCCAGGTCACTGGCGGGAACCCGGTGATGGGGAGTGTTTCCGCCAGCGACGGGGGCTGTTAGCGGCGCGTGGAGCGGCGCGACGGGCTCTTGCGAGCCGTCGTCTTGCGCGCGGACTTGCCACGGGCGGACGTCTTGCGTGCGGTGCGTCCGGCGGCGGCGCGACGGGCCGGAGCCTTGCGGGCGCCGCGCTTCGCGGTGGCCTTCTTCGTCGTACCGCGCTTCGCCGTGCCGCGCTTCGCGGTGGCCTTCTTCGCGGTGCGCTTGCCCGCGGCCTTCTTCGCGGTGGTGCGCTTGGAGGTCGCCTTCTTCGCGGCCCCCGTGCGGCGGGACGACGCCTTGCGGGCGCCGGAGGAACGGCGGCGCGACGTCCTGGCGGGCGTCGCCTCACCGACCGGCAGGATCGTGTTGGACGACGGGGTCTCGTTCGGGTCCTGCATGTTCGACTCGGCGTGCATCAACAACCTCCAGGGATGACGACCCTGCAAGGGTAAGCGCAACCGCCGGAGTTGCATCCATGCCCCCTGCGCAGATGCACGCCAGCTGACGAATGCGCGAGGCCGAGAATCCGGCCTCGGAGCGCACGACGCGCGGACCGCTACGCCGCGCCCTTCAGGAACGCGGCCAGCTTCTCGTACGCCACGGCCAGCGGAGGGATGGGCGCGCTCTCGTGGAGCTGGTGCGCCTGCGCCGTCTCACCCGGTCCGAAGTTCACCGCGTCCACGCCCCACTCACCGAAGCGGGCCACGTCCGTCCACGCCTGCTTCGACGCGGCGGGCAGCCCCGTGAGCGACATCAACTGTTTGAACAGCGGGTTGCCCGCGGCCACCGGCCCGCTGGGGGACGCGTCCGTGAACTCCACCTCCGCGCGGCCCGCCACCAGCGCCAGCACGTCCTCCTTCGCTTGCGCCACGCTCTTGCCCGGCGCGAAGCGGTAGTTGAGGTTCAGCTCGAACGCCTCCGGCACCACGTTGCGCGCCCGGCCGCCCTTGGCCAGCGTGGCGCTCATGACTTCATAGAAGGGGAAGCCCGCGACGTTGACCTCCACGCGCTCGCGGCCCAAGAGCTCCGTGAGCAGCGGCCCCGCCTTGTGGATGGCGTTCTCCCCCTGCCACGGCCGGGCGGAGTGCGCGCTGCGCCCCGTGAAGCGGACGGTCACCTGCATGCTGCCGACGCAGCCCACCTGCACCACGCCGTCCGTTGGCTCCATGGCGATACCGAACTTCACGCGGGAGAGGTCCGGCCGCTTCGCGTACAGCGGGATGAGGCCGCTCTCCGCGTAGGCGCCCTCCTCGCGCTCGTACAGGAGGAAGGCCACGTTGACGGGCAGCGCGTCGCGCTGGAGGTCCTCCGCCAGCGCCATCATCACCGCGACGCCGCCCTTCATGTCGGACGCGCCCAACCCGTGCACGCGCTCCCCTTCGATGCGCGGCGCGCGGCCCACGTCCCCGGGGTGCATGGGCACCGTGTCCAGGTGGCCGATGAGCGCCACCGTGGGCCGGGGGTCCTCCAGCGAGCCCAACAACAGCGTGTGTCCGACGCGGAAGACCTCCTCGCGGCGGAAGTGCTTCAGCGCCCAACCTTCCACGTGGTCCGCGATGGGACCCTCGTAGCCAATGGGGCTTTCAATGCGACACAGCTCGAGCGTCGTCTGGGCGAGTCGGGTGGCGAGGTCGGTGGAGGACATGCGCGAAGCACCATACTCCCCGCCCGGGCCCGGGACATCGTCCCGTCAGGCGCCGTCCGCCAGGTCCTCGAAGGACGTCACACCATCCAACACCGAGACGCAGATGCACGCGGGGCCCTGCAGCGCGGTGAAGTCGTGCAGCGAGCCGTCCGCCTTCTCCAGCTCGTCCCCGGGCCACACCTCGTGGCCGGAGTCCTCGCGGAAGCCGCCCTCCA
Source organism: Corallococcus exiguus (assembly GCF_009909105.1). Taxonomy (NCBI): domain Bacteria; kingdom Pseudomonadati; phylum Myxococcota; class Myxococcia; order Myxococcales; family Myxococcaceae; genus Corallococcus; species Corallococcus exiguus. The sequence continues at coordinate 480,035 of NZ_JAAAPK010000005.1, forward strand.
GCACCAGGTTCCACTCGCGGCCCAGGTGCGTGTGACGCGGGTAGCGGGCGCCGGGCTGGAGGCGCACGATGGCGGCCATCATCCCCTCGCGCGCCGGGCCCGTCTCCACCGGCATCAGCTCCACGCCCTCCACCGGGCCGGGCATCCAGTTGGACGGCTCCGACATGGACTCCAGCAGCTCCCGGGCCCGAGCCTCCGCCAGGTCCAGGAACGCGGCGAACTTCCCGGCCCAACGGGCGAAGCGGCCGGGCCCCTCCATCTGACCCATCAGGCGATGGAGCGACTCGACGGGGGGCGACACCGGCTCCACGAGCGCCCCCAACGCATCCACGGCGGGCGTCAGCCGGGCCAGCTCCGCCCGGCAGTGCGCACAGCCGTCCAGGTGCCGTGCCGCGGCGTCGCGCCGGGCCGGCTCCAGGGTCCCGAGCAGCCACTCGGGGAGGATGTCGTCGAGGTGTTCCATGCTCTCCTGAAAACGACGCGGACGTAACAAGTCGCGTAACAACACCTATACGCGCCCCCGCCCGCGCCGGATTTGTCGCAAGCTCACACCGCGACGGCGAAGTCCCGCAGGGCGGCGTTGAGGCTGGTCTTCTGGTCGGTGGACGCCTTGCGCTGCCCGATGATGAGCGCGCACGGGACCATGAACTTCCCGGCGGGGAACTGCTTCTCCCGCATGCCCGGAATCACCACGCTGCGCGCCGGTACGCGGCCCTTGTGGATGACCTCCTGGGTCCCGGTGACGTCGATGATCTGCGTGGACGCGGTCAGCACCACGTTGGCGCCGAGCACCGCCTCCTCCTCCACCACCACGCCCTCCACCACGATGGAGCGGCTGCCCAGGAAGGCGCCGTCCTCGATGATGACCGGCGACGCGGTGGGCGGCTCGAGCACGCCGCCCAGCCCCACGCCGCCCGACAGGTGGACGTTGCGGCCCACCTGCGCGCAGGAGCCCACCGTGGCCCAGGTGTCCACCATGGTGCCCGCGCCCACCCGCGCGCCGATGTTCACGTACCCGGGCATCACCACCGCGCCCCGCTCCACGAAGGCGCCGTAGCGCACGGTGCCCGGCGGCACCACGCGCACGCCCGCCGCCTCCAGGCCCTTCTTCAGGGGCACCTTGTCGTAGAACTCGAAGGGGCCCACCTCCATCACCTTCATCTCCGACACGGCGAAGAACAGGAGGATGGCCTCCTTCACCCAGGCGTTGACCCGCCAGCCTTCCGGGCCCTTCTCCGCGACGCGCAGCTCCCCGGTGTCCAGCCGCGCGAGCGTCTCTCGCACCGCCGCCACCGTGTCCGCGTCCTTCAGTTTCGCCCGGTCCGCGAACGCCGCGGACACCCGCTGGGAGAGCTCTTCGAGGGATGTCGCCATGACGCCGGGTTGAATCACACTTCAGGTGTCCGCGCCCTCCTCAATGTCCACCGCCGGACGGCCTCACGCGTGCGACGGCTCGAGCCCCAGCGCCAGGGGCAGGGTCTGTGTCGGGATTTCTCCGTGAAACATGGCGTCCGCGTGAGTCAGCGGGCCCGTGCCTTCCTTCAGGATGACGGCGCCCTGGAGCACCCTGCCCACGGCGGACAGGGGGGCCTCCTTCCAGTGGCGATGACGGACGAAGGGCGAGCGCCGGACGTAGAGGTGCTCCTGGCCGATGAGGGCCACGTACCCCAGGAGCTTCCCGTCCGCCGAGCGGACGCGCATGCCGCTGATGATGGAGCGCCGTTCGGACGGCGTGTCGTCGAAAGCCATCGGTCGTCTCCTCCTGTGCGCCGGAAAGGTGGGGATGGCCTGGCGGCGCCGCGAGCCGCCGTCCCTTCGCCGGGCCCCTGCCCGCCCGGTCCCTCCGGGAGCGGAAGGGTTCCGTCGGCCGGCCGGGAGCCCGTCCGGCCCTTCGTGCCCCGGTTTCCCGCGCCCGGAAGATGCGCTCCCGTTAGCGTGCACCCGCCATGACGACCCCCGTCTTCCCGCCGCTGCGCGCCGCCTATGAACCGGAGTCCTTCCGGGCCACCGCCCACGCCCTGATGGATCAGCTCGCGGACTACCTGAAGGCCGCGCTCGCCGGGGGCGAGATGCCGGTGCTGCCCTGGGCGCCGCCCGCGGTGAACCAGGAGCGCTTCGCCACGGCCTTCCCGGAGGAGCCGGCGCCAGAGCTTTCACAGGCCTTCGCGTCACTGATGGCGCGCGTGCTGGAGGGCTCGCACCACCTGCACCACCCGCGCTACGTGGGACATCAGGTGACGGCGCCCGTGCCGCTGGCCGCGCTGTGCGATGCCGTGTCGTCGCTGCTCAACAACGGCATGGCCGTGTACGAGATGGGCCCCGTCGCCACCGCGATGGAGCACCACGTGCTCGCGTGGATGGCGTCGAAGCTGGGCCTGCCGTCCAGCGCCCGGGGCGTGCTCACCTCCGGCGGCAGCGCGGGCAACCTCACCGCCCTGCTCGCCGCCCGTCAGGCGAAGGCCGGCTACGACGCGTGGAACGGCGGTGCACACGCGGGCCCGCCCCTGACGGTGCTGGTCCCCCGCTCCGCCCACTACTGCCTGGCCCGCGCGGTCCGCATCATGGGCTGGGGCGAGGGCGGCCTCACCCCGGTGGACGTGGACGACCACTTCCGCGTGCGGCCGGACGCCCTGGAGGACGCGCTCGACCGGGCCACCCGCGCGGGGCGCAAGGCCATCGCCGTGGTGGCCAGCGCGGGCTCCACCGCCACCGGCGCGTTCGACCCGCTGGAGCCGGTGGCGGACTTCGCGCAGAAGCACGGCCTGTGGTTCCACGTGGACGGCGCGCACGGGGCCGCGGCGTCCCTGAGCCCGAAGTACCGCGCGCAGGTGAAGGGCATCGAGCGGGCGGACTCCGTGGTGTGGGACGCGCACAAGGGGCTGCTCATGCCCGCGCTGGTGACGGCCGTGCTCTTCCGCGACGGCGCGCGCTCCTTCGACGCCTTCTCCCAGGAGGCTCACTACCTCTTCCACGGCGACGGCGACGACGCACGCCCCTACAGCGACGTGGGCCTGCGCACGCTGGAGTGCACCAAGGAGATGATGCCCCTCAAGGTCTACGCGTGCCTGTCCGTGCTGGGCACGCGCGTCTTCGAGGAGGCCGTCACCGCCTCCTACGACCAGGCCCGGCGCTTCGCGGGGATGCTCACCGCCGCCCCGGACTTCGAGCTGGCCCTGGAGCCCGACTGCAACATCGTCTGCTTCCGCCACACCCCCGCGCACGTGCCGCCGGAGGGCTGGGACGCGCTCCAGGTCCGCCTGCGTGAAGCGCTGGTCTCCCGTGGAGATTTCTACCTGGTGCAGACGCGGCTGCCCCGGGGCGTGTACCTGCGCACCACGCTCATCCACCCGCTCACCGGGGACGCGGACCTGGAAGCCCTGCTGGACGCGCTCCGGAGCGCGGCGGCCCGGCCCTGAATTTTGTGTGCAAGGGAGTCGCCCTGGCGGGGGAAATGCGATAGGGCGGGGCCGCCATGCTCGTCTCGCTCGTCATCCCCGTCTACAACGAGATTCCCACCCTGGCGGAAATCCTCCGGCGCTGCATCGCCGTGGACTTCCCCAAGGAGCTCGTCCTGGTGGACGACTGTTCCAAGGACGGCAGCCGCGAATTCCTGCGCCAGCTGTCCGAACAGGGCCTGGAGGTCCTGGGGGGCTCGCCGAAGAACCGGAACGAAATCCGCGTGCTCTTCCAGGAGAACAACCAGGGCAAGGGGGCCGCGCTGCGCCGGGGCTTCGCCGAGGCCACGGGGGACATCGTCCTCGTGCAGGACGCGGACCTGGAATACGACCCCCGGGACATCCCTCGGGTCATCCAGCCCATCCTGGACGGCGACGCGGACGTCGTCTTCGGCAGCCGCTTCATCGGGTCGCCACGTCGGGTGCTGTACTACTGGCACACCGTCCTCAACAACCTGCTCACCACGCTCTCCAACATGACGAGCGGGCTGAACCTCACGGACATGGAGACCTGCTACAAGGCCTTCCGCGCGGAGGTCATCCGCTCCGTGCACGTGGAAGAGGACCGGTTCGGCTTCGAGCCCGAAATCACCGCCAAGGTGGCGCGCGGCAACTGGCGCGTCTTCGAGGTGCCCATCAGCTACCATGGGCGCACCTACGAGGAGGGCAAGAAGATTGGCTGGAAGGACGGCGTGCGCGCCCTCTACGCCATCGGGAAGTACTCGCTGAAGCGCTGAGAAGCCCGGACGTCCGCCCGGCTGCTGGCCTGGGGAGGACGCGGGTTGGGGTCCTTCAGGAAAAGCGCGGTCCGAATGCGGACAAGGGAACAGACGGGCGGGTGCGGTTGGTTGTCCAGCGAGCGGCGCCCTGAGAGGGGCTCCGGCTTTTCTTCCTCCGTATTGCGGCGCGTAGTAGTTTCGACAACGCACTCCGTCTGAAGGGCGGAGAGTTTCCCGGCCCTTCCGAAAGTTTCCGTCCCCGTATGTTCGACTGGCTCCACACCCTGTTTTCGCGCGACCTCGCCATCGACCTGGGTACGGCGAACACGCTCATCTACATCCGCGGCCAGGGCATCGTGTCCAACGAGCCCTCCGTCGTGGCGGTGCAGCAGGACTCGCGCGGCGGCAAGAAGGTGCTCGCCGTGGGCAAGGAGGCCAAGGAGATGCTCGGCAGGACGCCGGGCAACATCGTGGCCATCCGGCCCATGAAGGACGGCGTCATCGCCGACTTCGAAATCACCGCCGCGATGCTGCGCTACTTCATCCAGAGCGCGCACAACCGCAAGACGCTGGTGAACCCGCGCATCATCATCGGCATCCCGTCCGGCATCACGGAGGTGGAGCGCCGCGCGGTGCGTGAGGCGGCCGCCAACGCGGGCGCGCGCGAGGTCTACCTCATCGAGCAGCCCATGGCCGCGGCGATTGGCGCGGGCCTGCCGGTGACGGAGCCCAGCGGCAACATGATTGTGGACATCGGCGGTGGCACGTCCGACGTCGCGGTCATCAGCCTCGCGGGCATCGTGTTCGCCAAGTCCGTGCGCATCGGCGGCGACAAGCTGGACGAGGCGATCATCCAGTACGTCAAGCGCAAGTACAACCTGCTCATCGGTGAGCGCACGGCGGAGCTCATCAAGATGGGCATCGGCACGGCGTACCCGACCGACGAGGTCATGACCATGGAGATCAAGGGTCGCGACCTGGTGGCCGGCGTGCCGCGCACGCTGACGGTGTCCAGCGACGAGGTGCGCGACGCGCTCGCGGAGCCCGTCAACGGCATCGTCGAAGCGGTGAAGCTGACGCTGGAGCGCACGCCGCCGGAGCTGGCCGGTGACATCGCCGACAGGGGCATCGTGCTGGCCGGTGGCGGCGCGCTGCTCAAGAACCTGGACACGCTGCTGCGCGAGGAGACGGGCCTGCCGGTGTTCCTCGCGGAGGACCCGCTGTCCGCCGTGGTGATTGGCGCGGGCAAGGCGCTGGAGTCGTTGGACATCCTCCGCCAGGTCTGCCAGCCGGGCTGAGGTTCCCCTCCCCCGCTGCACCGTGACGGCGCCGGACCCGGTTTCAGGGGTCGGCGCCGTTCGCGTTTCTACGGCGTCGTCGTGGCGGCGGTCCGGGGAAGCGGCAGCCCCGTGGGTCTGACGATGCGCGCCTCGCAGTTGGGGCGGCGACCCTCCCGGTCGTCCTCCTGGCGGGCCTGCTCTTTCACAAGGTCACCCCTCAAGAGGATGCCCTGGGGCAGGGACTGCTCCACCTTCGTGTCCATGCAGGCGTCGAACGCGCGCCGCATCCAGGGGCCGGCGGCGCGAACCGAGAAGCCGCCCAGGGCGTCCATGCGGGCAAGACCATCCAACCGCTCCGTGAACACCGGGTAGCCCTCCTTCGCCTCGCGCCGGGCGTGGACCAGGGTGGCGGCGGCGCGCAGGCCCGGGGGCAGGCGGTGGAAGTCCGGTCCCGGGACGCCCGAGACGGACAGGACGTGGTTTCGCAGCGGTTCGCGCGCGAGCATCAGCGGCAGCGAGACACTGAAGAGCCGTTTCCCAAAGGCATCGCCGGTGCGCGTGAACTCCAGGGCGAGCAGCGCGAGGATCTCCGGATCCAGTCGGGGCAGCACGACCAGGGGGTCGCCGTCGGCCTCTTTCAGCGCGCGCTTCGGATCCACCAGCACGTCCCGGGTGAGGCGCAGCATGGAGCGGTCCTCGGGGGACGCCAGCGCGGCGAGCTCCGCGTCCTTCGGCGAGCGCTGTCCGGTGAGCAGGTCCAGCAGCAGCATCCGCGCCGGCTGCCGCGCGAGGTCGGCGGGAATCCAGTCGCGCATCACGTAGGACGTGTGCTCGGGCCCGGCGGCCTCCGCCGTGCGTCCGGCCAGCACCAGGAAGTCCCAGGTCCTGCGGCGCGGGTCCTGGCCGTAGCGGCGCACCAGCCCCGTGGCAGCGTCTCGCAGCCGCGCGCGCAAGAGGATGCGCACGTCCAGCTCCAGCGCCTCCAGTGTCTCCGGCGGGTGCTTCTCCACGAAGGGCTTCAACAGCTCCGCCGTCTGGACCTCGTACGGCGGACGTCCGACGTCGTTCCCCCGGTCCGCGTCCGACGGGTGCTCCAGTTCGAAGCGCCACCGCGCCTCCAACCACGCGCGGGTCACGTCGGGCGAGTCCGGGAAGCGCGCCGCCAGCTTCGAGTAGGCGTCGACGGCGTCCGAGGAGCCCAGGTCCGGCGGGCTCGCGCGCTGCAGGTAGAGGGCCGCCAGCGGTGAGTCCGGATGCTGCTGCGCGTGCTCCGCGTAGCGTGCGCGGGCCTGGGCCCCCTGGCCGATGTGGCGCATCAACGACAGCGCCAGCGCTTGCGCGGCCGGGTCCTCCTGCCAGGTGTGCATCAGCATCGCCGCGAAGTCGCGCGTGTTGCGCCAGCGCAGGTCGTCCGGCAGGTTCGCGGGCACCTGCGTGTCCACGAAGAGCCATGCGCGCGCGGCCATCTCCCGTGCGACGGTATTGCCCGGCTCCACCTCCGCGACGGCGGACGCCACGCGGCCCGCGGCCTGCCAGCGCCCCTCTTCCGCGTAGAGGCGCGCGGCGGACTCCCACTTCGCGGACTGCACGGAGAGTTGTTCGCCCGGCTGGAGCACCGAGGCGATCTCCGGAAGGGACCTGGCGTAGGGGCCCGCGGAGACGACCCCTTCCTCCGGGACCGCCTCCAGCATCGCCGCGCCCTTCACGTTGTAGAGGATGTGCTCGCCCTGGACCGGAAGTGTCACGTCCTCGATGACGGACTCCTGGCCGGGCCAGGTGGTCACCGCATGGAGCGGTCCATCTCCCATCTTCACGCGCCCCTGCTCCTGCGTCCCGGGCGCCACCACCCAGTGCTCGCCGCCGATGCGCACGTCCACGGGGCGCGACAGACCGTTGACGACCGTCACGGCGCGCATGCTGCGAGCCTCCAGCCACATCGCGCCCGCGCCCGCGAGCGCGCAGAGCCCCAATGCCATTGCGGCCAGGGACTCCGCGCGGCGGCGAGACCTGCCAGGCGAGGGCGGCACCTGTCCGATGACCTGGAGCGGCGCCTTGCCGTCCGCGCGCACGAGGTAGCCGTCCAGGGGCCACACCGGAACGCCCAGCACCGTCACCGTGCGTTCGGCGACGAAGGGAACGTTCGGTGCGGAGCCACGAGGAGGCGTGCCCCTCCACCGGACGCCGGTCCCCAGCACGGAGGACGAGGACGGAGGGCGGGATGCGATGACGAAAACGCCCCGGTCCTCAACCAGCGCCGCCAGCAGTTCCCGCGTGGGCCCGGGCAGCTCGTGCTCCAGCCGGCGTGAGAGCACCGCATGCACCGCCCACGCATCACCCCGCGCGAGCGCCTCCGACAGCGCGGCATCCGGCAGGAGCTCCGCCAGACGCGGCGCGCGCTCCAGCAAACCGCTGGGGTCCGTGACAGGGACAAGGGACATGGCCCGCATTCAACCGGGACCCGGCGGGGGGAAGGCAAGACCCCGAGCCAGGAATCCCGTCAGGCCCTGGCCCGAAGCCTCCCCGCGCAGCGAACGCCGTCGACCTCGTAAGGGTCTCCACCATTCATCGTCCCGCCAGGCCTTCAGGCCTGAAGGCTGCCCCCACCGATGAGAAGGTAAGAACCCCGCCGAGCCCCCGGCGGCGGCGCGCGGCCAAAACCTGTCCGACTGTCGGACAGCTTTGGACCACCGCATCCAGGGGCCCCGACACCCGAGCCGAGAAATCCTGTCCGACTGTCGGACAAGTTCGGGGCAACCGCGGCCAAGACCTCCATCCATCCGGCCAGCGGAAACCTGTCCGACTGTCGGACAGCTTTGGACCATCTTGGTTGGCGGGCCTCCGCTCAATCCGAGCGCGGAATCCTGTCCGACTGTCGGACAGCTTTGGGCCACCGAGGCTGGCTGAGAGCCTCCGCCATCCGAGCCGAGGAAACCTGTCCGACTGTCGGACAGGTTTCGGGGCAACCGCGTCCGGGGGCGCACCCCATCGGGCCAGTCGAAATCTGTTGGACCGGCCCGTGCGGTGCGCCACTGGCGGGGTGCGGCATGCCACTTGCCTTGAATCCCGTCAGGCCATTGTCCGAAGCTCCCACGCCATGGGCGCCTTCGACCTCGTGATCATCTCCGTCATCGTCGCGCTCGGCCTGGGGCGCTTCCTCGTGACGCGCGACCAGCGCCGCGCGCCGCCTCCGGAGGCCGAGCCGCGCAAACCGACGCCGCAGCGCATCGCCGGTCGAGTCCTGCTGGGGTACGCCTACGCGATGGCGCTGTTCATCCTGGTCCGCTTCTTCCTCAGCCGGATGTGACGGGGACTGGCTTGCGTCCTCTCCCGAGCGCGCTTGAAGCTTTCCCCCATGAACCCATGGCTCGTGTCGGGGGTGGTGTCCTTCGCGCTGGGGGCATACCTGCGCCGCCGGGATGAACGCGGCCCCACGAAGGGTGTCATCGACCGGCGGCACCTGACGCCGCTGCAAATCACCTACAGCCTGCTGTTCGCGTATCCGTTCTGCGCGGCCTACACCGCCCTGGACCTGTACCTGGGCCCCTGAGCGCACGAAGCGCCCGGGGCCCGAGGTCCCGCCCGGGCTTCAGTGCTTGCCGTACTCCAGCTTCACGCCCTTGCGCTGCGCATAGATGTACGCCTCCATCGCGCGCATCTTCGGGTCGCCATCCGCCAGCGGCTTGCCTCGCACCGGGTTCTCGATGCACCAGTTGATCATGTCGCGCAGCAACGCCACGCGGCCCAGCTGCACCTGGTACTTCGGGTAGGTCTCCGGGTGGGTGTTGGCCGCGTCCGGATGGCACATGTCGCACGACACGCCCACCGTGCCGCCCAGCGCGTCCGCGTCGTGGAACACGCGGTGGCCCTCCTTCACGGCCGCCTGCACGGAGTCCGCCCACACCTGCTCGTCGCGCTCGGAATACGCGCCGTAGGTGTGGCCCGTCTGGAGGTTGGCCTTCTGCTGCTGGGGCACGGCCTTGGCGCCCGTCTCCGCGCCCACGCCGCCCTGGCGCACGTCGTTGCCCGAGGGCTTCGAGCCGGGGTTGGGCTGGGGCGCGGGCGTGGGGGACTTCTTCGTGGTCGGGGGCGCGGCCTGCGCCAGCACCGGGCCGGGCACGTCGTCCCAGTTCGCGTCCGGGTTCTTCTTGCGCCAGTCATCCATCAACTGCGCGGTGGCGGTGATGGCCTGGGCGCGGGTGAGCCTCTGGCCGTCCTTCACGCCTTGCACTTCCATGGACGTCTCACCGTCGCACAGGCCCAGCACCAGGTTGCCGTCCTTGGACGCGGGCAGGACGTGCTTGGGGAGCGGTTCGGCCTTCGACTCCGGGGACGTGGCGAGCGCCACGCCGCCGGCGAAGGACAGGGCCGCGCACGGGACCACGAGCAACTTCATTCGCAGGTTCATGGGAGGGAGTTCCTCTTCCGGTCCTAGTAGGTGGGCAGCTTGGGCTTGGGGGGCGCGGACTGCTTGCCACCAGAGCCCAGGTAGCTGGCGCGCACCGTGATGGGGTCGCGCTGCCAGAGGTTGTAGACCTTGTCCACGAGCCCCGACTCCAACACGTCCATGCGGCCGTCACCGCAGCCGTCGAACTGGCTGAACGGATCCGCGCGGTTCATGGGCACCGTGAGCGAGGGCAGGCCTTCCGGCGCGTACGGCCACGGCCACGCGGTGGACAGCATCCCGTGGAAGGAGATGTTGCCAATGCGGTTGCTGAGCAGTTGGTGCGTGTGTCCGTGGATGACGGTGACCTTCTCGTACGGCTTGAGGATGGCCTGCACCTCGTCCGCGTCGTCGGTCCAGAAGTTCCAGGGCTTGTAGTACTTGTAGAGCGGCGAGTGGCTGAAGACGATGACGGGCGTCGTCTTCGCCACCTTGGCCAGGTCGTTCTGGAGCCACTGGCGCTGCTCGGCGCCGACCTCGAAGCGGGACTGGATGCCATTGTCCAGGCCGGCGACGATCTTCATGCGCTCCATGGGGGAGAGCTTCCGCTCCGTCCAGAAGTCCTTCTCCAGGATGGAGTTGAGCACCACGAAGTGCACGCCCTTGTGGTCGAAGGAGTAGTTGGGCGCGCCGAACAGGTCGCGCCACAGCTCGCCCATGTCCAGGAACCAGTCGTGCTCGCCCACCATCATCTTGATGGGGGCCTTCACGGACTTGAGGATTTGGGCGCCCAGCTTGAGCTCGCCGGCCTGGCCCAGCTGCGCCAGGTCTCCGCCGAAGAGGACGAAGTCCGGCTGGGGGTCCAGCGCGTTCACGTCGTCCACGGCCTTGAGGATGGCGCGCACGAAGCGGTCGTTGAGCTTGTTTTCATACAGGTGCGTGTCGGAGATGTACGCGAAGGAGAACTTCGGCTTCTCTCCCTGCGCCTCCGCCACGTTGACCAGCTGGAAGCTGTTGGGCGTGAGCTTGCCCATGCCCGCGACAATGCCAGCGGAGATGCCGGCGACGCGCATGAAGGCGCGGCGGTCCAGCTTCCTCAGGCCCTCGAAGAAGGCGTCGCGTTCGGCGTAGTGCTTCGTTTCGATGCTCTGGAACTTGTTTGCCATGGCGCGCCTCCGTTACCGCTGCTTGGTGTTCGTCACCGGGGTGACGTCGCCGTAGAAGCCCAGGTCCGCCGGGTTCTTCACGTTCAGGTCCGGGTTCGGAGCCAGGTCGCCCAGGTTGCCCTTCTTGCCCAGGGCGATGGCGTTGTCCCGCTCCGGCCGGGTGTTCTTCCGGGCGCGCTGCTTCGCCAGCTGCTCCTTGTTGAGCTTGTCGAACTTCGTGTCCGTGAGGGTGAAGAGGAACGCCACCAGGTCGTCGATTTCCGGCTCCGTGAGCCCCAGCCGCTGCATCCCCCCGTCGAGGTAGGGATTGGCCACGCCGCCCTTGTTGTAGTGGTCCATCACGTCCCACAGCGTGGTGAGCGACCCGTCATGCATGTACGGGCCGGTGATGCCCACGTTGCGCAGGATGGGCGTCTTGAACGAGCCCACGTCGTTCTCCTGCTTGGTGACGAGGAAGCGGCCCAGCTCGGAGAACTCCGAGTTGAGCGCCAGCTCGTCGATCTGCTTCTCGTCGCCGGTGCGGACCACCTGCACGCCCTTGCGCGCCAGGGTGACGAAGTCCTGTTTGTGCGCGGCGACGCCGATGTTGTGGAACTTCTGGTCGCTGAACAGCGGGGACACGGCGTTGCCCGCGTGGCAGGAGTTGCAACGCGCCTTGCCGTTGAAGAGCGCCCAGCCGTTCTTCTCCGACGCGGTGAGCGCCTTGCTGTCGCCCGTGATGAACTTGTCGAAGCGCGCGTCGCCGGAGAACTGCATCCGTTCGAACGCGGCGATGGCGACGGCCAGGTCGTCGAAGTTGGGCTCGCGGCCGAACACCTTCTGGAAGTCCGTGACGTACTCGGGGATGCCGCGCACCTTCTTCATGACGGTGTCAGGGTCCGGCATGCCCATCTCTCGCGGGTTGAGGATGGGCAGCTTCGCCTGGTCCTCCAGCGTGGCCGCGCGGCCGTCCCAGAACTGGGTGGCGTTGAAGAGGGCGTTGAGGACGGTGGGGCTGTTGCGCGCCACCTTCTGCTGCTTGACGCCTTCTGACAGCGGCTTGCCGTCGGTGAAGCCCAGCTCCGGCTCGTGGCACGTCATGCAGGCCACGGTGTTGTCCACCGACAGGCGCTTTTCCCGGAAGAGCTTCTCGCCCAGCGCCACCCGCTCCGGCGTGGGCTCCATGCCCTTGGGGACCGACAGCCGCCACAGCGTCGCGGAGACGCCCGGCGGCAGCTGCGGCGGTGTCGCGTTCGCGGATTGTGAAGGGGGAGGTGCTGCCAGTCCCGCGCCGGAGTTGAGCACCACGGCGAGCATCGTGACGACGCCCGAGGGCAGCCGCATGAACGCCTCCTACCCGTTCTCTGGAGCCGCCGCGGGACATCCGCCCGGGTCCGAGGCCGGTCCGGGCATTTCACGCAACCCGCGAGAACTGTTCAACGGTCCCTCGGTCCAGGGGGAGGGCGAGTGTCTGGGATTGGAACGTCAGACGTCACGGGCCGCCAGCCATGGGAGGAAAGCCACGCGTGGGCTTCATCTTTCCGTCCGTGCGCGACAAGGAAGTCCACGCGGTCACCGGCGACAGGGACGGCGGACTCGTCGAAGAGGACGGTGCCCGTGGGACGCTCCAGCACGAGCGGAACGAGCGCCTCCTCCAGGGTGCCGGTGGCGGGAGGCAGGATGGCCGCCACCTGTGGGGCCTCCAGGCGCCAGGACTCGCGGGACACGGAGTTCTGTTCACAGCGGGCCACCCAGGCATCCAGGTCGCGCTCCGCGCCGAAGAGGATGTGGCCGCCCGTGGCGCTCACGGTGTCCGTGGACACGCCGACGTGGCCCCGGTGCAGGGCCGTATAGCTGCGAGCGGTGCGCAGGAGGGCGCGCACGCGCTCGGCGAAGAGCAGGTTGACGCCCTCGTTGTGGGTGAGCCCCACGAAGCCCTGGCGGCCTTCGGGCTCCGAGCGCAGGAGCGTGCGTTCGTCCAGCCCGTTGCCGAAGAGGACACGGAAGCCCTCCTGCTGCGCGCGATTCAGCGTGGCGTCACTGGAGTCCACGAGCAGCACGGACTCCTCCCGCGCCTGGAGTGCGTGCGCCACCTGCCGCGCGAGCGCGTTGGCGCCCAGGAGGACATAGCCCCGGGGCACCACGCGGCGCACGCCCAGCAGCCCCGCCACGAGCCCGCCGGACAGGCCCTGCACCACCACGGTCACGCCGATGACCAGGAACACCAGCGCGCGCAGGACCTGGCCCTCCTGCACGCCCTGGGCGCCCAGGCGCGTGGCGAACAGCGACGCCACGGCGGCGGCGACGATGCCTCGCGGGCCCAGCCACGCGATGAAGGCCTTCTCGTTGCGGGACAGGCCGGAGCCGGCGGTGGACACGGCGACGGCGACGGGCCGCACCACCAGCATCAGCACGAGCACGGTGCAGAGGCCCCGCCAGCCCAGCGCCGTCACCTGGGACAGCCGCATGTCCGCGGCCAGCAGGATGAAGAGCATGCCCAGGAGCATCAGGGTCAGCTGCTCCTTGAAGGCGAGCACCTCGCGGCGGGCGGGCACCTTGCCGTTGCCCACGACGAGGCCCGCGGCGATGGCGGCCAGCACGCCGCTCTCCGGCGAGAGCGCGTTGCTCACCTGGAAGGCGCCCAGCACCAGGGCCAGCGCGAAGACGTTGGTCATGTCCTCCGGCACCCAGGAGGACTTGCGCAGGCCCACCGTGATGAGGAGGCCCGTGACGCCGCCCACCGCGAGCCCCACGCCCCAGCGCGAGCCCAGCGCGCTCACCAGGAGCCACGGCCCCTCTTCCGCGTGCAGCGCCATGTCCAGCGCGACCACGGCGATGATGGCGCCCACGGCGTCCACGAAGATGCCCTCGGCCTCCAGCACGGTGGCGACGCGGTGGGTGACGCGCACGCGGCGCAGCAGGGGGGTGATGACCGTGGGGCCGGTCACCATGACCAGGGTGCCGAAGAGGGCGGACACCTTCCAGTCCCAGCCCATGAGGGCGCGGGCGGCCAGCGTGCCGCCCACGGCGGTGACGCCAGCGCCGAGCGTGACGAGCCGCTGGATGGAGCGGGCCTCGCGGCGCAGCTTGCGCACGTCCAGGCTCATCGCGCCCTCGAAGAGGATGACGGACACGGAGAAGCCCACCACGGCCTGGAGCGCGGGGCCCAGGGACGCCGGGTGGATGAGCCCCACGCCTTCCGGCCCCAGGAGCACGCCCGCGGACAGCAGCACGACGATGCCGGGCACGCTCAGGTGCCGGGCCAACAGCTGCGCAAGGATGCCGGCCACCAGGGACAGGCCGAGCGTCAGGGAGGGATTGGCGAGGGACGGAGAGGCCATGGATGCGGCGGCGCACCGTAGCCGCTCGTCCATGGCGCGCGATGCCGTCTCCCAGGCGAGGGTTGGCCGGGAGACGGAGCCACGGAGCTTCCATGTGCCAGCCGGGCGCTCCTGCTCCGGCGGATCAGGCGCCGGCTTCGCTCGCGATGGCGACGAGCGCTCCGGCGAGGTTCTCCACCTCCCAGTCGATGGCGAACACCGCGGCCTGCATCCGCGTGGAGTCCGGGGCGTTGCCGGTGAGCAATGCCCGGGCACGGCGGAGGGCTGCCGCGAGCCCGTGCGCTTCGAGGAGGTGCAGGGTCCCCGTGATGCCCTCGCACGCGCGCTCGTACTCGTCGCGGGCGCCCTGCTTGAGCGCCGCCGTGAGCGCCGGCCGGGCCTGCTCCAGCGTCTGGATGGAGGAGCGGGCCAGCGCCGCGCTCGCCTGAGCATCTCCCGCCGCCCACTGCCGGAGCTTCGTGAAGCTGAAGTCAGGCGCCAGGACCAGGGAGTCCGCGGCGGACCCGGGGGCGCGGGGGGCCGCTTCCGGCGGCTGCGCGGGCGCCGCTGGAGCCTCGCGCGAAGTGCACCGCGCCATCTTGCTGAACAGGACGCCCTCGTCGAATGGCTTGCCGATGAAGTCCGTGAACCCCGAGGCCAGGACCTTGCTCTCCTGCCAGGCTCGCGTGGAGGCCGAGATGGCGATGATGGGAATCTGGCGGAGCCGTTCGTCCGGGAGCTGCCGGATGACCTTCAACGCGTCGTAGCCATCCAGCACCGGCATGTGCAGGTCCATGAGGACGAGCTCGTAGCCACCCTGGTGGAGGCGCTCCACCGCCTCGCGCCCGTTCTTGACGGCGTCGAACGAAATCCCCCAGTGCTCGAACCAACGGGCAAGCACGTAGGTGTTGACCTCGTTGTCCTCCACCACGAGCACCTTCAGGCCCCGCAGGGCCCGCGGAGACGACTCGCTGCTGGGAGCCGCGCCGGCGGCGGTCCCCCCCGCCCCGGACTTCAAGCGCAGGTCGAAGGAGAAGCATGTTCCCCTTCCCACCTCGCTCTCCACGACCATCTTGCTGCCGTGCAACGCCACCAGCTTCCGGCTGATGGAGAGGCCCAGCCCCGTCCCGCCGTACTTCATCCCGATGTCGTAGTTCGCCTGGGCGTATTCCTCGAAGATGGCGGACAGGCGGTCCGGTGGAATGCCGATCCCCGTATCGCTCACCTGGAAGGACAGGTCACACGCATCGCCGTCCCGGGCCCGGAGGGCCACGCTGACCTTGACCCCACCCTTCTCCGTGAACTTGAGGGCGTTGCTCACCAGGTTCGTGAGGATCTGCCCGAGCTTGACGGGGTCCCCCAGCAGACGTGCCGGGAGCCGCTCGTCGATCTCCATCTGGAGCAGCAGCCGCTTCTCCTCGGCCCGGGCGGCCTGGCCGTTCAGGATGTCGCCGAGCAGTTCGCGCAGGGAGAACTCGCGCTGCTCCAGCGAGAGCTTGCCTGCCTCGATCTTGCTCCAGTCCAGGATGTCGTTGACCAGCGCGAGCAGGTTTCCGGACGCGGAGCCGAGGATGCGCAGGTACTTCGACTGCTTGTCGGAGAGCGGCGTCATCCCCAGCAGCCGCGTGGCGGCGGTGATGGCGTTGAGGGGGTTGCGGATTTCATGGCTGAGGGTCGCGAGCAGCGCCGCCTTGGCCTGGGCCAGCTGTTCCGCCTTCCGGCGGGACAGCAGTAGCTCGCGCTCATAGCGCTTGCGATCCGTCATGTTGAAGAGCGTCGTCCGGACGGAGCGGGGCCTTCCGGACGCGTCTCTCTTCTGCACGGAGTTGATCAACGCAGGCAGCTGCCGGCCGTCAGCGCAGACGAGGTCCAGCGAGAGCTCATGGACGAAGCCCTGCATCTGGAGCAGGGGGGCGTAGTGGGTTTCGTGGAAGATGCGGCCCGCGACCGTGAGCAGCTCCCAGAACCGCTTGCCTCCGAGCAATGTCTCCCTGGAGTAGCCCGTCCAGGTCAGGAAGGTCTGGTTGACCTTGATGATGCGCCCGTCCGGGCTCGTGGAGAGGTAGCCACACGGAGCGTTCTCGTAGAGTTCCTCCGCCGAGTCCTCGGAAGGCTCCGTCCCCTGCTCCGTGTCAGCGCTCCCTTGCATCGTCCCCTTTCAGTAGCCCAGGAAGGGCTTCATCGCAGCGACCGTTTCTTCTGGGGCACTCAGGTTCGGGCAGTGTCCGGTCGCCTTGAGGTGGACCAGCTGGCCACGAGGCAGCTGCCGGCACACGTACTCGCCCACTGCTTCCGCCGCGATGACGTCGTTCGAGCACTGGAGCACGAGGGAAGGCGTCTTGACCTTCGGAAGGTCCGCCCTGTGGTCGGAAAGGAAGGTCACCTTCGCGAACTGCTTCGCGATGTCGGGATCCATGCGGCAGAAGCTGTTGGTGAGCTCCGTGCCAAGCTCGGGCCGGTCCGGGTTGCCCATGATGACGGGCGCCATCGTGCTGGACCAGCCCAGGTAGTTGTCGTCGAGCGACTCCAACAACTGCAGGATGTCCTCGCGCGAGAAGCCTCCGACATACTCGCCGTCGTTGATGTAGCAGGGCGAGGGACCGATGAGCACGAGCTTGTCGAAGCGCTCCGGCTCCTTGATGGCCGCCAGCACGCCCACCATCGCGCTCACCGAGTGACCGACGAAGACCGCTCGCTCGAGACGCAGCTCGTGGCAAATCTCCAGGACGTCATCGGCGTATCCCTGCAACGTCGCGTACCGGTTGCGGTCATAGGCTGCGATATCCGAGCCGCCAGCCCCTACGTGGTCGAAGAGCACGGTGCGGTAGCTCCGCTCGAACGCGGGCGCGACGAACCGCCACATGTTCTGGTCGCAGCCGAAGCCATGGGAGAACACCATGGCCTGCGCGCCCTGCCCCTTCACCTTCACGTTGTTCCTGGCGAGAACGCCCATGGGTTGCTCCGATGAAGAAGGAAGACTCCAGGACAGGCCTGGGTTCACGGGGGCGGACCGTCCACCCCAGGTAAGAGTGAAGGAGTCCCCATGCTCCGGATCAACTTCCTTCCTCAAGGAAGAGTCCACCCATGACAGCATCCATCACCAGGGCCAGGAGCGCCTCAAGGCTCGGGGACGCGCAGGTCGCGTGAGCGCAGCAGCATGGCGGACGCCGTGGCCGGAGCGAGCACCGACGCGACGATGATGCTCCAGTCCCACGGCCCTCGCGCGCGGGCGGCGTTGAAAGCCAACGCCTGCACCAATGTCAGACAGGCATCCGCGGTGGTGAGCCGCCCCAGCAGCGTCGCCAGCCCGTCGCGCCAGCGGCGCAGGAGCAGCAGCAGTCCCGCGATGAGCCCCACGTCGAACACCACCCAGCCGTGCTGCACCCACGGAGAGGGGAACCAGTGCGCGCTCATGGGCAGCGCGAGCAGCACCGTCCACGGCACCAGCAGCGCCGTCAGCGCACGCACGAAGAAGCGTGGCCGGCGCAGCAGCGTGACGAGCCCGAACCTCACCAGGCTTCCCCGCGCGAAGGCCCGGAGCGCGTCGTAGATGGCCCACGGCGCTGGCTCGTCCTTCGGGTGGGACAGGTAGAGCGTCACCCACGCGTCGGGGCGGAACTTCGCCTTGAAGGAGCGCAGGCCCTCGAAGTCGAACAGCGGGCGCCCGGCGCTGCGCGCGAACCGCAGCCACGGCCGCACCGGGCCCGCGAGCGGCGCCAGGCCCAATGTCACGTACTGACGCCCGTTCAACGCGGCGGCGCGCATCGCGGCGTCCACCAGCGTCTCCGCCGTGCCGTTGGGCGCGGTGGGCTCGCGCAGCAGGTCCTGGAGGAACCAGCCGTCGCGCGCGTACACGGGCGTCACCGACAGGAAGCCCACCACGCGGCCCTCCACCTCCGCCACGAAGGCGCGGCGCTCGCGAGCGAAGGCACCAGGGGCCAGCCCCACCAGGAAACCCATGGTCGCCATGCGGCGCGACGCGAGCCAGTGCTCGGCCAGCACCTCCACCGCCGCTCGCAGCGGGTGGCCTTCCGTCTCCATCACCTCCGCGGGCACCTCGCGCACGCGCACGCCGTGGGAGCGCGCGCGGCGGAGCTGTTCGCGCAGGCTGCGGCTGCCCTTCACCACTGATTCCCATTTCGTCGGGTCCCACACCGGCTGCTCGCCAATGGGCAACTCCTCGAACGGGACGAGCCGGGAGAAGCGCGACTCCGTGGCGAAGAAGCTCACGCGCTTGCCCGCGCTCCGGGCCGCCTGGTGGAAGGCCTCCACCACGTCGTGCACGCGCTCATGCGAGGCGATGGGACCGCCTCCCGCCACCCACGCGCCGCCCGTGTCCACGTAGGCGATGCACCCGTCCCCTTCCGGAGAGAACCAGTACTGGAAGCCCGGCTGCAGCACCTGGAAGGACGTCGCGTTCCAGCCGTGGTGCTTGAGCAGCGCCAGCACCCGCTCGCGCGGGTCGCCTGCGGGGTCCTGGTGGGGGTCGGCCATGGTGTTTGCGTTCAAACTACGTCCCATGGCCCACCCCCGCCAGCCAAAGCCGCCCGAGGAGACAAGGCCCTCCTGGAGGGACGGGCTGTGAGGAAGTGCACCGCCCCGGGTGGAAGTGCACGGGGAATGGATCCAATCCGGCCGCTCCCACGCACTACAGGAGGACGTCCTTGACGGGGAAATCAGGGCCGGAGCCGGGCCCCCATGGGGCGGCCCTCCCATGGAGGGGCCCGGCTGTAGTACCGCGGCGACGGTCCCTCCTCAGGAACCGTCATCCTCCGCGTCGTCCCCGCCGCTGTCCGCGGGAGCCCGGCCGAGCAACTGGTCCACCTCCGCGTGCGCGCTCTCCGCCTGCGCCGCGCTGATGCGCTTGTAGGTCTTCAGCGCGTCCACCACGTGGTGCGCGTGCTTCCACAACGCTCGGGAACCACTGGCCGGCGAGCGCTTGCGCGGGGACGGCAGCATCGCGGCCAGCACCGCTCCCTGCGCCACGGAGAGTTGGGACGCGGACACGCCGAAGTGCTCCCGCGCCCCCGCCTCAATCCCATACACGCCGTTCCCCCACTCCACCACGTTGAGGTACAGCGACAGGATGCGCTGCTTCGTCAGCGCCTCCTCCAACCGGTGCGCGAGCACCAGCTCCTTCAGCTTGCGCACCAGGCTGCGGTCCGAGGACAGCCAGAGGTTCTTGGCCAGCTGCTGCGTGAGCGTGGACGCCCCCCGCCCCAGCTCCCCCTTCTCCACCGCCCGCCCCACCGCGCGCGCCAGCTCCACCGTGTCCACGCCGTCGTGCAGGTAGAAGCTCGCGTCCTCGGAGATGAGCACCGCGTCCACCGCGGGCTTGGACACCGCCGACAACGGCACCCACTGCTGTCTCCGGCGCGGCTTGCGTCCGGCCTCGCGCGCCTCGGTCGCCCGCTGCTCGATGAGCGCGGTCGTCTTCGGGTTCTCCTTCGCCAGGGGACTCGCGTCCGGCAGCCCGGCGAACGTGGCCGCCGCGATGCCCAGGCCCAGCACCAACACAGCCACTGGCACCCAGCGCGTCCATCGCCTCCTTCGCGGCGGCTCGGGACGCACCTCCGGCGGTGCCGGCGGGATGTGCCCGGCAGGTTCGGGGCTCGGAGACTCGGATGGACCTTCGACGGTGGACATCTTCCGGCCGTGTCTAGCGCCGTGCCGTCCGGGCGTCACCCTTCACGGTGAGCTTCGCGGAGGCCAGGCGCGGCTGCTCGGGCGAACGCCAGCGCTCGTCCACCGACGCGAAGCCCGCCACCAGCTCCCCCGCCAGGTAGCCGCGCGTCTTCTTCCCCTGGCGGCGCAGCCAGTCGTTGATGACGTGGCCCTTCGCGTCCTTGCGCGCCTCAGGCTGCGCGAGGTTGAAGCGCGAGCGCTTCACCAGCCCGCCGGACTTGTGCACGAACGTCACCGTGCCGTCCGTCCCCACCCGCTCCACGATGCCGATGTGCGTGAGGCCGTCGTTGATGAGGCCGTCGCGGTTGCGGTCGAACGTGTTCTTGAAGAACACCAGCGCGCCCGGCTTCGGCGTCTCCGTCAGCATCCCCAGCGCGCGCGCCTTGCGGTGGATGGCCGTGACGCCGTTCTCCTCCGGCAGCACGTCGTCCGGCAGCAAATCCAACCGCCGCTGCTGGAACGCCAGACGCGTCATGCCCGAGCAGTCATCGCTCACCGTCGAGCTCATCTTCGCCAGCGTCGTCATCCCCACCCAGGACTTCGCCCGCCACAGCGCCCGGTCCGACAACTCGACCACCGGCCGGTCCTTCTTCGTCGCCGTGGCCTTGTTCGCTGCCTGAGCCGCCCCGCCCCACACCAGCGCGCTCACCAACGCGCCCACCCACACGCCTCGTCCCATGCGCACGCGACAGAGCAACCGCCGTGCCCGGTCTTCGCGGCATTCCGCATGTCCACCTCACGACGGAGCGCGCTCACCTGTCGGCATGCGCTGGGCAAGGAAGTTCCCACCCATGGCAACCGCGCACCCTGAATCACTCAGGGCGCAACGCTGTTCGAGCTGCGTCCGGTCGCGCCCGCGGGCAGCGGCGCGTCACCCGACGCGGGGTTGTTCCACCGGCGCGTGGGCGACGGCATCCGCTTCTGCTCCTCGCGGAACAACGTGCGCAGGTGCTCGTCATGGAGGACGGGCGCCGGACGGGGCCTGGGTTCAGTGACGATCCCTGCGGCAGGGGGCGGCGACGTGGGGAGACCTACGTTCCTGCAGACCGCGCCCACGCATCCGGGGCTGAGGACCTCGCCAGGCGTGCTCGGGACCACCCTCTTCGCGGGCTCCCGGATAGGAGCGGGCACCACTGGGAGGACACAGCCCTCCGACAACTCCCGCGGCGGAGGGCTCTTCTCCCGGGCCTCCAGCGCGACCATCAGCGGCAGCGCCAGCCCCAGCACCGCGAACTGCCCCAGGGCACCGGGCATCCGCGAACCGGTCGCGGTCAGCACCTGGGTGCGCAGGCTCGACAAGATGAACGCACCGCCAATGGCCGTGCACAGCGCGAGCGCTCCCCACGTCATGGCCTGCGCCGTGATGACAATAGAGGACAGGCGCCAGGTCGCGCCCACGTCCACCGCCGCCCTCAAGGCGTTGGTCTTCCAGTCCGCCGCCGGCCCGGCCATGCCGTAGCCCACCGCGCACGCCGCCACCCACACGGCGGCGCCATGCACCTCGCGGCGAAGGAGCCACCCCTGCGTGAGGCCCACCGCCACGCCCATCCCGATGGACGCCGTCCCGGGCGACAGCCCCAGCGCCACGGCCAGGGCCCGCGAGCCCACCAGGCCCACCGCCACCGCCATCGCCGTCAACCCCGCCCAGCCAGCCACCTGGAGCCCCGCCCGGCGCAGCGCGAACACCTGCGCGTTCCCGAGCATCGCCCCGGCGACCGCGAAGACGCCCAGCTCCGCGAGCCGGTGCACCACGCCCTGCTCGACCGAGGACAGCCGCCAGATGGCCGCCGAGCCCAGCACCGTCTCCAGCAGGCGGGCCCAGTCGTCCGCCTGCGCCCACGGGACGAGCAGCCCCAGCACGGTGACCACGGAGATGAGGAGGACGTGGACGAGACGAGAGCCCATGGCCCGGCAGTCTGCGCGAGTCCCCCGCTCCAATGCCATTCACGGAGGCACCTTCCTGCCCGCCGGCCAACGGAGGTGTCGCCCGGTGGAGGTGGATGTACGGCGCGACAGGACCTCACGGGTTAGACTGAACCCCGGTGCGTTTCGCCTACTACCAGCGCCTGTCGCCCGCCGAGCAGCGCATCTACCGGCGGAGCGACGCCGCCACGGAGGTGCCCCTGCGGACGCCCGCGACGCTGCGGCCCCGGGTGGAGTCGGTGCGCCAGGCGCTGCTCCAGGAGGACCGGGCGGCAATCCAAGCCGCGACGCAGTCCCTGGCCCGCGCGTTGACCGAGCGGCTGGAGGTGGCCGGGGTGGAGGTGGAGGTGCTGGAGACGCGGCCCTCGAATGACGAGGGCGAGCTGCACGGGCTCTACACGTGGGCGCCCGGGCAGCGGCCCCGCATCCAGGTGTGGATGCGCACCGCGAAGCGCGGCCGGGTCGTGGCCTTCCGCACGTACCTCCGCACCTTCCTGCACGAGCTCTGTCACCACCTGGACTTCCTCTGGCTGGAGCTCGGCGCCTCCTTCCACACGGAGGGCTTCTTCCAGCGCGAGTCGAGCCTCTTCGGGCAGCTGGTGCCCCCGTCAGCGGGGTTGGAACGCCGTGAAGCGGCGGACACTGGGAAATGGAGCACGAGCACAAGGCGCGGCCGGCGCTAGATTGCCGCCCCTATGGCGCATCCCACCGACGACAAGAACTTCCGCCTGCCCACCACCCTCCGCCCGCGCCGCTATCAAGCGACGGTGACCCTGGACCTGGAGGGGCGCACCTTCACGGGTGAGCAGCACGTGGAGCTGGAGCTGTCCCAGCCCACCTCGGAGATCATCCTCCACGCCAACGCGCTGGAGCTGGGCGAGGTCACCTTCCGCGCCGGCAACGACGTGCGCAAGCCCGCGTCCAAGCGCGTGGCCCCGGTGAGCGAGACGGTGGTGCTCACGTTCGATGCGCCCCTGCCCGCGGGCAGCGCCACGCTGGACGTGCTCTGGACGGGGCACTTCAGCGACGGTCTGCGCGGCCTGTACGCGGCGGGCAAGGTGGCCGCGACGCAGTTCGAGGCCGCGGACGCGCGCCGGCTGTTCCCCTGCTTCGACGAGCCGGCCTTCAAGGCGCGCTGGGCGCTCACGGTGCGCGTGCCAGAGGGCCACGCGGTGCTGGGCAACGGCCGCGTGGTGAAGGACGAGAAGGACGGGGCGCTGCGCAAGGTGACGTTCGAGGAGACGGAGCTGCTCAGCTCGTACCTCATCGCGCTGGTGGTGGGCCCGCTGGTGGGCACGCCGGAGGAGAAGGCGGAGGGCATCCCGGTGCGCACGTGGGCGCTGCCGGAGAAGGCGCACCTGGCGAAGTTCGGGCAGGACGCGGCACTTCAAGTCTTGCCCCGGCTGCAGGACTACTTCGGGCTGCCGTATGCCTTTGGCAAGGTGGACCAGGTGGGCATCCCGGACTTCGAGGCGGGCGCGATGGAGAACGCCGGCCTCATCACCTACCGGGAGGTGGCGCTGCTGTTGGACCCTGCCACCGCGCCGCTGTCCGTGCAGAAGCGCGTGGCGGAGGTGGTGACGCACGAACTGGCGCACCAGTGGTTCGGCAACTGGGTGACGATGGTGTGGTGGGACGACCTCTGGCTCAACGAGGCGTTCGCGACGTGGATGGCTTTCAAGATTGTCGACCAGTGGCGGCCGGACTGGCGCATGTGGCTGGACTTCGACGCGCACCGGGCGAGCGCGCTGGCGCTGGACGCGCTCAAGTCCACGCACCCCATCCACGGTGAGGTGCGCAACGCGGGCGAGGCCGGTGAGAGCTTCGACGCGATTACTTACGAGAAGGGCGGCGCGGTGCTGCGGATGATTGAAGGGTTCCTGGGAGAGGGGCCCTTCCGCGAAGGCATCCGGCTGTACATGCGCAAGCACGCGCGCGCGAACGCGGTGAAGGAAGACCTGTGGAACGCGCTGGGTGAGGCGGCGAAGCAGCCGGTGAACGAGCTGGCGACGAAGTGGATTGGCCAGAGCGGCTTCCCGCTGGTGTCGGTGAAGGTGGAGGGGCGGAAGGTGACGCTGTCGCAGCAGCGCCTCTATTCGGAGCCGGGGGTGAAGAGCTCGGAGACGTGGCCGGTGCCCATGGTGCTGCGCTTCGAGGACGCGAGCGGCGTGAAGGAGCAGCGGGTGCTCTTCCGTGACGCGGAGACGACGGTGACGCTGGAGGGCGGCTCGGGCGACGTGAAGTGGCTGTGCGCCAACGGCGGCTCCACGGGCTTCTACCGGGTGGCGTACGAGAAGCCGGCGCTGGACGCGCTGGCGGCGAACATGGGGACGCTGGCGCCGTCGGAGCGCATCTCGTTGCTGGCGGACATGTGGGCGCTGGTGCGCTCGGCGCAGGCGCCGGTGGCGGACCTGCTGGACCTGGCGGCGCGCTTCGGGGACGAGGAGGACGAGGCGGTGCTGGACGAGCTCGTCGGGCGGCTCGGGTACATCGAGAACCGGCTGACGGAGGGTGAGGACCAGGAGCGCTTCCGCCGGTGGGTGGAGCAGCTGTTGGGCGGCGGCCTGAAGAAGCTGGGCTGGCAGGCGGCGCCGGGCGAGCCGGACCGGGTGCGGCTGCGCCGCGCGGCGCTGGTGCGCGCGGTGGGCGGCCTGGCGCGCAGTCCGCAGGTGCTGGCGGAGGCACGTCCGCTGGTGGCGCGGATGCTCCAGGGAGACAAGATCGCGCTGGACGCGAACCTGCTGGACACGGCGGTGGGCATGGTGGCGCGCGCGGGCGACGCGGCGCTGTTCGATGATTTGTCGCAGCGGATGCCGAAGGAGCCGGACCCGGCGACGCAGCGGCGCTACCTGATGGCGCTCACGTCCTTCGAGGACGCGAAGCTGACGGAGCGCGCCCAGGGCCTGTTGTTCACGGAGACGGTGAAGACGCAGGACGTGGCGAGCTTCGCGACGGGCCTGTTGGGCAACCGCACCGGGCGCGACGCGTGGTGGGCGCAGCTGCAGAAGCACTGGAAGGACCTGGTGGGGCGCACGGGAGCGGCGCCCATGCTGCTGCGCCGGGTGGTGGAAGGCCTGGGCCTGCTGCGCACGCGCGAGCAGTTGGAGCAGATGAAGGCGCTGCTCCAGGCGAACCCGATTCCGGAGGCACAGCAGGCCACGGCGCAGACCCTGGAGCGGCTGACCCAGGACGTGGCCCTGCGCGAGCGCGTGACCCCGGAGGTGTCCGCGTGGCTGAAGCGCCGGCCGTGAAGTGAGCGCCAGCCGGGAGGGGTGATGTGGAGGTCACTTCTGTTCTGCATGACCTGGGGGCTCGGGTGCGCGGCATCCAGCCCCCGGGGCAGGCAGAACGGCAGTAGGGGCCGCATCCTCATGCGCACGCGCACACTCTTCATCGTGTCCGGATTGATGCTCGGTGGCTGTATGAAGGCCCATCGGCCCTCGCTGGCGGAGTCAGAGCCTTCACTCGTCTTTCCCTCGTTCTTCTCCAGCCCTGGGGAGGCCGTGGGAAGCCCTGGAAGAACGTATGCGTTGGACGGTTCCGTTCTGCGCGCGCTCTCCCTCGCGGTCGCGGACTTCCTTCCGCCCCCGACGCCGTCAACGCCGTGCTGGGACCGGCCCGAGTCACATCGCTACAGAATCCTCCGTGAGTCAGGGGTCCTCTTCATCCGGATCGAAGAGGACCCTGCCGCCTGCGGGCAGCAGGTTCCCGCCCTGCACTCCGGAGCGCGATACGCCTTCAGTGACGACGGCCGGCTCCTGCGGCGCCTCATCGATGGAGAGCCGGAGCAGGTTCCGAACGGGATGTCCTCCCCGGACGATGCGGGCGAGGATGCTGCCCCCGGTACGCCTCCACCTCCGGGCCTCCAGCCGGGAGGCCCTCCCCCTCGTTTCTCCCATGCCCCGGACGGCGGGACTCGCGCCATGATGTCAGCGCCTCCATTGGAGCCGAGCCTTCCTCCCGATGGCGGCCCCGGAAACCCATGAAGACCACGCTCACGCCCGAAGCCTCCGCCGCCTCCCGTGAAGCCCTGCGCCGCGCCAACGTGGCGTTCACCCACGCGTATCCGGGCGAGTCCTCCCGGCGCCAGCCCGTGCACACCGTGTACGGCGGCGCCCACCTCTTCCGCGCTGGCACCGCGCGGAAGATGGGGGACCTGGCGCTCGCGGCGCTGCACGACTACGCCGCCGATGGCTCCCAGCTCGCCCATGGCCTGGGCCTGCCCCAGCGCGGCGGCTTCGCCCAGCGCGTCCATGACCGCGTCGTGGACAAGCTCCAGCGTGAACCCGTGGAGGACTTCCGCATCGACTTCGAGGACGGCTATGGCCACCGTCCCGACTCGGAAGAAGACACCCACGCCGTCGCCGCCGCCACGGAGGTGGCCCGGGGCCTGGAGCAGGGCTCGCTCCCGCCGTTCATCGGCATCCGCGTGAAGTCCTTCACGGAAGAGCTCTACGCCCGCGCCTCGCGCACCCTGGACCTCTTCGTCACCACGCTGCTGGAGCAATCCGGTGGCAGGTTGCCTCAGTCCTTCGTTGTCACCCTGCCCAAGGTCACCGTGCCTGAACAGGTGACCGCCCTGGCGAAGCTGCTGTCGGAGCTGGAGTCCGCCCACCGCCTGTCCCCCGGCGCGCTCGCCCTGGAGCTGATGGTGGAGACGCCCCAGGCCCTCTTCGACGCGCGCGGCCGGCCGCACCTGCGCTCGCTCGTGGAGGCCGGCGAGGGCCGCTGCTCCCACGTGCACCTGGGCGTCTACGACTACACCGCCGCCCTGGATGTCAGCGCGCACATGCAGCACATGCTCCACCCCGCTTGCGATTACCTGCGCGACACCGTGCAGGTGCTCCTCGCGGGCAGCGGCGTGCGCCTGTCCGACGGCGCCACCAACGTCATGCCCGTGGGCCCCCACCGCAAGCAGGGTGACACCCCGCTCCTCCCCATGCAGCGGCGCGAGAACACCGACGCCGTGCACCGCGCGTGGCAGGTGGCGTACCGGCACACGCGCCACTCGCTGGAGCGCGGCTACTACCAGGGCTGGGACCTGCACCCCGCACAGCTCCCCGTGCGCTACGCCGCCGTCTACGCCTTCTTCCAGGAGGGCCTGGAGCCAGCGTCCCAGCGCCTCAAGGCCTTCGTGGACAAGGCCGCCCAGGCCACCCTGCTGGGCGACGTGTTCGACGACGCCGCCACCGGCCAGGGCCTGCTCAACTTCTTCCTGCGTGGGCTCGCCTGCGGCGCCCTCACGGAAGAGGAGGCCCGCTCCACCGGCCTCTCGCTGGAGGAGCTGCACAGCCGCTCCTTCCGCGCCATCGTGCAGGGCCGCGCGTCACGCTGACGCGGGCGGCTCCGTGGGGGGCACCGCGCTCCGGGGCCCCAGCCACTCGCGCGCGACGGCCACGTCCACCGCGAGGATGCCCAGCAGGAACAGCCAGGGCCCCGGCTTCGACGCCAGGCCCGTCAGCGCCCAGACGGTGATGAGCCCCGCGAGCACCGCCGGCACCACCGAAGGCAATGCCTCCCGCGCGCGCCGCACCGACCCCAGCACGCCCAGCGCCAGCAGCCCCAGCACCACGCCCGTCGCGCCCAGCCGGCCGCGCCCTGTCCCCGCGCCCTGCCCCGACGGGAGCACCAGCGTGTTGAACTTCCACGTGTCGTTGTCCTGGATGTCCCAGGCGAAGTTGTTGTCGATGGTGATGTTGCGTTCGCGCTGCAGGTGGGCCGTGGGCACCAGCGACCACGCCGAGCTCCACGGCAGGAGCAGCCCCACCGCGCACGCCGCCACGCCCGCGAACACCCACCGCTTCAGCCGCACGTCCGCCGGCCGCTTCGTGAGCGACGGCTCCGCCAGCGACGACGCCTTGAACGCCCGCCACTGCACGGAGCCCAGCACCACCGCCGCCAGCACCCACAACAGCGGCGCCACGCCCAACCCCAGTGACAGGAACGCCTGCGTCACGGTGAGCGCGGTGAACATGGGCAGGAACGCCGGATGCGCGGCCCACTTCACCACCGGCACCAGCGCGTCCGGTAGCTTCCGGCCCGCGGCCACCCACTCGCGCGCGCCCAGCATGCCGGCGCCCACCAGCATCAACACCGACCAGGGCAGCCCCAGCCCACCGCCGATGAAAGGCAGCACGGGCGCCACCACCGCCGCCGCCACCAGTCCGGAACCGAGCAGCGGCAGCGAGCCCCCGGGCAGCCGCTCGCGCAGCCTCGGGTCGTCCAGCACGTCCTGCACCGCGCGGCCCGCCGAGTCCGCCGCGCGCTGCGCCTGGTCCGCCACCTCGTCCATCACCGGCGACTTGGGCGCGTTCACGTCCCCGCCACAGTGGGGACACGTCCGCGACGACTGGCCTTCAGGGAGCGGCTGACCACAATGCGGGCAGGACATGGGGTGGAGTCCTCCTCAGGCGAAAAAGGCGCGGAAAGAGCCTACACCGCGCCCCGTACTGCATCCTGCATGAACGCGCACGGAGCCCTCAGGGCTTCGCACCCTTCGCATGCACGGCCGCTTCCAGGCGGGACAGGCTGCGCTGGAGCTCGGCCATCTGGGCCTTGAGCGTATCCACCTCCGCGCTCTTCGCGTGCAGCTCCTCCGTACGACGCGCCAGCGCCTGGATGGCCACCATGTTCACGCCGTCGATGTCCAGGAGGCCGATGCTCCGGTCATCCGTCCCCAGGCCGAACGCCGCGCGGAAGTCCTGCGCCACCGGGCCCAGGTGCCGCACGCCACCGGCCTCCGCGCTGTAGCGCCAGCTCTCCACCGGCATCGCCGCCACCTTCGCCAGCACGGCCTCCGCGTCCACGCGGCGGAAGTCCTCCTTCGTGGTCCGGTCCGACGTGCAGCTGAACACGCCCGAGCCCGCCGGCAGGTCACACCCGGTGGTGAGCGTGCTGTTCGTGCGCAGCCGCACGCCTCCCGACGCGCGCAACATGAACTGGTTGTTCGCGGTGTTCGTCGCCACGTTGGAGCTGGTGGATTGGTCCGCCCAGATGAAGGACCCGGTGAAGCCGCCGGAGCTCGCGCGCTGCCCCAGCGCCGTGGAGTAGTCCGCGTTGGCGCTGGTGCGGTAGCCCAACGCGACGG
The DNA here is from genome assembly GCF_009909105.1 of Corallococcus exiguus. NCBI lineage: Bacteria > Pseudomonadati > Myxococcota > Myxococcia > Myxococcales > Myxococcaceae > Corallococcus > Corallococcus exiguus. The sequence goes on from NZ_JAAAPK010000005.1 coordinate 509,030, forward strand.
AGCCCTGCCCCGTGGCCTGGTTGGTGTAGCCCACCGCCACGGAGGCGAAGCCGCTCGCGACGTTGGAAGCGCCCGCGGAGAAGGACGCGGTCCCGCTCGCGGTGTTGGCGGAGCCCATGCACACCGCGACCGTGCCGGTGGCCGCGCACTGGTCGCCGAACGCGAAGGAGCCGTAGGCACTGGCCGTCGTGTTGCTACCGCTCGCGAAGGACACGAGCCCGATGTTGGCTTCGTCCCACTCCGTCGCCTCCGCATGCCCTGCGCGGAAGGCTGCCTTGTTCGGGTACCACATCATCCGGTCGCCCTTGCCCGACATGGGAAGCGCGCCAAAGCCCTGCGCGCCCTGGGCCAGCAGTCCGCCCGCGGAGTCCACCGCGAACACGCCCTGACGCTCCCAGGTGGGTTCCCCCGTCCCGGACACGGTGTTGCTCACGGACAAGAGCGGCACGGGCGTCTTCGCGGAAGCGGACGCGTCCAGCACCACGTCCGCGTTCGCCGTCAGCCGGCCCCGCACCTGCCCCGTGCCCGCCACCGCGAACGACGCGTCCTGCGGCGCCGTCCCGTTCCGGATGCCCTGCCCCGCGGCGGCCAGTCGCGGATCATTCCCTTCCACCGCCGTGCCCGGCCCGTCGCCGTAGACGACGCGCACCGCGTCGCCCTCCAGCGTCAGCCCCGTGCCAATCTCCCGCTGCTGCCCGGGCGCCGGGTCGGAGCTACACGCGCTGGTGACCAGACCCACGACACAACCCAACGCGACGCCAGCTCCTCGGACAGACGACATGCGGTGCTCTCCCGGTGAAGGCGGCTCACACTGGCAAAGCACCGGGTCCAAGACAACCCAGGACCTCCCCGGGAGCCCTGCCGTCCCGGAGAACCGCCCCTACCAGAGCATGTCCTGGTCCTCGGTGACGCCGGGGACGTTGGACAGCTTGAGCTCCTGGCCGCCTACGCGCAGGGTGCCTTCGAAGAAGCCCACGGGCTGGGCGAAGTGGCTCACCACGAGCCGCAGGTTGCGCTCCTCGCGGTGCACGTAGATGGGCTTGAAGCGCAGGTCCACCGCGCCGTCCGCCGTCGTCAGGCGCCACGGGTCGAGCAGTTCCTTCGCGTCGTACTCGAAGTGCGCGCGGCCCACCGGGTAGAGCCGGTCGCCCAGCCAGACGGCGTTCTCGTTGGCCTCGGTGGCGCCCTCGTTGAAGCCCTCCACCAGGTTGAGGCCCACGGGCGTGCCATCCGGCAGCCGCCCGGCCGCGAAGGCCCAGCGCCAGGCGGTGTGCCGCGCCAGGTAGCCCTGCGTGTAGTCCATGCCGCCCACGCCGCCGTCCAAACGGAAGCGCCGGCCCCCCGCCTCCAGGCTCCCGAAGGCCAGGAGGCCGCTGCGCTTCTGGGTGACGTTGACCAGCCCGTCGCCCTGCACCGGCGCGATGACGGTGAGGGCCGGCGGACCGCCCGCCACCAGCAGCTCGCCGTTCCACTGGAACGACTGGAGCGACTGCGTGCGCATGCGGCTGACGTCCACCTCCACCTGGTAGCGCTCGTCGGACTCGCCGCGCTTCACGGACATGCGCCCGCCCAGCGTGCGGAAGGCCGCCACGAGCCCCGCGCCCGGCTTGTCGCTCACCTCCGCGAGCGGCCCGGGCACGCCCAGGAAACTCACGTCACAGAGGGGCTTCTTCTCCTGGAGGTCCACCGCCACCGCGAAGGCGTTGGCCGTGTAGCCCAGGTCCACCACCGCGAAGAGGGCCGCCACCTCCTGCGTGGCGACGAAGGTGTAGTGCCAGCGCTTGCGCTTGAGCAGCCGCGTCGCGCGCCCCGGAGCCCACTTCCCCAACAGCCGGGGCAGGTCCACCTCCGGCAGCTCTCCCTGATACGTCCCGAACCGCGGTTCCCCTTCCGTGGAGGCCACCGAATTCGGGGCGAAGGGCAGCAAGGCTTCTCGTTCACGCTCAAGCGTCATCGCGAAACATTGGACGGCACTTCGCCGCCCCTGTCACGTGAACACAGCGCCCAAGCGGCGCCCCGAAGACACTCGGGGCCGGCGAGCCTGCTCGCTAGCTCCTGCCGAAGATGATGCGCTCCTGCGTCAACAGACGCGTGGTGAAGCGCAACGCCACCAGTGACACCGCCACACAGGACAGGAACGCGAGCAGGAAGGGCACCGGCCCCAGTGTCTCGCCACGCATCACCTCGCCCGCGAGCATCTCCTGCCCCAGCACCGGCACCGCGAACATCCACGTCTGCGTCTGGATGGGGGACAGGGCCAGCAGCATCCCAGGCAGCGTGGGCAGCACCATCAGGAGCGACAGGTACGTCTGCGCCTCCTTGAACGACCGTGCATAGGTGGACACCCACATCTGCACGGCGGACGCGGCCAGCACCAGCGGCAGCACCGCGGCCAGCATGCCCAGCGCGGCCGGCGCGTCGAAGCGGGCGCGCACGCCCAGGTCCTCCAGCGGCACGCGCTTCACCACCAGGAAGTAACCCACCAGACACAAGAGCACGCCCGTGCCCGCCATGGCGCAGGTGGCCAGCCACTTGCCCGCCACCACCGCGCCGCGAGGAGCGGGGTTGAGCAACAGGGGCTCCAGAGAGCCGCGCTCGCGCTCGCCCGCCATGGTGTCGCTGGCCAGCTGCATGCCGCCCGCGAACGCCGCCATCACCAGGAACAGCGGGATGGTGGTGAGCACCGTGGCCGCGGTCCGCTCGGGGGTGGACAAGTCCAACTCGTCCACGCGCACGGGCACCGCCAGCTCCGGCGAAACACCGCGCGCGAACAGGCGCTGGCTGCCGGTCTGCTGCGAATACACCGCCAGCATCCGCTGCGCGCGCTGCACGGCCTGACGGGCCTTGTTGCGAGAGCTGTCCACCACCAGCCGCACCGCGGCGGTGTGCCCGTCCGCGAAGTCCTTCGAGTAGTCGTCCGTCACCACCAGCACCAGGTCCAGCTTCCCGGCCTGCACCAGCGACTCGTAGTCCTGAGGGGCCTCCGACAGCTTCGCGCCGTAGCGCTCCAGGAAGGCCATCAGGCTGGGCGCGTGCTCGCGGCCCACCACCGGCATCTCCAGCGGCCGGTCCTGCCGGTACCAGGAGGCCATCACGTTGAACATCACCAGGAACACCAGCGGGCCCAACAGCGGCCACATCAGCGCGGTGCCCAGCGTGCGCTTGTCCCGCAGATGGTCCAGCACTTCCTTGCGCAGCACCGTCCCGATGAGGCCCTTCATTCGCGCAACCCCTGCTCGCTGCCAATCACGCTCACGAAGGCTTCCTCCAGGCTGTCCTTGCCGGTGCTCGCGCGCAGCGCGTCCGCCGTGCCGTCCGCCACCACGCGCCCGCGCGCCACCACCACGATGCGGTCACACAGCGCGGCCACCTCCTGCATCACGTGGCTGGAGAACACCACGCAGCAGCCCTGCGCCTTCAGCTTGCGCAAGAGCGTGCGCACGGAGCGCGTGGCCATCACGTCCAGGCCGTTGGTGGGCTCGTCCAGCAGCACGTTGCGAGGCCCGTGCACCAGCGCGCGCGCCAGCGCCACCTTCACGCGCTCGCCCTGGCTGAAGCCCTCCGTGCGCCGGTCCGCGATGTCCTTCATGTCCAGCAGCTCCACCAGCTCCTCCACGCGCGCGTCCAGCGCGGCGCCGGACAGGCCGTGCAGCTCGCCGAAGTACCGCGCGTGCTCGCGCGCGGTGAGGCGCGGATAGAGGCCTCGCGCGTCGGGCAGCACACCCAGCGCTCGCCGGGCCACCTCCGGCTGCTTCGCCACGTCCACGCCGTCCACGGTGGCGGTGCCGCCATCCGGGCGCACCAGCGTGTAGAGCATGCGCATCGTGGTCGTCTTGCCCGCGCCGTTGGGGCCCAGCAGGCCCGTGATGACGCCGTCCTCCGCGGTGAAGGTCACGTCATGCACGGCCGTCACGGAGCCGAAGCGCTTGTGCAGGTTCCTGGCTTCAATCATGGGCGCTTGAGTCCTACGGAACAGGGCCAGCGAAGGAGGTGAAGAAGGGCGGCCGCTTGAGGCCCGCGCCACAGTCGGGCGTCAGGCCCTCCACGCTGCCGCGCGTGAGCACCTCCGCCATCAGCGTGCGCGCGCAGTCCGCGCCCACCGTGTTGTGTCCCAGCCCCGGCACCACCACGTGCAGGCTGTGCGTGAGCGTCCGCTTCGCCTCCTCGCCCCAGGGCGGCGGCGTCACGGGGTCCAGCTCGCCAGACAACAGCAGCGTGGGGATGTCCGACTTCACGGGCTCGCGGAAGCTCGCGGGCACGTTCGCTTGCGGCCACTTCGCGCACCCGCGCTTCACGTCCAGCGCCATGCGCGAGCCGAACCAGGTGCCCTTCGCTTCACGCTCGGCGTCCTCCTCCGTGAAGAAGGGCGCGTCCTCCGCGCACACCACCGCCAGGAACATGCCGCGGCTGGTGGTGCGCGCCACCTCGTCGGTGAGCCCCAGCGACAGCGCGACGAAGGGCGTCCAGTCGTCCTTCGCGGCGCGGTCCAGCATCAGCGGCACCAGCGACGCGACGTCCGGGCTGTAGAGCAGCGAGAACAGCTCCGACAGGAAGACGCGCCGGGTGAGCGTGAAGTCCTCCGGCACGCCCGTGCGCGGATGCGACAGGTTCACCTTCGCGGGGGCGGCCTCCAGCTTCGCGAGCAGCGCTTCCGTGCGGGCGCGCAGGTCCGGATACGCCTTCGCGCAGACGTCGTCCTTCGCGCACGCGTCCATGAGCAGGTCCAGGGCGCGCTGGCCATCGCGCGCGGCGTACAGCGGCAGGTACTGCCCCATGGGGGCCACGCCATCCAGGATGGCGGTGCGCACGCGGTCCGGGTGCTGGCGCATGTACACCAGCGCCGCGCGCGTCCCGTAGGAGATGCCCCACAGGTTCACCTGCCGGTAGCCCAGCGCCGCGCGCACGTCGTCCAGGTCATCCATGGCGATGGACGTGGTGTAGAGCCGCTCGTCCGCGTCCCAGCCCTTGCGGCACTGGGGAATCACGTCCGCGTCCTCGCGGTCCTCGAAGCGCTCCGCCAGCGATTTGCGCGAGGGATTCAACGCCTCGCAGTCCAGCGGGTGCGAGTCCCCCGTGCCGCGCTGGTCCACGAACACGATGTCGCGCTGACGCCGGATGCGATCCAGCGCGGGAAGGATGCGCGTGCGCGAGGCCGCCTGTCCGGGGCCACCCGCCAGGAAGAACAACGGGTCCTCCTTCGGCTGCGACGCGAGCGCGGGCACCACCACCACGCGCAGGGAGATTTTGCGCCCCTTCGCCGCGGCCCGGTCCTCGAAGACCTCCAGCGTGCCGCAGAGCGTCTGCGCGGCCACTCCGTCCAGCCGGCACGGCTTCAGGTCCATCCGCCGCGCGGGGGCGGGCTCGGCATTGGAGGACCGGGAGCAGCCCGTGAGCGACAGCGCGGCCAGCACCGCCAGCGCGGCGAGGGGGTGAGACAAGATGCCACCTGTCACGGCGGGCCAACCTCCAGCACGGGGGAGTCCCCTGGCGCATACCATTGGAGTGCCGAAGGTGCACCCGTCGAGGCCTCGACACGCGCGGCGATTGAATCCGCGCGAACGCGGTGCGTCCTCTGCTACGCCCATGCCCATGAAGAAACGCGCGTTCCTGGTCCTCTTCGCCCTGTCGCTCACCACGCTCTCCGGCTGCGCAGCGCTGCAGAGCCTGCTCAACGGTGCCTTCAAGAAGCCCACGCTGAAGTTCAAGACAGCCCGGCTGGCGAACGCCTCCCTGTCCGACGCCACGGTGGACCTGGTGTACGAGTTGGACAACCCCAACAGCCTGGGCCTGAAGCTGGCGTCGGTGGACTACGCCTTCTTCGTGGAGGGCAAGCAGCTGGTGGCCGGCAAGCCGAAGGAGGGCTTGAACCTCAAGTCCAACGGCAAGAGCCAGATTGTCTTCCCCGCCAACGTGAAGTTCGCGGACATCGCGCCGGTGGTGACCACGTTCCTGGACAAGGACGTGGCGGCCTTCAAGGCGCAGGGCTCGCTGGGCATCCAGACGCCGCTGGGCGTGCTGAAGTTCCCCCTGGAGAAGGAGGGCACGTTCCCCGTCCCCAAGATTCCCCAGGTGCAGTTCCAGGCGCCGCGCATCACCAACGTCACGCTGAGCGGGGCCACGGTGGAGTTCCCCCTGGCCATCACCAACCGCAACGCCTTCCCCCTGCCGGTGGCGGGCATCACCGGTGCGCTCAAGGTGGCGGGCGCCAACGTGGGCAACCTCTCCACGGGCAACCTGGGCATGCTGGACGGAAGTGGGACGAAGCAGGTGACCCTGCCACTCACCATCAACTTCGCGAGCGCCGCTTCCGCGGCCATGGCGCTGCGCTCGGGTGGTAACGCGCAGGTGAGCCTGACGGGCAACCTGACGTCGGACGCGCAGTCCGTGCCCCTGAACCTGAGTCAGCTCGTGAATTTCACGAAGTAAACAGCAGGGCGTGCAGGGAGGCAGGCGGTGCGTGGGACACCGGGGATGTTGTCCCCGGGCAGGGGAGCCGTTACGGTTGCGCCGCTTCCCGAGGGCCCCCCATGCGCCGCATCCTCTTCAAGTCCAAGATCCACCGCGCGACGGTGACCCAGGCCGACCTCGACTACGAGGGTTCGGTAACCATCGACCGAGATTTGCTGAAGGCGGCGGACATCCTCCCCTTCGAGAAGGTCGCGGTGTGGAACGTCACGCGCGGCACCCGGCTGGAGACGTACGCCCTGGAGGGCGAGTCCGGCAGCGGTGTCATCTGCATCAACGGCGCGGCCGCGCACCTGAACCAGCCGGGCGACCTGGTCATCCTGGCCACCTTCGCGGAGGTCGAGGAGGCGGAGGCCGCCCACTGGAAGCCCACGGTCGTCTTCGTGGACGGAAAGAACCGGGCGGTTCCCGGCGTCACCGAGGAAATCCCCGGGCCCGCGCGCCGTATCGCGTAGAGACGCCCACGGGTCCTTCCGGCACCTTTTGCCGCACCCAGCCCTGTCTGCCATGCTTCCCGCCCTTTCCTTGTTGGCGCGGAGGCGCGGCGACGCGCGTCCCGGAGGCGATGACGCGATGAAGTGGACGTGGGCGGGCCTGACGGTCCTGGTGGCGGTGACGGGGTGCAAGCAGGTGGGCTCGTATCAGCGCGACCCCAACCAGGAGGACGCGTTCATCTCCAACGTGCCGGTCATCCGGGCGCCCGCGCAGGACCGCTGCGCGGCGTTGGGGAAGTCCTCCGTGCGCAGCGGCTGTGACGACGCCCTCTACCTGGCCCAGGAGTACACCCGGCGCCTGTCGGTGGGGGACGAGGTGTGCCTGGAGGGCGGCTTCGGCGAGGAGCCGGGCGCGGCGTGCAAGGCGCGCGCGGCGGTCATCGACACGGGGCCCAACCGGGTGAAGCTGGAGGTGCGTTCGGCGCGTCCGGATTCGCGGTGGTTCAAGTCGGAGATGCGACACGGCTGGTACGAAGAAGGCGCGTTGGTGGACCTGTACCTGGCCGAGCGGGGTTACTAGAGACGACCGGCCGCGTGCATCGCGGCCAAGGAGGAGGACATGGCCTTCTACGACGGCGTGACAGAGCGGCTGGGCTTCATGAAGAAGCTGACCCCCGCGGAGCTGAAGAAGCTGGGGTCGCTGCGCCTGTCGGACCTCATCCAGGGGGAGATCGGCCGGGCGCGAGTGCGCGTGGCGGCGCTGGAGAAGCGCTACCCGTCCGCGACGACCAAGGAGCTGGCGCAGCGGCTGGTGGACGAGAAGAAGAGCCTCGCGAGCATGGTCGGCGGAGTGAGCGGCGTGTTCGGGCTCATCTCGCTGCCGGCGGACCTGACGTTCATGGCCTACCTGCAGCTCGTCCTGCTCACGGACGTGGCCACGCTCTACAAGGCGAACCTCAAGACGGACCGGGCGCGCGGGGAGATGTTGGACCTGTTCGGCTACGCCAACGGGCTGGGGCCGCTGCACCGCTCCGGGCCGAAGGTGCTGGGGAAGCTGGCGGCGCTGCTGCTCGCGAAGGGCGGCATGACGACGCTGGGCCGCGCGATGCCGCTCGTCGCCGCGCCCATCACCGCGTACCTCAACAACCAGCACATCCAGATGGTGGGTGAGCAGGCCGTGCGGTTCTACGAGGGCTTCGACAAGGCGCACGCGAAGGCACGTAGCGCGAAGCGCAAGGCGGCGAGTGGCGAGTAGAGCGCCCCGAGAAAATCCGGTCAGAAACCAGTTCGATATGTCCGTCACGTATTTCCGTTGATGTCTTCGCGGTCCCAGGGGGCCGCGGGATGCCGGATGCGTCGCACGCGGGGCCGGACGCGGCGCTTGCTCATGGCAGGGAGGGGTGCATGACGGAACTCTCGGCGGAGGTGCGCGTGCAGGTGGCGCGTTGGCGGAATCTCCTCGTGGACGCGGCCCGCTGCGGCGCGCTGGAGAGTCCCCTGGACGTCCTGAGCCATCCCCACTGGGAGCCTCGGGAACTCCAGGCGATCTGGTGGCTGCGCTCGGAGAGCCTGCTGCCCGTGGGCGTGCTCGCCACGCGCCTGGGGGGACTGGCCATGCCGCGCTTGAGCCGACTGGTGGACCGGCTGGAGGACGGCGGCCTCGTGCGGCGGGAGCGCTCGGTGCGGCATGATCGCCGGCGCGTGCGCGTGCGCCTCACCGACGCGGGCCGCGCGCTCGCGGATCAGCTGGATGCGCAGGTGCAGGGGCGCATGGCGCAGCGGCTGGCCCCGCTCCAGGGCGAGACGCGCAGCGCGCTGATGGATGTCCTGGAGCTCTGGGTGCAGGCCCTGACCATCCAGGCCCGCACCGCCGAGGAAGTGGCCGAGGAGAACGCCGAGCTGGCCAACGCCCCGGACGAGCTTCTAGCGGCGTCGGCCGCCTGACGAATCTACAGCCGCACCTCCACGACGCCCGAGCGGAGGCAGGCTTCCGCTCCGTCGCCCTCCCATTCATTCCCGGCGCCCTGCACGAACATCGGCAGCACGTCCGAGGTCACGGCGCCCAACCGCCAGTGCCCCGCGCTGTCCGTCTCTCCGCGCATGGGAGGCATCGAGCGATACTTTCCGCCCACCATCACCAGGGCTCCCGCCACGGGACGTCCTTGATGGGTGACGTGAACCTCACAGGACGCGCCGGCGGAAGGCGCTGGCGACAGCCGCACGTCCACGCTCGTGTCGTCCGCGCCCATCTGCGCCACGCTGCTGGGCCGTGACGCATAGGGCGCTGACGCGACCTGGACGCGGTAGGTCCCGGGCTCCAGCAGGGACACCGCCATGCCGTCCTCCTCCGGAACAAACTCCCGCGAAGGCACCGCGCTCCACAGGCCCTGCGCGTCGCGACGCTCCAGCAGGTACACCGGATAGGGCGGCACCACGCGCTCCTTCAACTGCGCTCGCGTGAAGCCATCCATCCTAACGACCAACCACCGGTACAACGGCACGCGCCACTCGACGTCCACCACGCCCCGCATCTCCTCCGTTGGCGTGAAGTCGAAGTCCCACATCGAAGGCGCCGCCGGACGGCCTTCCTCCTTCAGTCCCCGATAGACGTTGAAGCGCGTCGCTCGCCATGCCGGCACGTCGGGGATCGTGAAGCGCCCGTCCGCGTCCACCGGCTCCTCTCCGCCCGGCCAGCTCACCATCCGCCCACCGGACCGGGACGTGTTCCCCAGCAGGACCCGTCCGCGAAGGGTCACCGCGCGACTCAGGCCTTCGGGGAACAGCCGCGCCACGTCCAGCGTCACCGGGGTCACGGTGCCTTCCCGCAGGCGCACCTCGACCGGGCCACCCTCCCGCCCCGAGGGCGCGCGCAACCACAGCCTCACCCCGCGGTCCGGAGGCAGCGGCGCCAGGCGCGTGTCCGCGTCCGGGCTCAGTGGCACCGGCGAGCCATTCACGAGCGCCCAGCCCAGGTCCGGGTTCACCAGCGCCAGCATGGGCTGAAGGGCGCTGGCCCGCTCGGCGTCGTGGGGATCCACGTCGCGTTCGATGCGCACGGAGAACGCCCCCTCCATGTTCCGGGCACCGTCCAACCGGATGCTCACGCCCGTGGGCCGGTTCGCTCGCAGCACGCCCGCGTTCAACGTGCCCGTCTTCGGCAACGCGCCCGGCACGAAGTCCGCCCACCAGAAGGTCCCGTCCGGTTCGAACGCGACCACCTGGTAGCGCGGCGCGGGCGGCACGGCGACGGGCCCCACCACGCCTCCCTGCGACGAAGCGGTGGCCGGCGCAGTCATCCACTCACGCACGTTGGCCAGGTCCTCCAGGCTCGAAGGGCCCACGAGGCTGATTGCCTTCTGCCGCTTCTCCTCCTCCCACCACCCCTCATCCCCTTCAATGATGAACGCCGCGCCCACGCGCGCCTCACCCGCGAACGGATGCGCCCCCTCCAGCGTCGCCGTCAGCCACAGGCCCGCGTCCGAGGCCGCCGCGGCCTCCACTGGATGAGCCGCCTCCAGCACACCAGCGTCCTCGACCCACGTGGACACAGGAGCTGATGGCGGCGCCAGCGGTGACGCGGGCTCGGGACGCAACAGCATCCACAAGCCCACGCCCACGAGCACCACCACCAACATCCCGCCCAGGACCCGCTTCAAGCGCATGCGGCGTCAGTCCGTGTCGCTGTTGGAGTACAGGGACAGCCACACCGGCGCGTGGTCCGACAGCCGGGTGACGTAGTCCAGCGGGTTCGCGATGTAGTCGCGGCCCGTGCTGGAGAACTCCGTCACGTACGTGTCCTGCATCCAGAAGTGGTCGTACGCGTTGGCGTAGCCACCGGACGTGTTCATGGTGGTGGCCACGTCCAGCTTGCACGTCACCGCGGGCGACAAGCCCTTCAGCTGGCTCCAGGACGCGTGGGTGCAGGCCATGTTGTGGTCGCCCACGAGGATGACGTCCTGGTCCGAGGTGCTGGCCGACTGCACGGACGCGAACACGCCGTCGATGGCCTGCGCCTCCAGCGTGCGGTCCGCCGCCGTGCCCCACACCGCGTGCCAGTTGAGGAAGGTGTAGTCAGCGCCCGTGGGCACGTGGCGCACCTTCACCACCTGCGGCTCGCGCTCGAACAGGTCCCCCGTGTCCGTCCACACCGTGGAGGACAAGAGCGACACCGTGTCCGTCCGGTACAGCACCGCGTAGTGCTCCTTGTAGGACGACCGGCCGATGAGCGGCGTCACCACCGCCGTCCACGACACCCCGGAGACCTGCGTCAGGTTCGTCGCGATGGCCGTCGCCGCGGACGCGTCCATCACCTCCTGGAGGAACACCAGGTCACAGCCATTGTTCGAGTTGCTGTTCGCACCGAACTGGTTCCACAGCTGCTTCGCGTCATCCAGGTAGGTCTGCTCGGCCGCCCATCCCTCGTGGCGGAGGTTCCAGCTCACCACCCGGAGATACGAGCCCGCCTGCGCCAACGCAGGGAGCACCAGCACGGACAACACCAGGACGCGCGACAAGAAGGACGGCCCTCTCATTTCACGGCACCTCCAGCCCTACGGGAGAAAAGCGCCCCATCTTCGGCATGCCAGCGCCCCAGGAACAGCCCTCCTTCGTGGAATCGAGGTGACAGCCCGCCCCGCACGACACTCCCCGGACACCGCCCATTAAATGCAACTTGATTGCATGTGAATCCCTATGGCACTTATTACGGGTCCTGCCTTCACCCGCGGTACCCACCCAAGGCCCCCCATGTCCATGTTGAAGCATGCCCTGCTCGCCGCTGGCGCCGTCGTCCTGCTCGCCGGATGCGGGACCGAAGAAGCTCCCGCCCCGGAGTCGCAAGCCCCCGTCACCCAAGAGTCGGAGCTGCTCGCCGCCTGCGAGGACACGGAGGAGTTGGAGGAGGTCGCCGAGCACTCCTGCATCCACGCCGAATACGGTCCCTTCGAGTCCGTCACCGCCGCGCCCCATGGCGGCCCGTCCTTCGTGGACGTGAGCGTGGGGCACACCGCGTACAACGTCACCCTGCCGGCCATCAGCTACCAGAAGTGGACGCTGGGCTACGCGGGCTCCGTCATCTTCACGCCGGAAGAGTCCACCGAGTACGCCTTCCTCACCTCCGGCTACCGCGCCGTCCGCGTCTTCAACGCGGCCACGAATGAGGAGGTCGGCCTCGAGTGCCGCTACCACGTCCCGCAGGAGGTCTGCGGCAACCTGCGCACCGCCGTCACGGCCGACCTGGAGGGCGGCGTGGACTACCGCCTGGACTTCGCGGCCGTCGTTCCCCAGCCCGCCACGTTCCTCCTCGTCGTCGAGGAGACGGGCCACGACCACCACGAAGAGTAGGCCCTCGTGAGTGAAGGCCCGTGGACACCTCCAAGGCCCACGGGCCTTCCCAACATCCAAAAACTTCTGTATCTCAATTGCATCTACATCACGGATTCCGATGAGGCAGCCCCATGCGCACCCCGTTTCCAGCCCTCCTCCTGGCCGGCGGCCTCGCGGTCCTGACCGCCTGCGGCGACGACGCCTCGCCCAGCCCGGACGACACGCCCCAGGAGCAGGGCGACCCATGCGCCCCCAACGGCCACATCCACCGCGAACCTGAGGGCGACTGGTGCCACTGCAACCGGGGCTACCTGGCCAGCGAATCAGGCCTGTCCTGCGTGGCGGACCCGGACTACGTGCCGCGCACGGACTTCGACTTCGGGGACAATGGCGAGCACGCCTGCTGGCACGTCACGAATGGCCCCTTCGCCACCGTCACCGCGTCGCCGGAGCGGCAGCCGCGCGTGGACGACTTCCACACGCACTACACCGTCCAGCTGCGCCCGGAGAACGGCCAGTCCGTGGGCACCTTCAGCTTCAAGGCCTGGGCGAGCGGTGACTTCATCCTCTACCTGAGCACGCCCGACGTCGCCGTCGCCGTGAAGGAAGGCGAGCGCGTCGTGGAGCCCATGGGCACCCAGGCCACGGGCGGCTTCTGCGATGGCCTGAGGCAGATGGTCGGCTACGAGCTGACGGACAAGGTCCAGTACACCGTCACCTTCGGCCCCACCGCGCTCACGAATCTCGGGCTCGTCATCGAACACCTCCAGTGATGGGCTGAATCGCACCGGGCATTATTGCAACCAAGTTGCGTTTACGGCATGAGTGAGTCACCGGACGCACCGGCGGCTTCCTGTCCGCCTGGCACTCCGCCGCGCCCGGCATCCCGAAAGGAAACACCCATGTTGAAGATGAAGCGCATCGCGCTGGGCGCGTTGTTGTCGCTCGGCCTGACGGCCTGCGGACCGATGGAGGAGGCGCCGGAGGCCTCCTTCGAGGCGCAGGATTCACAGGAGTTGGAGGCCGGTTGCACGTCGCTGGGCACGGGCATCACCACGCACGCGTGCACCCACTCCGGCAACCCCACGGACCACGTGTCCGTCACTGCGAGCGCCACTCGCGTCACCAGCGCGCCCGCCATCAGCACGAAGCACAAGGCCTATGACCTGGCGCTGCCGTCCGGCGCCGAGGGCTCCGTCACGTACGTGCCGGCCACCACCGGTTCATACGCATTCTACCGGGCGCAGAACGTGGCCTTCACCGTCGTCAACGGCGCCACCAGCGCCACGGTGCCCTCCGCGCTGACGCACACCGTGTCGTCCTCGGGGTGCTCGCTCACGCACGTGTCCGTCTACGACCTGACGGCGGGCACGACGTACATCCTCGCGGCGGGGCCGGCGTCCGGCAACGCGCTCACCGTGGTGCCGGAGTTCCTCAACGACACGCGCACGCGCTACTACCAGGACGCGGACGGTGACGGGTACGGCAACAACGCCACGTCCGTCCTCACCGCGTGCACGCCGCCCTCCGGCTACACGACGCAGCGCTTCGACTGCAACGACACCCCGGGCTCCGGCGCCAGCATCAACCCGGGCGCCACGGAGATCTGTGGCAACGGCATCGACGACAACTGCGATGGGTCGCAGTGCTGACCGCGCTCCCCTGAGCGGGTCCGCTCCCGCGCCGGAGCATCTCACCTCGGAACGGTGCTCCGGCGCGGGCCTTTCCCTGCATGCATGAAGGACTCCCCTCGATGCGTCTCTCCTCCGCCACCTTCCTGTTCGCCACCTGTGCCGCCCTCGCGCTGAGCGGCTGCGATGACGACGCCCCCATCGTCACGCCAGACGCCGGCCTCCCGACGGACGCGGGCTCCGATGCGGGCACCGGCACCGACGCGGGCACGACCGCGTCCACCGCCACCGTCACCACCGCCCATCCTTCCGAGGGCGAGACGGACGTCTACCCACTGGAGATGTACCTGGACGCGTCCGGACAGACGCCGGTCATCGCCTTCCGCAAGGTGCTGATGCTCACCTTCAGCGAGCCCATGGACCCGTCCGCCGCCCAGGTCACGCTGCACGACCGCACGGACACCACCGTGCCCGCCCGCGTCCTGACCGGCACCTGGTCCGAGGACGCGCGCACGCTCACCGTCACCGTGCCGCGCACCGAGGAGAGCACCCGGCCGCTGGAGGTCTCCACGCACCACGCCCTGGCGCTGGACGCGCTGAAGGACGCGGCCGGACGGGCGCTGGCAGCGGCCACCGTGGGGCTGGGCGGCGACACCGCGCTGGACTTCACCACCGGCGAGCGCGCCCCGGAGCTGGAGCACGCGTGCACGCACACGCTCGTCAACACGCCGGAGGCGGTCACCGCGGGCCGCACGCCCTTCGACTTCCCGCCTGACACGCACACCGGCCACGCGCGCTACGACGTCACCTTGCGCCCGGGTGAGTCGGGCTTCGGTGGCTACACGGGCTTCATCTCCGACCCGGAGAACGCCGAGCACGTCACGCTCTACCTGAACCAGCAGGTCCCCACGAAGGTCACCAACGACACGGCGGGGACGGACGTGGCGTCGGTGCTCGCCCCCGCGCGGTTCATCTGCGCCGGCATCACGCACACGGTGACGTTCACGTCGGAGCCGGGGGATCAGATCCACCTGTTCCAGTTCGGTCCCGTGGCCACGGAGCACCTCCAGTTCGTGCTGGAGCGCGAATAGCAATCCCCCTCAGCCCGAGGGGAGGGCGTGCGTCCACCAGGACAAGGTGGGCCACCCCGCCGGTCCAATGCCGCGTGAAGGTCTGCCCGCTACGGTGACGGTATCTCTCGGACCCGGAGGCCTACCGCATGCGCCACGCCGCTCCCCGAAGGACGCTCGCCCCTCACGAGGAAGTGCAGACGTTGCCCCACTACCTGGTGGGCGAAGCACTGGATGGCATCCTCTACGTCTCGTCGCCACCCATCACGCGCAAGCAGGGCATGACGCCGCTCATGGGACGCGCGCCGGAGGGCTGGTGGTGGACCTCCGAGCCCCGGCTGCTGTTGGGCGAGGACGTGCTCGTCCCGGACCTGGCGGGCTGGATGAGCGGACGGCCGCCGACACTGCCGGATGGCTCGTTCATCGACCGCGTGCCGGATTGGGTCTGCGAGGTGCTTTCGCCCGCCACCGCGAAGCTGGACCTGACCATCAAGCTGCCGCGCTACGCCCGCGCGGGCATCCGACACGCGTGGATCATCAACCCCGTGCACCGCGTGGTGGAGGTGTTCCGCCAGGACCACGAGCGCTGGGTGCTGCTGAACACCTTCGTGAGCGAGGACCGCGTGCGCGCCGACCCCTTCGGCAAGGCGGACCTGGTGCTCGCGCCGTTCTGGACGCAGGTGTGAATCACACCGCGGGCTCCCACGCGCCCGTGAATGCGTCGAAGCGGCGCACGTTGACGCTCAGCGCCCGGTACACCTGCGTGTCCGTCCCCACTTCCACCGGCGTCCCATCCGCGGGCACCGTCAGCCGCTCGAAGCGCGCGCCGGTGAACCAGCGGTGCGGCTGCGGCTCCAGGACGAAGAGGCCCTCGTCATCCAGGTCCACCTCGATGGGCACGAAGTCCACGCGCTGGAGCTCCACGGGCGGCGGGAAGTCCATCGCGACGCGGAAGGGCACGCGCACCGAGTCCTGGGTCGCGACGCCCTCCAGGAACAGCGAGCGCCCCTCCATCACGTCCGCCTCCGCTCCCAGGGCGCTCGATGGCGGCTGGAGCAGCAGCGACAGCGACAGCGCCATGCCCGCGATGCCAGGAGAGCGCCCCAACACGCGCGCCTGCCCTGCGTCCGCGAGCAGGTCGAAGACCCCTTCTCTGTCCCACTCGCCCAGCACGCGGCCCCCGGAGAAGAAGTCCCCTTCGTGCGCGTGCGCGGTGGGCAGCAGCACATCTCCCAGGCGGCGCAGCAGGGCCTGGGGCTGGAGGGGCGAGGCCTTCTCGAACAAGTAGATGGGCCCCAGCACCAGGCGCGCGGTGGTGAGCGTCACGCGCCAGCCGGTGTCGGTCGTGAAGGCGCCGACGGTGGACTCACCGGACGCGAGCGCCGTGCGCAGCCCCATGCGGAAGGTGATGCTCCGGCCTCCAGTGCCGGACAGGCCACAGCCCGCCGCGAGCGCTCCGCCCAACATCCACGTGAAGGCACGACGCGAGTAGTGCTTCATGGCCGGTCCTCCTGGAGGTCCAGGTACACGGTGAGGGTGCCGCGCACGGTGCGGGGTGCACCGGCGGAGAAGTGGCGCGTGGCCAGCAGGGACGCGGGCGCATCGGGGCCACGGAAGTTGGACACGTAGTTGAACTCGGACTCCCGCCAGCGCGCGTCCAGCAGGTTCTCCACGGACAGGCCCAGCTCCACGGCGCGCCAGCGCGCTCGGGCCGCCACGTCGAAGAGGAAGATGGACTCGCTGTAGCGATCCAACGGCAGGGGCTTGGGCCCGATGGCGCTGTGCCCCAGCGCCACGCTCCACCCCACCGGCTGCCGGGCCACGGTGGCCGTGCCCCGCCACGACGCGTCCACGCGCCCCAGCAACTGCGGGATGTACGGCAACACCGCGCCATCCCACAGCCTCCATGAGGGCGCCCCGGGCAACGGCTGCGTCGCGCGAGCCCACGCGAGGCTCGCCTGCACGTCCAGGTGTTGCTCCCACTGGAAGCGCGCGCTGCCGAACGCGCCCAGCCGCTGCGATGGGCCAATGGGCTGGTTGCGCCCCGTCGTCTCGCTGAACACCAGGTCCTGCGACACGCGCGTGGCGAACACCGCGCTTCGCAGCTCCAGCGAGGACGGACCGTCGCCCCACCGCCAGCCCAGGCCCGTCTCCCCGGATGTCACTCGCGCGTAGGGCGCGAACTCCGCGTCGGACAGGCCCGCCGCGTCGCTGGAGCGCGCCCCCAGGCCCGCGCTGGTCAACCACGTGAGGCGCGGCGTCAGGCGCACCTCCGCGCTGGCGCGAGGGCTGGCGAAGAAGCCATAGGCCTCCACGGACTCCTCCGGGATGCGAGCCCCCTGCCGGTCCTCCGCCGGCCGGTTCAGGTCCTCCACGCCGAACAGGAACGTGTCCACGCGCACGCCGCCGCGCAGCGTGAGCCATTCCAGTGGCGCGCCTCGTAGGGACAGGTACGCGCCCAGGTTCGTCACGCGCACCTGGTTGTCGAACACGGTGGCGTAGGGCGCGCCGCCCTTGTCGCGCAGGCGCCGCGCGCGGGTGTGCACGTTGTCGTAGCGGGCCACGTAGCCCAGCTCCACCGGCTGCGGCTGCCCCCACCAGGTGAGGCCCGGCGTGTAGCGGCCGCGCAGGCCCACGGTGGTGCCCTGATAGGACTGCTCCGTGTTGTCGCCGCGCTGGGCCTCGCCGATGGGAGGCGTGTCCTGGAGGAAGCCGGTGAAGTTCTCGCGGCTGCGCATCTGCCGGGCGATGGCGAAGGCCTGCTGCACGAAGCGGCCTCCGCGCTCCAGCCGGGACGTCAGCTCCACGGAGGCCATGTGGCGCTGGCTCGCGCCGCCCTGGTTCGGATCGTAGAGGCAGAAGAACTGCGAGTCCGCATCCGGCTCACACGGCAGCCGAGCGTCCACGACGTCTGTCTCACGCACCACGCCTGCGGAGCCATAGCGCGCGCCGTAGCTCGCGCCGAACAGGCGCAGCTTCGTCTCCGGGCCCAGGCGCAGCTCCGTCTGGGCCATCAGGCCCGCGTTCGCGTACGCGCGGTTGGGACCGAAGCCGTGCCCCTGGCGCAGCAGCACGCCGACGAAGGTGGCGGCGGTGGACTCGGGTGGGCCCCACACCAGGGACAACCGGCGCGACGCGAAGCTGCCGTAGCTGGCGGACGCGGTGATGCCCCGCTGCTCCAGCCCCAGCTGGTACTCCACGGTGCCCGCCACGCCGA
Source organism: Corallococcus exiguus (assembly GCF_009909105.1). Taxonomy (NCBI): domain Bacteria; kingdom Pseudomonadati; phylum Myxococcota; class Myxococcia; order Myxococcales; family Myxococcaceae; genus Corallococcus; species Corallococcus exiguus. Next base: position 527,172 of record NZ_JAAAPK010000005.1, read on the forward strand.
AGTCGCCCTGGGACGGATCGTACGGACCCTCCGTCACGCGCAGCGACTGCACCAGCTCCGGGATGATGAAGTACGTGTCCGCGTAGCCGTGACCGTGGGCGTTGGAGACCTCGTTGAGGGGCACCCCGTCCAGGCGGATCTCCACGTCCTTGCCTTCGCCCGCGTCGAAGCCGCGCAGGTAGACAGTCTCCGCGTGCCCTTCCCCGCCGTGGTTGGCCAGCATCACCCCCGGCGCCAGCAGCATCAGGTCCGTGGCTGAATTGCGAGGCACGTCCGCCAGCTGCCCCACCGTGATGTGGAAGTCGCCCACCGCGACTGGAGGCGGAGCGACGGACTGCCCCCGCACCGTGGTGGAGAACGCGGGTGGCTCCGGCTTCGGAGGGGGTGCGGACTCCTCCACCTCCACCACAGGCGACGAGGCCACCGGCTCGAACATCACCGGCACGTCCACCCGCACCTCCAGCGGTTCTTCTCCCTGGCACGCAGGCTGGAAGCGCCAGCGCAGGGCCGCCGACATCGCGGCCCGGTCGAACGCGGTGCCCCCGGACTCGCGCACCTCCACCTGGGACACTTCGCCCCCGCTGTCGATGGTCAGCCGCAGCAGCACCCGCACGGCCTCTGTCAACGGTGGGACGTCCGCCGGCATCACGGGCGGCGGTGCCTCCACGGGAACGGGCGGCGTCACGGGCGCTTCGGGCGACGCGCTCAACAGCCAGAGCACCAGCGTCGGGATGAACACGGGCAACGACCTCGGCCTTCGGGGCCCACCCGGCACGGGCAGCCTCTCCAACGGCCGTCCGTGGATATCGCAACCCAGACTTGACTTGCAACATAGTTACAAATACCAACCGGATGCATGAACCGACGAAGCAAGTGGACCCGGGGCCTGCTGCCAGGCGCGCTGGCGCTCATGGCCTCCGGCTGCGGTGACGCCGTGGCGCGAGGCGACGTGCGGGTGTCGTTGAGCGGCGGGGACGGCACGCAGCGCGGCTACGCGGATCACCTCTTCCAGGACGGCTGGTCCGTGCAGTTCACGAAGTACCTGGTGTCCCTGGGCGACTTCACCCTCACCTCCGCGGCCGGCGACGTGCACGCCACGACGGAGCACCTGCTCGTGGACGTGCAGAAGGGGGACGTGCCGCTCACCGGCCTGACGGGCCTGGAGGCGGGGCGCTACGGCGTGGCCTTCCGTGTGAGCCCTCCGGAGGCCCGCACCGTGGCGGGCACGTCCGTGTCAGCGGACGACCTGGCGATGATGCGTAAGCGCGGCTTCAGCTACTTCGTGGAGGGCCGCGCGCAGAACCGCGACCCCACGCTGGGCCTCTACACCTTCCGCATGGGCTTCCCCGTCGACGCGCGGATGGTGGACTGCATCAACGGCGTGGACGGCACCCAGGGCATCGTCGTGCCGGAGAACTCCGTGGCGGAGGCGGAGGTCACCATCCACGCCGAGCACATGTTCTACGACCGGCTGGGCACCCACCGCGGCGTGCAGCTGCGCTTCGAGGCCATCGCCGCCACCGCGGACGCGAACCACGCCATCACGCCGGAGGGACTGGCCTCCCAGGACCTGCTCGACCTGCGCGGGTTGGACGGCGGCGAGCTGCGCGACGCCCAGGGCCAGCCTGTCGTCTACCAGCCCGGCGCCTACGCCCTGCGCACGCTCCAGGAGTTCGTCACCCAGAGCATCGTGGATCAGGCGCACCTCAACGGCGGCGGCGTCTGCACCGTCGCCGCGCCGTAGGGCCTCCCCGTCACGCAGGAAGGCCCCGGCGGGACCTCAGGCCTTGGGGGCTTCCTTCGCGGCGCGCTGCGCTTCGACCTCGCGCCGCACGTCATCCATGTTCAGCCCGCGGACCTGCCGGAGCAGATCCTCCAGCGCCGCCGCCGGCATCGCGCCCGGCTGCTCGAACAGGAGGATGCCGTCCCGGAACACCATCAGCGTGGGGATGGAACGGATCTCGAAAGCACCAGACAGCTCCGGCTGCGCGTCGGTGTCGATCTTCCCGAACACGATGTCCGCGTGCTTGGTGGAGGTGCTCTCGAAGATGGGCGCGAACGCGCGGCAGGGACCACACCAGGTCGCCCACCAGTCCAGGATGACGATGCCGCTCTTGCCCACCGTCTCCTTGAAGTTGTCCTTCGTGATTTCGAGCGTCGCCATGAAGTCCTCCTACTTGACGTCCAACAGCTCCACCTCGAACAGGAGGGTGGCGTTGGGGGGAATCACACCGGCCGCGCCGCGCGAGCCGTAGCCCAGCTCCGGCGGGATGGTGAGCTTGCGGACGCCGCCCACCTTCATGCCCGCGACGCCCTGGTCCCAGCCCTGGATGACCTGGCCCGCGCCCAGCCCGAAGGTGAAGCCCTGACCGCGGTCCCGGCTGCTGTCGAACTTCTTGCCGTCCGTGAGGGTGCCCACGTAGTGCACCGTCACCCGCTTGCCCGAGACCGCTTCCGCCCCGGTCCCGACCTTCACGTCTTCCACTCCCAAGCTCATGCCAGGCTCCTCAAGGCGGAAATCCGCCGTGGAAAGATGGGCACTCTAATGCCGGGCGCAGCCTCCTGCCTCCCTGAATGCCCCGCCCTGGACCGGAATAAAGGTGACGGCGGGGCCCCGGATGATTCCGGACACCCCGCCGCCAGGTCCTGCCATGGACTTCAGGTCAGAACGTGCCACCCACGTTCAGCGTGGTCGTGTAGCTACCGCCGCCCGACGGGTCGCTGCCGCCCGGAGCGATGTCCGGAGCGAACTGCTTGTCGAACAGGAAGTTGTAGTAGCCACGCAGGTCCGCGGTGAAGCGGCCGAAGTGGCCGCGCACGCCCACGCCCGCCGGGACGTTGCCCACGGTGTCGTCGCTGTAGCCGAGCGACTCACCGCCGCGGAAGTGGTAGTTGCTGATGCCGATGCCGCCCAGCAGGTAGGGCTGGACCGCCGTCGGAGTCACGGCCAGGGTCAGGGCCGCCTGACCACCGTTGCGCACCAGGTCCGGACCGTCATCCGCGCCCGCCGAGCCCGCGTTCTTGATGTTGTTCAACGCGCCGGAGTAGCCGACTTCGATGCCCAGCACGGACGTCGGCTTGAGCGACGCCGTCACGGCCGCGGAGGGACCGGGAGCAAGCTGCGGAGCCAGGGCGCCGGTGTAGCCTTCCACACCGCCACCGATGAGGAGCGTCAGGCCCTTCTTGTTGTTCTTGCTCTTCTTCTCCACCTCCAGCGGCTGGATCTCCTCATTGGCTGACGCCGAGGGCGTGTAGCTCGGAGGCGGCGTGGTCACGCCGCTGCCGCCCGTGGCCGGCTCGCCGTGCAGCGAGCTGTCACGCTGGCTCATGCCACCGCTGCTCGTGCCGGACGGAGGCGGAGGCGGAGCGGGAGGCTGCGCCGCGGGAGGCGGCGCCTGAGGAGCCGGCTCGATCGGTTCGCTCTGCGGCTCGACGCCGCTGGAGCCACTGCCGCCCACGCCGGACGGGTTCACCGGCTCGCAACGCATCGGCGTGTTCAGGTAGACCACGCCGCTGCTACCGGTGCCGCTGGAGCTGGGGCTGCTCAGGCCCTGGTCGCTGGTGCCCAGGTTCTTGCTGCTCTTCGAGGACTCATCGATCGACCCGGACGAGCCGCTGCCGCCCGTGCCCTGAAGCGATTCATCCACCGGCGCCTCCTCGATGGTGAGGTCCTCCTCCTGGACCCCGCCCTGAGGGGATTGCGCCGACATGTCCTTGTTCTTGTCCTTGTGCACCGCGGCCTGCCCTGGAGGGCAATCCTTCTCCGCCGCACCCGCGCCCGTCCCATACATGAGCGCCGCGATGGCGCCCGCCAGAATCTTCGCTTTCATCCAACCCTCCTTCGTCGACTGACTGACATGAAGGTTGTCGTGCGAGGGACATCCGGCAAGCCTTGCACAGGTGGTTAAAGACAGCCGACCTGCCCGCTTGCCCTCCAGGGGGGAAGGCGTGGCTTCAGAGCCACTTCACGGGGGCGGGGGGCTTGAACGCCTCCCCGTCCACCGTCAAAGACAGACATCAATAGACATCCGTCACGCTTGCCGCAGCCAGGCCGAACCGGTGACGACAGGCAATTGCAGCGCGCGTTCGCGGTCCAGGTCCAGATTGCCGATGTGCAGCGACAGCGGCGCCTGCACCCACTTGTAGATGGACTGATGGAACAGGCGCACGAAGCGGTCCACGTACCCGCCCAGCCGGTCCGCATCCACCTCCGGGAACATCGCGGTGAGCGCGGTGCGCATCTCCGACGGGGTGAGCTTCTCGCCCGCGTGCAGGTAGAAGCACGCGTCCAGGATGGGGAAGGGCATCAGCTCCTCCTCACCCACCTGATCATGCGCCAGCTCCGGCCCGGCGGGCTTGGCCAGCACCTTGCGGATGCCCTCGTAGCCGGTGGTCTCCTGCAGGTAGTCCAGCAGGTACATCACCACCGTCTTGGGGACGTTGGCGATGACCGCGAGCGCGCCCATCAGGTCGCCGCCGATGGTGGTGTAGCCCACGGACTTCTCGCTCATGTTGCCCGTCTGCAGGAACAGGCCGCCGCAGGAGTTGCTCCAGTTCCACATGCGCTGGGCGCGGATGCGGGCCTGGATGTTCTGCTCGGTGATGGGGGTGAGCTTCGTCTCGCCCAGCATCGTCTGGGCGGCGGCCTTCTCCCGCTCGAAGGCCTCTTCGATGGAGACCACCTGGAAGGGCACGCCCAATTCGCGCGCGATGGTCTCCGCCGCGTCGCGCGTCTGCAGACTGGAGTACGGGCTGGGCATGTAGAACGCCTGGATGAGCGAGCCCGGGTTGTCCGGCCGCGCGCGCTTCGCGTACCGGTGCGCGACGAGCAGCGTGAGCAGCGAGTCCCGTCCGCCCGACAGCGCGATGCCGAACAGCTTGAAGGCGCGCGTCTTCTCGAAGTAGTCGCCCACGCCCAGCGACAGCGCGTCCAGGATGTCCTCGCACAGCGCCACGCGCGCGGTGCGGCGGGTGTCCGGCGCGGGCAGGAAGAAGCTGCGGTGCGCGGGCACGGGATACGTCAGCTTCTGGCGCTGCGTCTTCACCGCCTGCGTGCAGTCCAGGGTGGGCACCTTCCTGCCACCGGCCGTCACCCAGTCCTCGCGGTCCACGCGCCAGGTGGTGTTCTCCGTGCGCAGGCGCAGCGTGCGGTCCAGGTCCACCACGGCGGAGCTGAAGCCCTGCTGGAAGCGCGGCGTCTCCAGCACGTGGCGGCCGTTCTGGTTGATGAAGCCGCCGCCGTCGAAGATGAGGCCGTCGTTGCTGCCCACCGCGTTCGCGTAGGCGATGGTGACCTGGTGGTCGGACGCGCGCGTGGCGATGAGCTCGCGGCGCGTCTCCCAGAAGCCCAGGCGGAAGGGGGACGCGGACAGGTTCACCACCAGCTCGCCGCCGGAGTACGCGCGCCGTCGCATGGGGCCGTCCGCGCTCCAGATGTCCTCGCACACCTCTGGCGCCAGCGTGCCGAAGTCGAACTGGAAGAGGTAGTCACCCAGCGGCACGCCCCGGTGCGTCTCCGCCATGCCCGGCTGGCCGTGGCCGAAGGTGCGGCCCTCGTAGAAGACGTTGTACGTGGGCAGCTTCTCCTTCGGCACCAGGCCCAGGACCTTGCCGCCCGCCACCACCGCGGCGCAGTTGAGGCGCACGCCCTGGTGGGCCACGCCCACGCCCACGATGCTCACCAACGGCAGCGCCGCGGTCTCCCTCGCGAAGCGCTCCAGCTCCGGCCACTGGTGGTCGATGAAGCCCTGCCACTGGACCAGGTCCTCCGCGGGGTAGCCGGCAATCACCTGTTCGGGGAAGACGCCCAGCGTGACGTCGTCCGCCGCCATCTTCCTCGCCAGGTCCAGCACCCGGTCGGTGTTCGCCTGGAAGGCGCCCACGGTGGTGTTGACGCTGGCGATGCCAATCTTCACGAGCCGCATGGTGCGTCGCTCTCCCTCAAGAAGGCGTGACGCCCCCGAGCAATGCGCGCATGGGGGGGCCAGGGCAAGCGGATGATGCGGCCCTGGGCCCCGAGGCGTTCAGTTCCCCCGCCAGGAGGGCCTCTGGCTAGTTCAGCGGTCCGCTGGGGCGCACCGGCTGCAACTGGCTCAAGAGGTCGCTCACGTCCACCAGCACCTGCTCCAGGCGGCGGCGCACGTCCAGCTCGCCCAGCAGCTCCTGGCGCCGTCCGGGCTCCGGCACCAGCGCGGACGCCACCACGTCCGCCAGCATGCCCCCACCGGCGCGGGCGGCCACCGGCAGCAGGCTCTCCGCGAACGAGGGCGGAACCCTGCCCGCCAGCTCGAAGACGGCCTGACGCAGCTGCTCCTCCTCCGGCCCGGTGTAGAGCGGATCCGCCAGCACCTGGGCGCGCACCTGACGGTAGAGCGTGTCCGGCGACAGCTCCTTCACCATCTGTACGCGGCTGACGCCCTGCAGGAGGATGTTGTAGCGCCCGTCCTCCACCTGTTCGTCCCAGACGATGACGCCCGCGCACATCAGGGGCTGCAGCGGCGGACGGCCCTCGTAGTTGCCCTCCCAGCCCGGCTCCAGCTGGCCCAGCGCCAGCACCCGGTCCGTGGCCAGGGCGTCCTTCACCAGCGCCCGGTAGCGCGGCTCGAAGATGTGCAGGGGAATCACGGTGTGCGGGAACAGGACCGCCGACGGCAGGGGAAACACCTTCAGCGCACCGGCGGCGCGTTCCACGGTTTCTTGTGCGGTCATGGTCACCCTTCCCCGTGTGTAAGCCCCCGGGGCATGGGGCGCATTCCAATCAGGCAGGCGCCCGGGCCCGGGGTCCCGGTGGCAAGGGCCCCGGGTTCCGCTAGGGTGCGCCCCCGAATGTCCTCTACCGAGCCTTCCTCCCAGACCTCCCCGGCCACCCCGGCCGCTGACGCCCCGAAGCTGTCCTGGTACCGCCGGCTGTACCTGCGCGTGGAGGCCGCCTCCTCCACCCCGCACGCGCTCGCCACGATGATGGCGGTGTCGGTGGTGGATGGCTCCGTCTTCCCCATCCCGCCCTTCGCGGTGCTGGTCCCCATGGTCCTGGCCCAGCCGAAGAAGTGGGTGCGCTACTGCCTGCTGGGCACCCTGGCGAGCCTGGTGGGCGGCCTCATCGGCTACGGCCTGGGGGCGTTCGTGGGCGAGGGCATCACCCAGCTGCTGCACATCGACCTGAACGTGCGAGTGGACCGCTTCGGCGTGTCCGGCACGGTGGGCGAGCTGCTGGGCCAGAACTTCTGGGTGCTGGCGCTCCTGTGCTCCATCCTGCCCACGCCGTTCAAGATCGTCGCCATCGGCAGCGGCCTGGTGTCGGTGCCGCTGGAGCGCTTCCTGCTGGCGTCCATCATCGGCCGCTCGGTGCGCTTCTTCCTGGTGGGCGGAGTGGTGCGCTTCTTCGGCCCCACCGCGCGCAAGTGGCTGCGCGTCTGAGCTGACTCAGCGGGCCTGGCCGCGGCGCGTACCGCCCACCGCCAGCTTTGGGGCGCTGCCCTCCAGCACCGCCTCCACCGTGGACAGCAGCACGTCCGGGCGCACCGGCTTCTCCAGCACCTGGAGGGCCACCGTCTCCACGAACGCGCGCGCCTCCGGGGATGACGCACCTCCGGAGATGAACACCATCCGAGACGCCAGCGCGGGCGCCTCCTGCTGGAGCCACCGGTACACCGCGATGCCGTCCATGCCCGGCATCTGAAGGTCGCACAGCACCACGTCGAAGGACTCGCCCGCGGCCACCTTCGCCAGCGCGTCCTCGCCGCGCGTGACGGTGACGACCTCGTGGGCAGGCTCCAGGAGCAGGCGCATGGACTGCGCCAGCCGGGGCTCGTCGTCCACGATGAGCACCCGCCCGCGCCGCCCGGAGGCCGCCGGCTCTGGAGTCTCCTCATCGCGCGCCACCGCGTGCAGCGACGGCGGGCTCCCCGCGCTCTGCACGGGCGCGGGCGGAAGGAGCAGCGTGAAGGTGGCGCCCTGGCCCGGCACGCTGTGCACGCTCAGTTCGCCCCCGTGCGTGCGGACAATCTGCTGACAGATGGCGAGCCCCAGGCCGGTGCCCTCGTCGCTCCCCTTGGTGGTGAAGAACGGGTCGAAGATGCGCGGCAGCACGTCCGGCGGGATGCCGCCGCCCGTGTCCTCCACCTCCACGCGCGCATGGCCGGACGCGTCCGTGCGGGTGCGCACGCGCACCTCGTGGCGGCCGGGGTCCCCTTCCGGGATGGCCTGCAGGGCGTTCACCAGCAGGTTGAGCAGCACCTGCCCCAACCGCGCCTCGCTGCCCATCACGCGCGGCACCGGTCCGAAGTCCTCCACCAGCCGCGCGCGCGAGCGCAGGGCGTGCAGCACCACGCGCACCGCGGGCGGCACCAGCGCGTTCAGGTCCACCAGTCCGCGCTCCGGCGCGCCCTCGCGGCTGAACACCTGCAGGTCCCGGACGATGAGGCGGATGCGCTCCGCGCCCTCCTGGGCCCCGCGCACGCTGGAGAGCGCGTCGCGCACCCCAGACGGAGGCTGCGCCCCTTCCGCCGCGAGGCTCGCCGCCAGATTCTTCCGGGCGGCCTCCAGGTTCAGCGCCAGGTAGGCCAGGGGGTTGTTGATTTCATGGCCCACGCCCGCGGCCAGCGTGCCCACGGCCGCCACGCGCTCGGCGGCCACCAGCCGCGCCTGCAGCTCCTTGGTCGCGGTGACGTCGCGGTGGGTCGCCACGAAGTGCGTCACGGCCTGGCCGTTGGCGCGCACCGGGGACAGCTGCATCTCGCTCCACACCCGCGTGCCGTCCGGCCGAGTCAGCGCCACCTCCGCGCGCAGCGAGCGCTCCTCGCGCAGCGCCTCCAACAGCCGCTGCCGGTCCCCGCCGTCGGCGGACGCCAGCAGCTCCCCCGGCTCCGCGCCGACGAGCTCCTCGCGCCGCCGGCCCACCAGCGCGCACAGGGCCTCGTTGACGAAGACGGTGTGGAGGCCGCCCGACTCGCGCACCTCGCAGATGAGCACGCCCTCGTGCACCGCGCGCACGGTGGTGGCCAACAACTCCAGCAGCTCCACCGCCTGGCGGCGCTCCGCGCGCGCCGCCGCGAGCAACAGGCCCGTCAGCGCGGTGATGCCGATGAAGAGCTGCAGCACCACCAGCCCCCGGTGCGGCAGGTCCACCGTGAAGAACGGGCCCAGCTCCCGCGCCGTGCCGGCGATGGCCGCCAGCGCGATGGAGAGCGAGGACAGCGCCGCCCCCCGCTGCCCGAAGCCCAGGGCCCCCCAGGCCATCAGCGGGAAGAGCAGGAACGTCATCGCGTGCGCCGCGGCGGAGCCCGGCCGAGGGAAGGCGAAGACGCCCACGCACACCATGACCGTCAGCGCCGTGAGCAGCAGCACCTCCCACGAGCGCGCCATGCGCCGCGGCCTGCGCAAGAGCAGCACCGGCGTCACCAGCAGCATGCCCAGCAGGTCCGCCATCCACCACAGCCAGCCGGAAGCGCCCCACTCCGCGGCGGGCACCACCCCGCCCAGCACGAGCCCCAGCGTGCCCATCCCCGAGCCCAGGAGCGCCCCCAGCCCCGCGCCCGCGCCCAGCCACACCACGTCGCGCACGCGGTGCAGCTCCCTCGCGCCCCCCATCCGTTGGAACAGCAGCGCTGGCAGCACCGCCTCCAGCGTGGAGCCCAGCACGACGGACAGCCCCACCCCCGGAGTCACCCCCATGGCGTACGCCACCGCGCCCGCGCCCAGCGCCACCGCGGGCCAGCGAGACACGCCCAGGAGCAGCAGCCCACCCAGGGCGACGCCCGACGGCAACCACACGGGACAGATGTGGCTCTGCTCCGCGGCCAGCGACAGGGCCACCCTCGCGGCCACCAGATACACCGCCGCCAGCGCGAGGACCTCCACGAGGCCCCGGACCGGGAACGCCGCCACACGGGCCTGAGGACGACCTTGGATGATGAATCCCCCCGTCCCTTCCAGGCCGTGACACCAGGGCCGGAGGAACATGCGTCATGCTAGCGGGGAACGCAGTGCGTTGCACCCCATCCGCCAGTACGCCCGCCCGGCGGGCAGGCGGTGTCCGGCAGGGGATGCAATGGACACACTTGGGGGCCGTAGGAAGAGGCAAGGAGGAACGAAATCCATGTCGCGTCCCGGTCTTGCTGCGCTGCTGTCGTTCTTCATCCCCGGCGTGGGGCAGATCTACAACGGTGACATCCTGCGCGGGGTCTTCTGGCTCATCATCACCCCCGGCTTCTGGTTGGGCACGGGCGGCATCCTCGGCTGGGTGTGCCACGTCATCGCCGCGGCCACCGCCTACAACCGCGCCGAGGACAAGGAGCGGATGAGATACGGCATGGGCTAGTCACGCGATTCCGGAGCTCGGGAGCCCGAACGAGCGCGGACATGAAAAAGGGGCCCACCGGCCCCTTGCCCACCGCCGCCCCGGTGCCCTCATGGGCCGGGGCGGTGTCGTTGCATCAGCCTCAGGTGTTGAACGCGTCGGGCAACGGCTGCGGGCCCGGGATGATACCGGCGATGTCGGGATCTTCTTCGCCCGGCCCGCGAGTCGGACGCTGGTCCTTCTCGGTCTTGCGCCCGGCCTTCTTGGCGTCCTTCTCGCGCTGCTTCTGCGCGCGCGCCATCTCCTTCTGCCTCTTCGTGGACCTTCCCTGCATGGAACCTCCTGGAAAACATTGGCCGAAAAAGAGGCCCGGCCCCGTCAAGGCCGGACCTCGTGGATGCGTGAAGAGCAGCCGAGCCGGTAGGCTCAGCCGACCGGGCGGACGTTCTCCGCCTGGAGCCCCTTGGGGCCCTTCTTCACCTCGAACTCCACCTTCTGGCCCTCGGCCAGGGTGCGGAAGCCGTCCGACTGGATGGCCGTGTGATGGCAGAACACGTCCGGACCACCGCTGTCCTGCGTGATGAAACCAAAGCCCTTCGCATCATTGAACCACTTCACCGTACCACTTGCCATGATCTGCTTCCTTGTCCCACTGGCAACCCTGCGAAATCGCCGGACTGCCCGCCCCCATATTTTGGGGCGAAGACCGCGCCTTAACCCTGAACAGGCATGAAGTCGAGCCGGGAACCACTCCCGGTCTCCCTCACGCCGACGAAGGTAACAACCTCGATCTCGGGGTGAAACGCCTTCTCGGGGCGGTACATTTCCCGCTGGCTGACGCTCCAGGCAACCAGGGGTAACAGGTTTCGGGCCCGGCGGTGTTTTGGAATAGTTTCTACCCCCGAACACTTCCGCCTGGACGTGTCCTATCGTGGAGTCCGCTCGTCCCGCTCCACCTTGCCGTCCCCTCTCGTGAGGCGTCCCTCCCAGTGACAAACCCGACCCGTGTGACCTTTGGCCAGCGCGATGCCTCTTTCGCGGAAGACCTGAAGCGGCGCGTCTCCGAGTACTTCGAGACCCGGAACCTCTCGCAGCGGGCCAACAAGGCCATGTACGTGAAGGCCCTCTCCATCATGGGCTTCACGGGGGGCGTCTACGGCCTGCTGCTCAGCGGCTACTTCAACGCCTGGGGCATGCTGGGCCTGGCGGTGCTGATGGGCGTGGCCATCGCGGGCATCGGCTTCTGCATCGGCCATGACGGCGTGCACGGCTCCTACAGCGACGACGCGCGGGCGAACGCGGTGGTGGGCCTCGCGTTCGACGTCATCGGGGCGAACAGCTACATGTGGCGCATCACCCACAACGTCCTCCACCATACCTACACCAACATCCAGGGCATGGACGAAGACCTGACGGTGAGCCCGCAGCTGCGGCTGTCGCCGCACAGCGAGTGGAAGGCGTACCACCGCTTCCAGCACCTGTACGCGTTCGTGGCCTACTCGCTGACCACCGTCTTCTGGGTGTTCGCCAAGGACTACAAGTACTTCTTCCAGAAGGACCTGGGCCCCTACAAGGACAAGAAGCACGCGCCGGCCGAGTGGGCCCGCCTGATTGCGATGAAGGCCGTGTACTACGGCTGGACGCTGGTGATTCCGTGGCTGGTGCTGGACGTGACCTGGTGGCAGTTCGTGGTGGGGCAGCTGGCCATGCACATGACGGCGGGCTTCATCCTGGGCATCGTCTTCCAGCTGGCCCACGTGGTGGAGGACGCGGAGTTCCCCCTGCCTGACACGGAGGGCAAGGTGGAGGACGCGTGGATGGTGCACCAGCTGCGCACCACCGCGAACTTCGCCCGCAAGAACCGCCTGCTGAGCTGGTACGTGGGCGGGCTCAACTTCCAGGTGGAGCACCACCTGTTCCCCAAGGTGTGCAGCATCCACTACCCGGCCCTGAGCGAAATCGTGCAGGCCACCGCCCACGAGCACGGCCTGCCCTACATCGAGGCGAAGACCTTCCGCAGCGCCGTGGCGTCGCACTACCGGATGCTCAAGATGCTGAGCCGCCCGCCCGCGGTGGACGCAGCCGCGGAGCAGTCCAAGTCGAACCTCGCCGTGGCCGCCTGATCCACGAAGCCACCTTGCGGTAACCCAGGGGCCGTTCTCCTTACGCTCACGCGAAGGAGGCGGCCCCTTCCGCTTTCTCAGGGGGCCGCGGTCCGGAGCGCGGCCAGCAGCTCGCCCGCCGAGGAGACCACCGCGCGAGCCCCGTGCGCGTGCAGCTCCTCCGCCGTGCGGAAGCCCCAGGTGACGCCCACGCCGTACATGCCCGCGGCCTTCGCGGTGTCCATGTCCACGGAGGTGTCCCCCACGAAGCCGCACGCGTCCGGCGCCACGCCCAGCTCCGCCGCCAGGGCCAGCGCCGCGGTGGGGTCCGGCTTGCGCGGGATGCCCGGCCGCTCGCCGTACACGGCCGTGAACGTCACCCCCGGCAGGAGCCGCGCCGCCAGCCGCTTCACGAAGTCGTCGGACTTGTTGCTGAGCACGCCCAGCCGAGTGCCTTCCGCCGCCATCTCCGCGAGCGCGGCCTCCACGCCCGGGTAGGCGCACGTCCGGTCGAACAGGTGGGTGTCGTAGTAGGCGTGGTAGGTGGCCAGCACCTGCCCCTGGAGCGCGGCCGGCGCGCTGGCCGTGGCCCGCTCCGCGAGCTTCGCCACGCCCTCTCCCACGAAGCGCAGGTAGGCGGCCTCCGGGTGCGGCGGCAGGCCATGCTGCGTGAGCGCCTGGTTCATCGCCGTGGCGATGTCCCCCAGCGAGTCCACCAGCGTCCCATCCAGGTCGAAGAGCACGGCGCGCAGGCGCATGACGGCGGAGAGCCTTTCTTTGCAAAAACGCGAACGCCCCGACCCATGCAGGGTCAGGGCGTCTTTTGTAAAGCGCGGATCCCGGAACCGGCCGGGATCCGCCGCGAAGCTGGGTTACGGGGTGGCTGCGGCGGTCTTCTCACCGGCCGCGGCGCCACCGGCCTGGATGACGGCGAAGTTGATGTTGTTGTAGCCGGCCGTGGCGCAGCTGAACATCACCCGCTTGATGACCTTGAACTGAACGTCCTTGTTGGCCTGGATGTTGACGTCACCCTTGAAGGTTTCGCCACCGCCGGCCATGGAGTGCAGGTCCTCGAACTGCTTCTTCATGTCCCGCAGCTTCTCTTCCAGCGCGGGGATGTTGAGGTACTCGTCCTTGGTGAGGTCCTCCACCCGGCCCACGATGGTGCCCGACACGCTGACCTGGTCGTTGGACACCATCACCACCGGGTGCATCTCCACTTCCTTCACGTTGACTGCTTCGGGAAGGACGATGTCCTTGGTCATCATCAGCACCTCGCCCGTCGCGGAGAAGTTCGCGATGAGGAAGAGCACGATGATGACGAACATGTCGACGAGCGGGGTGATGAGCAGGTCCGCGTTGCCGTTCTTCTTGCCGTGACCGCCGTGGCCGAAGACCTTGGAGTGCTCCAGCCGCTTGCCGTACCGCTTACCGGGAACCTTGATGCCCATGGCTTGGGTGCTCTCCTGTTAGCCCATCGCCGCGGAGACCGACACCTGGGGCAACCCGGAGCCGATGCACTCGTCGATGATGCGGACCAGGTCCTCGTAGCGGACCAGGTCCTCGGTCTGAAGGGTGATGGCGGACTGGTCCGGCAGCTGCGCCTTCAACTCCTTGAAGCGCGCCACCAGCTTGGTCAGGTCCGGCCGGCCCTTGTCATCCCGGGTGAGGGGAATGGGGTCGAAGGTGCTCTGGTCGGCGGTGAGGCGCATCTCCGTGGCGGACACCAGGAGGGTGAGCTGGACCGTCTTGGTCGTCTCCTCCTTCTGCTCTTCGTCCGTGGAGGCCCCGCCGGCCTGCGACACCTGGAGACGGCCAATCTGGGTCCAGACCGCCGTCATGATGAGGAAGCTGATGGTCACTGCCATCAGGTCGATGAAGGGCACCATGTTGATGGCGGTATCGAGCGGCTTCTTGCCACCCTTCCCACCTGTGCCCAGGTCCATTCCGCCGGCCATGGCGACTACCTCCCTGCTCTACCGCGCTCTTCGCGCACGAACGACGTTCAAGAAGACTCTGGGGACGGACGCGCCTGTCTGGGTCCACCACTTCGGGGCTACCAGACAGCGCGCCGGTACATCCGGTTCCAAACCGGCGCTGCCGTGAGGAGGACTACTCCTCGGCGTGCGCGTGGGCGGACGCGGGGATGTTCAGGTTCTTGAACTTGTCGCGGTTGGCCACGATGAGGTTCAGCACGGAGACGCTGGTCTCGTTGATGTCGTTGATGAGGCCCTGGGTGCGGCCCATCAGCACGGAGAAGGCGATCAGCGCCGGGATGGCCGTGAGCAGACCGAAGCCCGTGCAGTTCATGGCTTCAGAGATGCCGTTCGCCAGAATGGTCGCCTTGTCGGCCGGGTTCACGTTCGCCACTGCCTCGAAGCAGGTGATGAGACCGTTCACCGTGCCCAGGAGGCCGGCGAGCATCGCCGCGTTGCCGAGCATCGCCAGGTAGCCCGTGCGAGCCTCCAGGCGGGGCGTCTCACGCAGGCTGGCCTCGTCGAGCGCCGCCTGGACCTCGTCCTGCCCCTTCGGCACGTTCATCAGACCGGCCTTGATGACGTTGGTCAGCGGCGTGTTCTTCTGGCCGGCCACGTAGTTGATGGCCTTGTCCAGGTCGCCCGCGTAGATGTGCTTCTTCAGGCCGCGCAGGAAGCCTTCCTTGTTGATGGAGGCCTTGCCGAACAGGACGATGCTGCGCTCGATGATGATGGAGAGCGCGACCACCAGGCAGACCGCGATGGGGTACATGCCGGCCTGACCGGATTCCCAGCGGCGCCCCAGCTCCTGCAGGAAGGTCTCATTGCTTCCGCCGGCGTTGGCGAGAACGGACAGATTGGCTACAAACCCCAGGTTCATCACGGAAAGCCTCCAGATGGGCGGCGCGGCGCGCGCTTGCGAGCCGTTCCGCACTGCTACCGGCCGGGTGGACATCCACCCAGGTCAGCAGCAGGAATTTTGGATCACGGTGGCGCCGAGTCTAGGAACCGCTCCCAGGCGTGTCAAGGCAGGCACCCTCAGCGTTAGTTACTGAAATCTCACAGGAATTTTGCGTTGGCTCGCGGCTTGCCAAGTCGCTCCACAGGGCAAGTACCAGGCCCTTTCCAGCGGCTTGCGCAACAGGCGTGCCAGCGATTTGGGCACCTTCGGGTGACGTGTTAGGCGGGGAAACCATGGCCAGGAAGCGCATTGGTGAGCTGCTCGTGGAGCGCGGCGCGATCACCCCCGAGCAGTTGGAGGCGGGGCTCGCGGCGCAGCGGCAGACGCGGCAGCGGTTGGGCGTGACGCTCATCGGTCAGGGCGCCATCACGGAGGCCACGCTCGCGCAGGCGCTGAGCGAGGCGCTGGGGATGCCGCAGGTGGACCTGGCGGCGATCACCCCGGACTGGGCAGCGGTGCACCTGCTGCGCGCGCGCTTCTGCGAACAGCACGACCTGTTCCCCTACGCGTTGGAGAGCGTGGGCGGCAAGCGCCAGCTGGTGGTGGCCATGGCGGATCCGCTGAACATCACCGCCATCGAGGAGATTGAGTTCACCAGCGGACTGAAGGTCAGCGGCCGGGTGACGGCGCTGTCCGCGGTGCGCGGCGCCATCCTGCGCTACTACCACAAGGTCCCCGTGGCCTCGGGCTCCCGCCCCGCTCCGGCGCGTCCGCCCGCAAGGGCCGCTCCGGCGCCCGCGCGGCCGGCCGTGGTGGAGGACGACGAGGAGGTCATCGTCGGCGAGGAGCTGCCCGCGTCGGAGAAGACCCAGCGCACGTCGCTGGCGGACCTCATCCGCGAGCGCGAGGAGCAGGCGAAGCGCAAGCGCGGCGGCGCGGTGGACAAGGGCAAGCCGCGGGCTCCTGCGTCCGGCGGGGGCGGCGGCGTGCTGGACGACCTGGACTACCTCTTCGGCCAGGCGGCGCGCGAGGAGCCGGACCGGCTGGAGGAGCTGGAGCGCCGCTTCTGGGCGCTGATGCGCATCATGGCGCGCAAGGGCCTGCTCTCGAACGAGGAGTTCCGGCGAGAGCTGGACGACGAGGGCGGCGAGGGCTGAAGCGCCCCGCACCGCTCGCGCTCAATCCGCGGCCAGGGGCAGCCGCACCGTGAAGGTGGTGCCCTGCCCCAGCGTGCTCTCCACGGTGAGGCGTCCGCCGTGGTTCTCCACGATGCCCTGGCAGATGGACAGGCCCAGGCCGGTGCCGCGCCCTTCGGGCTTGGTGGTGAAGAAGGGCTCGAAGATGCGCGACAGGTTGCGCTGCTCGATGCCGGTGCCGGTGTCGCGCACGCGCACCACCGCCTCCGGGCCCTCCTGCAGCGTGGACAGGTACACCCCTCCGCCGGGCTGCATGGCGTGGCAGGCGTTGGTGATGAGGTTGACGAACACCTGCACCAGGTTGGCCCGCACGGCGGCCAGGGGCGGCACGTCGCTCGCGTATTCGCGCTGCACGCTGACGCGGGCCTGGGAGACGACGTGCTCGCAGAAGCCCACCGCCATGTCCACGACGGCGTTGAGTGACACGCGCTCTGGCCGGTCCTGCGCGGGCCGCGCGTAGCTCACCAGGTCGCGGGTGAAGCGCAGGATGCGGTGGCTGCTCTCCAGGATTTTCTTCAGCTTCTCCTGGTCCGCGGGGTTCGCGCCCGGCGTCATCCGCGAGCGCTGCAGGAGCGCGTCCGCGTAGGTGGCCACCGCCGTCATCGGGTTGTTGATTTCATGCACCACGCTGGCCGCGAGCTGCCCGATGGAGGCCAGCTTCTCCGCGTGGATGATGCGCTTCTCCAGCTCCTTCACCACCGTGACGTCCTGGCCAATGGCGATGACGCCCTCGACCTCACCCGGCTGGGTTTGCATGGAGGAGGTGGCGAAGGACACGCGCACCTCGCCGCCGTCGCGGGTGAGCAGGCGCGTCTCTAAGTTGTTCACGGACTCGCCGCGCATGGCCGCCGCCAGCACGGGCGCCAGCCGCAGCTGCTCGCTGTCCGCCACCAGCGAGGACAAATCCCGCCCCAGCACCTGCTCCTTGGTGAGGCCGGTGAGCGCGCTCAGCGCCTGGTTGAAGACCACCACCTGCTTGTCCCGGTTCACCACCAGGATGAGGGCGTTGGCCTTCTCCAGCAGCTCCTCCAGGTACTTGCGCACGAACGTCAGCTCGTCGATGAGCTTCGCGTTCTTCACCGCGACGGCGACCTGGCTGGCCAGTTGGAGCAGCACGCGCTCGTCGTGCGCGGGGTCCGCGTCCAGGCCCTCCGGGTACTCCATGTTGATGGCGCCGAAGAGCTGGCCGCTCGCGACCAGCGGGGCGCTCACCGCGCGGGTGCTGCCGTGGAAGAGCAGCGGCACCTCTTCGGAGATGGTCACCCGCCCCTGGGGCAGCGCCGTCTGCGTGAGGTTGGTCTTCTCCACCGAGCGCTGGAAGAGGACCAGCGGTTCATGCGCGCCCTCCTTGAGGCGGCCTTCCGCGTAGAGCGACGTGAGGCCGCCGGTGCGCGCATCCACGATGCGGATGCAGAAGGCGCGGCCGGGGAAGAGCTCCTTCACGCCGCGCGCCACCGCGGCCACCAGCTCCTCCTCGCCGCCCGCTTCCGCCACGCTGCGGCCCAGGTCCAGGAGCACGCCTTCCGTGCGCGCCTGCTCCAGCAGGGCCCGCTCCGCCACCACCAGCCGGCCGCTGATGATTTCGGTGTCCACGCGGACGCGCACCGCCACGGTGTCCGCCCGGCGCGACAGGGTGAGCACCAGCGACGTGCCGCTCTGGAGCACGAGGTCGAACTCGTGGGACTGCCCGTCCTCCGGCGCGACGGCGCTCGCCAGCACTTCGGCCACCACGTCCACGCTGATTTCGTGCATGGCGCAGAAGCGGCGCAGCGCGGGGTTCACGGCCGCGATGCGCAGGGACACGTCGCAAACGGCGGCCGGCTCGTCCAGCGCGTCGAAGAAGGCCTGGAAGGCGTCGGGGGCCAGATTTCCGGACGGGCGCACGGCGAGGACCTCACTCTTCATGGGAGCTGGCCTTGTCGAGGTCGAGGATCTGCTGCGCCCCCACGTACGACTTCGTCTCGTAGCGGGTGATCTTCCCGATCTTCCGGACGATCTCCGCCATGCGCTCCGCCTCGCGGTAGATGATGTCCACCGGCCTCCAGGCGAAGTCCTCCTCCTTGAGCTTGCGCTTGAGCAGCTCCGCGTAGCCCATCACGGAGGTGAGAGGCTGGTTGAGTTCGTGGGCCGCGGTGCCGGCGAGCGCGACGATGACGGCGTTCTTCTCGCTCTCCTCCAGCCGGTTCTCCACGTCCGACAGCTTGCGCTCCAGCTGCACCCGGTCCCGGAGGTCCGTGAAGATGCCCACGGTGAAGGACTCGCGGCCGCCCTCGTAGACGATGGAGGCCGTCATGTTCACGGGCACGCGCTCACCGGAGCGGTGCATCAGCTCCTGGCGCGTGAGTGACAGCCGGCCCTTGCCGCCCATGTCGGGCCCGCGCAGCTGGGCCATGATTCGCTGGGCGACGCCGGGCGGGTAGAGCTGGAGCGCGTTGAGCTTCTCCTGGGCCTCCTGCGGGGTGTAGCCGCACATGGCCTCCGCGCCCTTGTTGAAGAGGATGATGCGCCCCTTCAGGTCGGCCGCGATGATGGCGTCCACCGACGAGTCGATGAGCCGCTCCAGGAAGTCCTTCGTGTTGCGCAGCTCGTCCTCCAGCTTGCGAGCGTGCGTCACGTCGCGGAAGGACAGGATGGTGGCCGCGTCCTCGTCGCGCAGCGGCGCCGCGGACATGGACAGCGTGAGGCAGCGGCCCGCGGGCGTGCGCACCACCACGTCCACGCCCATGCGCGCCTCGCCGCGCGACGCGGACGTCACCAACTCCATCAGCACGCCGTCGTCCACCGGCTGGGTGATTTGATTCAGGTGCTTGCCACGCGCCTCGCCGGCGGTCGTGTCCAGCATCTGCGCGCCCGCGGGGTTGAGCGACAGCACGGCGGCCTCGTCATCGAGGATGGCCACGCCCTCGCTCACGTGGGCGAAGAAGAGCTGGTAGGGCTTGAAGGACGCGGCCTTCTCCTCCGCCGCCAGCCGCGCCGTCTGCACGGACTGGAGCACCGACGCGCTCCGCAGGGCCACCGCCGTCGCGTGGGCCACCGTGGTGAGGAAGTCGATTTCGCGAGTGCTGAAGGCCCGCCTGCGCCCGGCCGCGCGGAGCAGCAGCACGCCGCGCACCTGGCCTCGGATGGGCAGGGGCAGCGCGGCGATGGCGTGGATGCCTCGCGCGGCCACGGCCCGACGCTCCAGGTCGCCCAGCAGCGGGTGCGTGGCGGCCTCCTGCATGACCACGGGCTTGCCGGTGCGCACCACCTCGCGGATTTCCGGGTAGCGCGCCAGGTCGATGCGCAGGTCCTTCATGCCCGGGTCGTCGCTGGCGGCGACGATGACGCCCTCGTCCACGCCGCCGCCCACCATCACCAGCGTGGCGCGCGCGATGTCCAGCTGCTCCGCCAGGCGTCGCGTCACGCCATGCAGGAGCGCTTCCACGTCGGAGCTCTCCGCGTAGTCGGCGGTGAGCTCCAGCAGCAGCGCCAGGTCCGTCTGGCTGCGGGCCTGCTCCTCACGCTCGCGGTGGCGCTCCGCGGCGCGCTGCAGGCGCCAGGTGAGCTCGTGCGGAAGGCCCTGGTGGGTGACGATGTCCGCGGGGCGCAGCGTGTCCACGGCGGCGAAGCCCCGCGGCTCCGGGGACACCACCGCGAGGAGCGTGAGGTGCGGCCCGTTGAGGGACGTGAGCAGTTCCACCACCGCGGGGCCGCAGCCGGGGGCGGTGAGGTCCACCAGCGCCAGGGCTGCGTCGTCCGGGTCGTCCACCACGCGCAGGCCCGCGCGCTCGGCGGCGGCGTTCAGGGGTTCTCGAGCCACCGACCCTGGGGGGACCAGGACGATGCCGAAGGCGGGTTCCGACGGGGCCGACACGGGGCGCTGGACTCCGGAGCGAGGGGCCCCAGAGTCTACACAACCCCCGGGGTCAGGGGCAGCCTGACTCGAAGGCACCCTGGTCCGGCGCCGCCCCGCAGAAGGGCAGGCCCAGGGACAGGCCCGCTTCGCGCGCGGGGGACTGCGTGGAGAGCTGGTAGTCGTCCGAGCCCGTGTCCACGAAGCCGGGCGCGCGCTCCTGGGAGCGCTTGTCCAGGCCGGCCTTCGTGCGCCAGTCCGCCAGGCCCAGGGTGGCACCCTCCAGGTTGAACACCGCCGCGCCACTGGTCCGGAAGTACAGGTTGCCGTCCACCACCGCGCCGCTCCGGCCCGCGCCGCCGCGCGCGGTGATGCCACAGCCGGCGAAGATGTTGTTGCGCACATCCAGGCCCTGGCTCGCGCCGTTGGAGCCCGTGCCGAAGATGAGGCACGCGCCGCTCAGGTTCCACACGGTGTTGTGCTGCACCTTCACGTCCACGGACGCGTCGATGCGGATGCCGGTGCCCTCTTCTCCGTCCGCCTCGCCCAGGCCGTCGTGGATGAGGTTGCGGCGCAGGATGACGCGCGTGGGGGGCGCGCCCTCGCGGTTGCCGCCAATCTGGATGGCGCGCGCGTTGGCGTAGAAGACGTTGTCCTCCAGCGTGACGTCGGACGGGGACATGTGGACGATGACGCCCTCGCCCGCGGAGGTGGACACCTCGCGGTGGTTGTAGATGGTGTTGCCGCGCAGCGTGACGCGGGTGCACGTCTTGATGTCCGCGCCGTTCTCCCGATTGTCGTGGAGCTGGTTGTCCTCCACGAGCAGGTTGTCGAACGGCGTGCCTGGATTGGTGGCGCCGCCCTCCGGCCCCAGGCACTGCACCCCGTCGCCGGAGTTGTGGTGGATGTCATTGCCGCGCACCACCACGTTGCTCGCGGAGGTCTGCACACAGACGCCGTGGCTGTCCACGTCGCCCTTGTCGAAGTGGGAGATGTCGTTGTCCTCGATGAGGACGTCGTGCGCCTTCTCCGTCACGTAGACGCCCGCGCCCTCCGTGCCGTTCTTCACGATGCTGTCCCGGAGCACGCCGTGGTGCGCGCCCGCGCCGCGCCACATCACCGCGAAGGCGGACTCGCCGCCCACGTCCACCGTGAGCCCCTGGATGTTCCAGTACGCGCCGCTCACGTCCACCAGCGCCGTCTCGCCAATGGAGCCGCCCTTGAGGATGGCCGTGGCGCCCGGTGCGGCCCTCAGCGTCAGCGGCTTGTCCGCCGTGCCCTGCCGCTCCGTCAGCGGCACGTGTTCGCGCCAGGTGCCGGACTTGAGGAACACCGCCTCGCCGGGCTTCACCAGGGACAGGGCTCGCGCCACCGTGCGCAGGGGCAGCGCTTCCGTGCCCGCAGCGGAGTCGTTGCCGCTGGGAGAGACCCAGAGCACGCGCGTGTATTGCGGCTCGGCGGGCGGCGGCGGTTCGGGCTCCTGGGGCTCCTCCGTGGGCGGTGGGTCCACTGGATCCGTGGGGGTGGTGCCGCCGTCCGTGGCGACGCCTCCGTCCTCGTCCGGAGACGTGCCCGCGTCGGTCGGCGTCTGGGGCCGCCCAGGCGGAGTGATGATGGGTGGACCGGATGTGCCCGGAGGTGTGGCTGTCGCGGGCGCGGGCTCGACCTTGCCGGTACAGCCGACGGTGCCCGCGAGCATCCCGGTGGCACAGACGATGGTCGTCAGGGTCTGGCGGAAGCGCATGTGGACTCCTCGTAGGGGTTCACGGCGCGGGGTGCGCTCGCGGGGTCGGCGGGCAACGGGAACATGCGTGCCGGGCATTCCCCGTCAGCCGTGGGCATCACCGCCGCCCGGTCGCAGGGCAGGCGGGCAGGAGTGTGAATCCACGCGGTTGGGCTTGGCGACAGCGGCCCGCGGATGTGCCGGAGGGTGGGCACCGCGCGCAGGACGGGCTTCAAGGCTCCTACCGCGAGGCCCCGTCCCAAGAGCGCGACAAGTTCCGCCGCCGGCCCCGTCCCAGCCACTGCCCGGAGGGGCGACGCGAGCGCCCGGGAAACACGCAGGCCGTGTCCCCCGGCAGGAGGAACACGACCCGGACGCGACGGCGGAGGATGGCTTCAGGGTGAGGTGGAGTCCTGGGCCTTCTGGCCGAGGAGCGCGTCCAGTTCCCCGCGTGCCTCCAGATCGTACAGGTCATCGCAGCCACCGACGTGGCGTCCCGCGATGAAGATCTGCGGCACGGTCTGACGGCCGCAGCGCCGCAGCATCTCCTTGTGACGCTCTTCGTCCGCGGCGACGTCGACCTTCTGGAACTCGCAGCCCTTCTCGTTGAGCAGGTCCATGGCCTGCCGCGAATAAGGGCAGGTGCGCTTCATGTAGACGACGACCTCGAGCATCACGACCTCCTGCATCAAAGGGTGGGGACTCCGTCCACGGTCCGCAACCCGGCACGAGGGCGCTCACGCCCCTGTCCGTTCTCCACGAACAACATCCCCGTGCCTCGCATGGGATGGCATCCCTCCCCTCAAACGGGTGCCCGTCCGGGGTGGAGTGGACAGGTCGCAAGAGGGGAGCGGCGGGAACGGGCGTGCTAGGTAGGAGTCATGTCTCCCCGACGCCCCGAAATCCTCGCCCCCGCTGGTGACCTGGAGTCGTTGCGTGCCGCCCTGGCCAGTGGCGCGGACGCCGTCTACTTCGGGCTCGATGAAGGCTTCAACGCGCGGGCCCGTGCGGAGAACTTCTCGCTCGAGCGGTTGGCTGAGACGGTGGGGCTCATCCACCGGGCCGGCGCGCGCGCCTACGTGACGCTGAACACGCTGGTGTTCGAGCCGGAGCTGCCGGTGGTGGAACACCTGCTGCGCGGCGTGGCGAAGGCCGGGGTGGACGCGCTCATCGTGCAGGACCCGGCGGTGGCGCTGCTGGCGCGAGCCATCTGCCCGCAGCTGGAGCTGCACGCCTCCACACAGATGACGCTGTCCAGCGCGGAAGGGGCGCGGTTCGCCACGGGCCTGGGCTTCACGCGCATGGTGGTGCCGCGCGAGCTGTCGGTGGCGGAGATCCGCCGGCTGGCGTCGCAGACGGACATCGAGCTGGAGGTCTTCATCCACGGCGCGCTCTGCATGTCGTGGAGCGGTCAATGCCTCACGAGCGAAGCGTGGGGCGGACGGTCCGCGAACCGGGGCCAGTGCGCGCAATCGTGCCGGCTGCCGTACGACCTGGTGGTGGACGGCGAGACGCGCGACCTGGGCGAGGTGAAGTACCTGCTCAGCCCCAAGGACCTGGCGGGCGTGCGCGCGGTGCCGGAGCTGGCGGACATCGGCGTGCACAGCCTGAAGATTGAAGGCCGGCTCAAGGGGCCGGCATACGTCTCCAGCACGGTGCAGGGTTATCGCCGCTGGTTGGATGGCGTGATGGTGGGCAAGCCCGACAGCGCGCGGCTGGCGAAGGACCTGGCGGAGATGTCGCTGTCGTACAGCCGTGGGTTCTCTCACGGCTTCCTGGCGGGCTCCGACCACCAGACGCTGGTGGAAGGTCGCTTCCCGAAGCACCGCGGGCTGTACCTGGGCCGGGTGCATGCGGTGGCTGGCAAGGACGTGCTCGTGGTGCCGGACGACCGGCCGTGGACGGGCGCGCTGGGTCTTGGCGACGAGCGCCCGGAGGCCCCGGCGGGCAACGTGTCCGCGCCGCTCACGGGCGAGCCCGACCCCGCGGACGTGGATCCGCGACCGGGCATGGGCGTGGTGTTCGACGCGGGAGCGCCGGAGGACAAGCACGAGCCGGGCGGCCCCATCTTCCGAGTGGAGCGCGAGGGCGACGCGTGGGTGCTGGGCTTTGGCCATCCGGGTCCGGACCTGGGCCGCGTGGCGCCGGGGCAGCGCGTGTGGCTGAACAGCGATCCGGCGCTCGCGCGGCGCACGGGAGACCTGCTCGCGGAGGGTGAGCCCGAGGGCCGCATCCCGCTGTCACTGGTGGTGTCCGGCGCGGAGGGCTCACCGCTGCGCGTGCGGATGAGCACCGGGCGGTTCACGCGTGAGGCCGTGGGTACGACGGTGCTTGCGCCGTCTCGGGGCGCGGGCGTGGACGCGGCGCTGCTCAAGGACAAGCTGGCCGCGCTGGGCGGGACGTCGTTCCACCTAGCGGAGCTGGATGCGTCTGGATTGGCGCCGGGGCTGCACCTGCCGGTGTCGGAGCTGAAGGCGCTGCGGCGGCAACTGGTGGCGGAGCTGACGGCGGACGTGGAGCGCGGCCCCGTGCGGACGGTGAGCACGGAGCCGGTGGAGGCCAGCGTGCGTCAGGCATTGCTGGCGAAGGTGGCTTTGCGGCCTTCGGAAGAGGCTCCCCGGTTGCTGCCGCTGTGCCGCGACGACGCGCAACTGGAGGCGGTCATCGCCGCGGGCCTGCGCGAGGTGGAGCTGGATTGGATGGAGATGGTGGGGCTCCAGAAGGCAGTGGAGCGGGCGCGCGCGGCGGGGCTGCGCGTCACCATCGCCACGGTGCGCGTGCAGAAGCCCGGCGAGGAGGGCTACGACACGCGCCTGGACCGGCTGCGCCCGGACGCGGTGCTGGTGCGCCACTGGGGCGCGATGATGCACTTCCTGGAGCAGCCGGCGGGGGCGTCGCGGCCGGTGCTGCACGGGGACTTCTCGCTGAACGTCACGAATTCGCTGACGGCGGCGCACCTGTTGAGCCTGGGGCTGGACACGCTGACGGTGTCGCACGACCTGGATTCGGAGCAGCTCTTCGCGCTGCTGGAGCAGGCACCGGCGCACCGGTTCGCGGTGGCGCTGCATCACCACATCGCGACGTTCCACACGGAGCACTGCGTGTATTCACACACGCTGTCCAACGGGCGCGATTACAAGACCTGTGGACGGCCGTGTGAGAAGCACGCCATCGCGCTGAAGGACCGGCTGGGATTGGAGCATCCGGTCATCGTGGACGTGGGGTGCCGCAACACGGTGTTCAACGCGCAGGCACAGAGCGCGGCGTCACTGGTGCCCCGGCTGCTGGAGC
Source organism: Corallococcus exiguus (assembly GCF_009909105.1). Classification (NCBI taxonomy): domain Bacteria; kingdom Pseudomonadati; phylum Myxococcota; class Myxococcia; order Myxococcales; family Myxococcaceae; genus Corallococcus; species Corallococcus exiguus. The sequence goes on from NZ_JAAAPK010000005.1 coordinate 552,490, forward strand.
GCGGCGTGCGACGCTTCCGCGTGGAGTTCGTGCGCGAGACGCGCGAGGAGGCCACGCGAGTGCTGGGCGCGTATCAGGAGCTGCTCGCGGGCCGACTGTCGCCAGCGGAGGCGGTGAAGCGCGCCGCGGTGCACGAGCAGTTCGGCGTCACGCGAGGCACGATGCAGGTGCTCAAGCACCCGGCGTCGAACGCCCGCTGAAACACGGTGTGAGCAGGGCTCCTGCTTCGAGCCCTGCCCCTTTTGTTCGTTCAGGCGATGTGGAGCACGTCCCCGTGGGACGAAGCACTCCGCAGCCACTTCATGCGCACGAGGACGAACAGCAGCGTCATCGCGGCGAACCACTTCCAGTGGGTGGGGTCGATGCCATCCCCTTCCCGCGCGACAGGCTCCACCAGCATGGCCTCGCTGATGAGGATCGCCATGCCGAGCAGCAGCGGTCCGATGAAGGCCACCGCCACGCAGCCCCAGGTCAGAAGGTCACGGAAGGCCGAGACGGAGCTCCGGGACGACGGTGCCATCAGGCCCAGGACGTCATGGCCGTCGCGGGCTCCGCGCCGCAACCATCGCAGCAGCAGGAACACCACCACCGGCGAGAGCCAGAGTGCGTAGAAGAACCCTACCGTCGGCGGCGGTGGACCACAGACATCCGCGAGCGTGAACTGCATGGGGCACCCTCCTGTCGCTGAAGCGGAACAGAACCAGGAGGCGGGTTCAAGCCGACCACGGTCCGCAGACCCTCTACCGCGTTCAGGCTGCGGCCGCCGACGGGGGCTCGGCCTTGGTGGTCACGAGGTTCACCGGCTCACCGTCCTCGCCCAGCACCACCGGGGCGATGCCCAGCTTGCGCTCCACCAGCGCGTGCCCCAGGTAGACGAGCGGCGTCAGGCCAATGGCCACCAGCAGCTTCACCGCGTACGAGGTGAAGATGATCCGGAAGATGACCTCCCGCGGCAGCACGCCCGTCCAGGCGATGAACTGCACCACCACCGTGTCGATGAGCTGCGACACCACCGTGGAGCCCGTGGCCCGCAGCCACAGCATCCGGTTGTTCGTCACCCGCTTGAGCAGGTTGAACACCGAGATGTCCAGGAACTGCGCCACCAGGTACGCCACCATCGACGCCGCCAGGATGCGCTGCGAACCGCCGAAGACGTTGTTGAACGACGCCGCCACCGTCCCGCTGTAGTCCTTGGCCTCCGTCATTGGCGCCCACGGAATCTGGCCCGCCAGCGCGACAATCACGAACGTGAAGATGGCCATGACAAAGCCCACCCACGTCACGAACCGCGCGACCTTCTTGCCGTAGAACTCGTTGAGGATGTCCGTCAGCAGGAACGTCACCGGGAACGGCAACATCCCCACCGACATCACCGCCACCACCGGGCCCAGGTGCACTTCGAACAGCTTCACCCCGATGATGTCGCCCACCACCAGCGAGGTGATGAACAGCCCCGCGAGCACCACGAAAAGCTGAATCCGCCGGTCCAGGATCATCCGTTGCGTCCTTCAAGAACGAGGCGCCTCTACAGCTAGCATACCCTCCCGCCCCCGTCGCTTGGACGCCCGGGGCCTACTCGGGCAGGTAGTACAGCGTGCCCGCCCCTACCGGCGCGGCCTCTCCGGAAGCGCCCCCTTCGGAGAGCACCAGGCGCGGCCGGTACACTCCCAGCACTGTCTGCTCGGTCGCCGTCGGGTTGTCGTAGCCGTGCCCGAAGACCTCCGGTCCGCTGAACGCCATCCCCCGCCCCACTGGCTGCCCTTGCAGCACCAGCCCCGCGCCCAGCACCAGCTCCATTCCTTCCGTGTGGCCGTCCGCGCGCGGCGGGATGCTGCCTCCCGGATCCACCCGCAGCCGGTACACGCCGTAGGTCGCTCCTTCGTGGATGACGTCCACGTGACCGAAGGGCTTCGCCTCCGTCCGGTACACCATCTCCTCCGCGGTGCGGTGCACCTGGAGCGACGGGATGGCCCAGCCCGTCAGCGCCTCCGGCTTGGTGACCCGCACCGTGGCCGCGTGCAGCAACGCGTGCGGCGCGGCGTCCGTGGGCGGCGCCAGGAGATAGCGACACACCGCCTCCGCCGCGGACTCCAACAACTCGAAGCGGCACGCATCCAGGAGGAAGCGCAGCTCTCCGGCCAGGCGCCCGTAGTGCACGGTGTTCGCCAGCCTCCCGCCCACCGCCGCCTGCCTCGCGTCCAGGAAGAGCGCCACGTCCAGCCGCAGGGGCTGCGGCGTCACGCGCTCGCGGTTGTAGAGGCCCACGATGACGTCCACCGTGAGCCCACGCAGCTCCATCACGTCCAGCGGACGGCCCTGCGCGTCGGTGACCACGGGGTGCATCCACACGGGTTCATGGCTCACAGCTGCGCGCTCCTTCCGCCATCCACGGCGATGACCTGCCCGGTGAGGTACGGCGCCTCGCGCGCGAGGAACACCACCGTGCGCGCCACGTCCTCCACGCTGCCCTCGCGGCCCATGGGCACGCGGTCGAGCACTTCCTTCCGCGCCGCTTCGTCGAAGTGCTCCGGGAAGGCCACCACGCCCGGCGAGATGGCGTTGACGCGCACGTGCGGCGCCAGCTCCACCGCCAACGCTCGCGTCAGCATCACGAGCCCTGCCTTGCTCACCGAATAGTGCGAGTAGTGGCTCACCGCCCGCTCCCCACCGATGTCCGTGAGGTGCACCACCAGCGGGTCCTTCCCCGCGCGCAGCGACGGCAGCAGCGCCTGCGTGAGGAAGAAGGGCGCGTCCACGTTCACGGCGAGCATGCGGCGGTACTGCTCGCGCGTCACGGCTTCGAAGTCCACGCGTTCGTAGAGCCCCGCGTTGTGGACGACCACGTCCAGCGCGGGGTGCGCCTCCCGGACCCGAGCGCCCAGCGCGTCCACGGCCTGCGCGTCGGAGAGGTCGCCGCTGTACAGCGTGACGCCGCGGCCCAGCTCCCGCAGCTCTTGCGCCAGTGCTTCCAGCGGCTCCATGGAGCGGTTCGCGTGAAGCGCCAGGTCGTAGCCGGCGCGGCCGAGTGCTCGCGCCACCGCGCTGCCGATGCGCACGCCCGCGCCCGTGATGAATGCGGTCCCCATATGCGGGCCCTGCCTAACAGGCCCGCCCGCGAAAAAACACCGCGGGGCGACACCTGGAGTCCCCACACCAGGTGCCGCCCCGCGTTGTTCCCCTGCTTCCCCTTTGCGTCGTCCGTCCCGCCTCGTCTCCTCGTGTTGGCTACGGGTAGTAGACCACCGTCTGCCAGCGGCGCCCGCCGTACGGCACCCAGACCCACTCCGTCACCGCCTGGTAGCCGCCCGCCACATAGCGCTGGTCGTAGTAGCCCGGCGAGCAGCTCACGTGGCGGCCGCGGCGGCCACGGGACACGCACTGCTCGGGGACCCAGACCTGCTCGTAGCGCGCCGGCACCCAGCGCTCCACCGTCTGCAGCTCGTAGCGTCCGCGCGAATCCACCGGGCGCGGCATGGGGCCGTAGTTGCCGCAGTTCGGGCCGCGGCAGCCCATGAAGCGGCGCGTCTTCGCGTCGTCATTGTCGTAGCGGAACGCCTGGCCCTGCGGCGCGGAATCCCAGCCGCCGTTGTACCGCTGCTGGCCGCCCCACTGCGCATCCGCCCGGGTCGGGCCGCGCCAGTCCGCCGCGAACGACGTGGAGGAACCGAGCAGCATTGCACCGAAGGCCAGGGTCGCGAGTCCGAGCTTGAAAGCCATGTCTTCCATCCTCCGTCCGAGTTGCTTGTCCTGACTGACGGGGCCCCCGCCGGAACATTCAAATCCCATCGAGTCCCTCTCCACCCCGGTGGCGGGACCGGGGGGATGTGGGTACACCTCGTCCCATGTTCCACCGCGACGGCCCCACCTTCCGCGAGCTTGCACGGCAGGCCCTCACCTCCGTCGAGCAGGGCTACGACCTGCTCGCGCCCAAGTTCGAGCACACGCCTTTCCGCACGCCGGATCCGGTGCTCAAGGCCGCGCTCGCGCACATAGGGCCCGAAGGCAGCGTGGGCAGCGCGCTGGACGTGTGCTGCGGCACCGGCGCCGCGATGCGCGTGCTGCGCCCGCTGTGCCGTGAGCGCGTCGTCGGGTTCGACCTGAGCCAGGGCATGCTGGATGAAGCGCGGCGCAGGCTCGCGGATGCCCCGGGCAGCGCTGCGCTCGACTTCGTCCGGGGCGATGCACTGGCGCTGCCCTTCGACGCGACGTTCGACCTCATCACCAGCTTCGGCGCCTTCGGGCACATCCTGGAGGCGGACGAGCCGCGCCTCGTCGAGGGCATCGCGAGGGCGCTGAAATCCGGTGGCCGCTTCGTCTTCGTCACCGCTAGGCCGCCGTCCGCGCTCAACCCCGGCTACTGGGTGGCGAAGGGCTTCAACGCCGCCATGCGCGTGCGCAATGCGCTCTGGAAGCCGCCGTTCGTCATGTACTACCTGACGTTCCTCGTGCCCCGCGCCCGCGCGCTGCTGGAGGCGGCGGGGTTCGACGTGGAGGTGCGCGAGGGCGACATGCCGGAGCCCTTTGGCCGGCTCGTCACCGTCATCGCCACGAAGCGCTGAATCACGGCGCGGCAGTGGCCGATTCGGACTCCGCGTACTCCACCGCGAGGATTTCGTACTCCACCGTGCCGCGCGGACGCTCCACCTGCACGGCCTCGCCGGACTCCTTGCCCAGGAGCGCGCGCGCCAGCGGGGACTCCACGCTCAGCCGCCCCGCCTTCACGTCCGCCTCATCCGGACCGACGATGCGATAGCGCATGCGCGCGCCGTCCTCGTCCTCCAGCACCACCCACGCGCCGAAGAAGACGCGGCCCGCCTGCGATGGATCCGGCTCCACCACCCGCACGTCCTCCAAGATGGCGGTGAGCTCGCGCGCCCGTCGCTCCCGTTCGCGCTTGCGCACTCCCGCTTCCAGTTCCGGCCAGTCCTGAGGAGCGGGGCCCTGCGACTCCAGCAGCTCCTCCTGGAGCGCGCGGTAGCCCTCCGGCGTGATGTAGCGCTGCTCCGCCGACGTCGACCGTGGACGCGCGGGGGTGAGCCCCTCGTCGCCGCCCCCGTCTTCCTTGGTGAATGCCTTCGACATGGCCCGCTCCCTCCTCCCAGGAGATTTCTCAACGAATCTCAGGCTTTGCACGCCGGGTCCGCCTGCCGCCTGCTTTCTATTGGCGCAATTTTACTCCCCAGACGGAATCGGACAGGATTCGAGGGCATGCATCTCCCCCGAGCCGTGCCTCGCTTCGAGCATCGCCTGGCCGTCCGTCTGCGCGGCATGCTGCCGCTCTACACGCGGGATGTGTCGGAGAGCGGCTTCTGCGCGGAGATGCTCCAGCCGATGAAGGCGGGCGATCTCGTCGAAGGCGCGTTGCTGCTGGGGGACGAGGAGGTCCCCTTCCAGGCCCAGGTGATGTGGTCCCGACGTTCCGCCGGGGAGCGCACGCGGGGACGCTGCGGCGTGCGCTTCGTCACCATCGGCGAGGACTTCCAGCGGCGGCTGGGTGCGTTCAGGCGCTTGCAGGGCAGGCGCCTGATTCGCTGGTTCACCTGACGAACCGGACCTACTTCGCCGTTTCGGAGGCCGCCGGGGCCGCGGTCTCGGACGGAGCGCCGGGCGTCGCGGGCGTGGTGGACGGCTCCACGGCGGACTCGGCCGGGGGAGCGATGGGGGCGCCTTCGGGGGCCGGGGCCTGACCGGAGGGCACCACCTGGAGCTTGTAGCGGGCCACGCCCTTGGGCAGCACGACCTCCACCAGGGGGTTCTCCTTCACCAGGCCCGGGTCGAGCTGGAGGGAGAACTCGCCGTTCTCGTCGGTGGTCGCGTTGATGTGGTTGCGGTACTCGCCACCGAGAATCTTGGCGCCCTTCACCGGCTGGCCCGTCGCGGCGTCCGTCACGCGCAGCACCACGAGCTGGCCCGCCTGGAGCTCGGTGGCGCCGTTCGCCTGGATGACTTCGTTGTAGCGCGGGCGCAGCGCGCAGGCGGACAGCAGCGCGGAGGAGAGGACGGCGATGGTCAGCAGGTTGCGGCGAAGGCTCATGGAATCCATCCAGGCTGGGAAGCGGTACGGCAGAGGCGCGGCAGCATAGCCGCCAGCCACCGGACGCCAAGTCTCCGGTGCGTTACAGCCCCCGTGTGCGGCATCCGCCCCCACGCCGGGTCGGGAAATTCCCGGCGGGCAGGCACGGCATGCGCCTTCCTCCCCGAGGACCGGTGGAGCCGTCAGCCCTTCCACCCGCCCGCTTCCAGCACCATCTCCCAAGGTGTCCGGGCACGTTCTTCCCCCGCCCGCACGGAGGACAAGCTCCATGGATGAGACCTATACGGAGGAATCCGGACGCGTCGCGCTTCCGGAGCGCCGCTTCGAGATGGAGAACGGGCGGTCCGAGTACGCGACCCTCCCGCCCGACACGCGCGTGGAGGAGAGCCGCGTCGTCTGGAAGCACAACCGGTTCGACGTGAGCGTGCTGACGATGGTGCTCATCAGCGCCGTCACGTTCTTCATTCCGTTGTTCAACGGCCTGCTGGCCGGCACGTTCGGCGGCTTCCACGCGGGACGCCCCCGCCGGGCGCTGGCCGCCGCGCTCGTCGCTTCGGTGGTGGTGCCCGCCGCGTTCTTCGTGGCCTTCAACGTCTTCAGCGTGGGCTCCGTGCGCGTCTTCTACGGCCTGGGCTGGACGAACTGGACGATGCTGCACGTCATCGGCCTGTTCATCGGAGCGCTCTGCGGCGCCGCCAGCCGCCCGGTGTTCACCGGTGAGGTCCCCGTCTTCCGCTCGCAGTACGTCAGCGGACCTCCACTCCTAGCGCAAGGCGATGTCGCGCCAGCCCTTCCGGAAGGCTCGCGAGACTTCTCCCGGGACCTGCCCACGACGCGAGTGTCCCCTCCCAGTGGACCTGTGCGCGGGGAGTGAGCAGCACGCTCCACCGGGAGATGCGCCCCAGGTACCACTCCACCTGGAGCGTCGCGTCCGCCTCGTGCGTGAAGCCCGGCGTGATGCCCGTGCGCCACGACGGCACGTACGTGGCCTCCAGGCGCAGGGCGCTGTTGCCCGGGCCGGGCAGGCCCATGCGATGGGACAATGACAGACGGGGCCCCACCGTGGGGACCGTCTCCCTGGGGCTCCAGGCCATCGTGGCCTGGGCGCCCAACCCCACCGCGAGGAAGGTGTCGAAGCGCTCCGAGGCCGCCACCACGCCCAGCGCCTCCGCCTCCACCGTCGCGCGGTAGGGCAGCGGACGGTCGATGTCCGTGGACATCTTCGCTTCCGCGCCCCAGCCCAATGAGTCGGAGAACGACCGTTGCTGCTGGGGCAGTTCGGGCAGCAGCGTGCGGTAGCCCACCAGCGTCAGGCGCGAGCCGAGGATGCGAGGGACGCCCCAGCGCGGCTCCACCGACAGCTCTCCGTCCAGCACGCGCAGCTCGCTGCTGGACTGGAAGCCGTGCAGGCGCGCGTCGCCCAGGGCCTCGTTCATCGCGGAGGTGCGCAGGCTCACCACCGGCCGCGCGGCGCCCACCTCCGGGAAGTCCACGCCGCCGCTGACCACCGTGCGGGCCGCGCCGGATTCGCGCAGCGCGCCCCGGGCCCAGGTGGTCTCGAGCTCCACCTTCTGTTCATGGTCCTTCGCGAGGAAGGCCCGCGGATCCACGTCCGCGAGCGGTCCATCGTTGAGCTCGCCCTGCGCTTCGGTGGCCGCGGCGAAGGAGGCTTCGGTGTGCTCCGCGCGGACCAGGGCCTTGAGCTCGTCTGGCGTGGGCGGCCGCTTGATGGCGGTGTCCAGGGCCTGCTGGAGCAGGGCCGTGCGGTCGAGCACCGCGAGCTTGCGCTGCATGTCGTCCTCGCGCTCGAAGAGGAGTTGCCGGTCCTTGACGCCCTGGGCGGCGCCGCCCTGTCCCTTCAGCTCGAGGGCGACGAAGCGCTCACGTTCGATGGCGAGCTTCTCCCCTTCGGCCTGGTCCACCGCCGCGCGCTCCACCCGCACCGCGTGCGCCACGTAGGCGTGCAGGGCATCGCGGGCTTCGGCGCGCGCGGATGGAGGAGCGGCGTCGAGCGCTGTCGTCACTGCGTGAGGCAGCAGTTCGTAGGCCTGCCTGCGCACGTCGGGTTCAGGGGACTGGAGGCGGCGGTGCAGGTGGTGCAGCGGCGCGAGCGAGGTGGATGGAAGCAGGGAGGCCAGCTTCGTGAGCAGCCGCTCCTCTTCCACGAGCGCGCGCCGGGCGCGGTCTCCCGTGGATTCGAGGGCGTCCGGGACGTGCTCCAGCAGCGGCACCGTGAGTCCCTTCGCGTCCACGACGTTCGTCTTCGCCAGCGTGTCCAGCGTGGCCGTGGGCAGGACCCACAGCGTGCCGGGGGCGCTCACGTGACGGCCGTTCTCCAGCGAGCCATTGAGGAGGAAGAGCAGCGCGGCGGCGCAGTTGTCGGTGAAGAAGTAGTAGCCCAGGTAGCCGCGACGCTCGAGCTCCCAGATGCGCTCCAGCATGCGCTGGGACTCGCCGGGCGTGAGGTTCAACCGGAAGCGGCGGATGGTGCGCTGCTCCAGCTCCAGCGACTCGTGGGTGACGTCGCCCAGGGTGCCCGTGAGGAAGACGGTGCTGTAGCCGCCCGTCATGCCCTTCATCAGGTAGCCCAGGCCCTTCTCTTCCATTCCGGTGAGGGCCACGAGCTGCACGACGCGCTCGAAGCCAGGGCCCTGCACCGTGGCGCCTTCGCGCCAGACCGGGCGCAGGAGCAGGTGGCCGAAGAGGGACTGGGGCTGACGGCCCGTGGCCGCGACGAGCAGGACCTCCAGATGGGAGAGCGCATCCGCTTCCGCCCACGTGTCGAAAGCCGGGCAGTCTCCTCGCGAGGACAGCGTGCCCAGGCGCGCCTCCGAGATGAACTCCGACAGGGCGCGCGTCTTGGACAGCTCCTGACAGCGCACCTGATCATCCTCGGGCAATGCGTCCGGACGAAGGGACTCCACCGGGACGAACAGCTCCTCCGCGAACGTGACGAGGTCCAACGAGGCGCTGACCTGGCCCCGGGCGCGGCTGAAGGCTCCCGCGTAGGTGATGCTCGCGGACTCCTTCCACGTGAGCGGGCGCTCGAAGGGGAGCAGCCATCCGTCCAGCCTGCGCCACTGGGGACGCCGGCTCCAACCGCGCGCGTCGTCCCAGCGCTGCATCACGGCGTGCACCACGGCACGGCGGCGCCACACGTGTTCGGCCTCCGTGTCGGTGAGGCGTGACAGGCGCAGCGTGGCGCGACGCTCCTCGGAAGGGGCGTAGCGGTAGAGGTGGAACTGCTCGCGCTGCTCCGACCAGTCCGGACGGGCCTTCGTGCCGTCACCCAGGCCCAGCGGCGCAGGCTCCGGGTGGAGCGCGAACTCCAACTTGCCTCCTGGGGGACGGCGCATCGCGGGAGGAAGGGCGGCGAGCCCCGCCTCCACGTCCGAGACCAGCGAGGCATCCCGCGCCGCGGCACCGCGCAGGAGGATGCCCGACGTGGCCTCCAGTGCCGCGACCCGTTCGGCCAGGACGACCTCCGGGGACAGCCCCTTCAAGAACGCCGGCACCGCGAGGTGGCCCAGGGGTTCTTCGAACGGTGTGTCCTGGAGCTGCTCATGAGCCTGCGCGCTCACCGGCAACAGCATCACCGTGAGCAACCCCATCCAGGCTGTGCGAGGCCTCACTGGAGGGCCTCGGCCGCTTGGGTCGCACCCTCCTGTTCCAGGATGAAGGCCTGACGGTCCTCTTCAAGGCGCGGTTCGGTGCGCGCCAGCTGGCCCACGCGCTCCAGCCAGGCACGGGCGCGCTCGGGCGTCAGCGTCTTCGCGTCCGCCATCATCAGCAGCTCCTTGCGGTGCGTGCGCAGCAGCTTGCCGAAGACATCCAGGTTCTCACGGCGGATGCGCGCCGCCTGCGCCAGGTCCTCCACCGTCGGGCCCGCGCCCAACGCCAGGTCCTCTCGCAGCTGGTGCGTGCGAGCCCGCAGGTACACCTGGGCCGCGTGCCCCACCTCCTTCGGTGAGGGGCGCTTGCCCTTGCGCCGCTCCGCGCGCGCGTACGACTGCCAGATGATGATGCCCAGGCCCATCACCGTCAGCGCCACCGTGGCCGTCGACAGGAGCTGGTTCTCGCGGCCGTTGCTGCTCTCACTGCGCGTGCGCGAGTCGTCGCCCTGGTCCACCTGGTTCGACTCGCTGGTGCCCGCGTTGCTGTTCTCGCTGGAGCCGGAGTGGCTGGAGCCCCCTTCTCTGGAGCTGTGGTCGCTGGAACCCGAGGAGTCGCCCGAGTCCGACTTGCTCGAATCCCCCTGGCTGGAGTTGCCCGAGTCGGAGTCGCTGGACTCGCCCGAGCCCGACTCGCTGGAGCCCTCGTCGCTGGAGCCATTGGAGCCCGACTTGCTCGAATCCCCACCGCTGGAGTTGCCCGAGTCGGACTTGCTGGACTCGCCCTGGCTGGAGTCACCCTGGCTGGAGTCACCCTGGCTGGAGTCACCCTGGCTGGAAGCGCCCGAGTCCGACTGGCTGGAGTCACCCTGGCTGGAAGCGCCCGAGTCCGACGAGTTGCCCGAGTCCGACGCCCCCGCGGCCCTCAAGCCCACGGCGGGCGTGCGACACCCCACGGCGAGCATCAGCATCGACGCCGTCACCGCGCGCTTCCATGAAGACTTCGTCCGCATCCATCCCCCTCGAAAAGGCGCCACCGGGCCTGGCGCCAGCCAGTGCCCTAGCCAACCGCATGCCGGGCGCTGGATTGTGCATTATCGAGAGGTTGCTGGATCGTCTGACGCGATACGACGCGAAAATCCGCCTCCAAGGTGCGTCACGCGCTTCGCGCCTTACGCGAGCCTCGCGCTTCCGATTTCACCCCGGGTCCGGTGGGAACCCTCCTCCAGGAAGAGACGTTTCAGATAGGGATTGAGGAAGCGTCCCTCCGGGTCCAGTTGCTCGCGCACGCGCTGGAAGTCATCCCAGCGGGGATACAGGTGTTTCAGTGTCGCAGCCGTCTGGGTGTGCAGCTTGCCCCAGTGCGGCCGGCCACCGTGGTTGCGGAAGATGGCCTCCGCGCCGGAGAAGTAGGGCTCCAGCGGCATGCCCCGGTATTGATGCACCGCGATGAACGCGCGGTCCCCGCCGTGCGCCGGGCTGAGGAACACGTCGTCGCCGCGCACGAAGCGGTACTCCACCGGGAAGTGCACGGGCAGTTGCTCGCGCGTGATGTATTCGGACAGCTCGCGCAGGCAGTCAGGCCCTCGCTCCACCGGCACGGCGTATTCCATCTCCTGGAAGCGCACGAGCCGCGGCGTGGCGAACAGCGTGTGGCTCTGCCCCGCCAGCACGCCTTCCGACGCCAGCTTCGCCGACAGCCGGCTCACCGGCGCGCACCACGCAGGCCGCATCCGGCACGCACGGCTCACCGCGCCGAAGACCGCGTTCTCCATCACCATCTCACTGAACCAGCGCCCCATGCCCACCCCGTGCGGGGTCTCGTCCGTGAGGTCCATCGCCTTCGTCATCACGCGGTCGGAGTGCGGGAACCAGAAGAACTCGTAGTGCCGGTGGCGCGCACGCGCCTCATCCAATCCCGCCAGGCACTCCTCCAGCCCCAGGTTCCGCCGCGTCAGCCGCAGCCGGTACTCCGGCAGCAAGCGCAGCCGCACCCGCGTCACCACGCCCAGCGCGCCCAGGGACACCCGCGCGGCCTGGAGCAGCTCCGGCGACGTGTCCTCCGAGCACGTCACCTCGTCCCCGCTCGCCGTGACGAGCGTCATCTCCGCCGCCTGCGTGGAGAGGATGCCCAGTCCCACGCCCGTGCCGTGCGTGCCCGTGCTCAGCGCGCCGCCCAGCGACTGCTTGTTGATGTCGCCCAGGTTCTCCATCGCGAGCCGGTGCGACGCGAGCAGCATCCCCAGTTCGCGCAGGCTCGTGCCCGCCCACACCACGGCCTCGCGCGTGCGGTCGTCCACGGACACCAGGCCCCGCAGCGCTTCGAGCGACACCATCGTCTCGTCCGTCGCGCACAACGGCGGGAACGAGTGGCCGCTGCCCACCACGCGCACGGTGCGCGATTGAGCGCTGGCGTCGCGGAGCGCGGCCTTCAGGGCGTCCACGGAGTCCGGCTGGAGGAAGCCGGAGGGATGGGCCACCACCCCGCCGGACCAGTTGCGCCACGTCTTCGTCTTCGCCGCCTCGGTCGTCATGCCGTCACCCCCATTCGCCCCGGTAGGTCGGGACCTCTTCCACGACGCGGCCGCCGGAGATGAGCAGCAGCGTGCGGAAGTGCTCACACACCTCGCCCGCCTTCGCGTGCCGGAAGAACACCGGCGCGCCCAGGGGCAGCGGCACCAGCCCCGCGTACGCGATGGGCGTCTGTACCTCGCCCGCGCCCTCCAGCGGGAGGAGCTTCGCGCCCTCGGGAAGGTAGGGCACGGGCAGCTTGTCCACGCCCGCCGAGCCGGAGGCCACGAAGCCTCCCCCCTGCAGCGTGAAGAGGCCCGGGCCGGGACGTCGCGTGACGGGGATGGCGAACGCCACCGCGGGCTGATGGTGGAAGCCGCGATAGCCGTCGAAGAGCGCCGGCGAGTACAGGCCGCTGCCCGCGGTGAGCTCCGTGACGCTCGCGTCCTCGCGCGTGGACTCCAGGCTGCCGGTGCCACCGCCGTTCACGAAGCGCGGCGCGAAACCCGCCTCCTTCAGCGCGGCCACCACCGCCTGCCTGCGCGAGTGCACGCGGCCCACCGAGCCCCGCTTGAGCGCGCGGATGACCACGTTCTTCGGCCCCGCGTGCGGCGCGGCGTCCGGCACACCCGCGAGCTGCGCCTCGTAGCCCATGACGCCCGCGAGGAACACGGCGTCCCCTTCCGCCGCGATGCTCCGGGCCACCACCAACGCGTCCTCCGGCGAGCGCACCGGCGAGCGGTGCACCCCGAAGCGCAGGCCCGGCAGGTCGACGGACAGGTCCACGTCCAGGCACAGTGGCGCTCGGGTCCCATGCTGGCGGGCCGCGCGGGCGGCGAGCGCCACGTGTTCCACCGAGTCCACCATCAGCGTCACGGGCGCTGGCGGCCGGCACAGCTCCGCCAGGGCCTCGGCATCCACGACAGGGTAGCCCATGAGCAGGTCGGTAAAGCCGCGCTCACGCAGGTGCACGGCCTCGTCGGCGCTGAAGCACATGAGGCCCCGGAAGCCGGGATGCCCGTCGAGCACGCGCCGCAGCAGCGCGACGCACCGCACCGACTTCGTGGCCACCCGCACCGGCAACCCGCCCGCGCGCCGCACCAGCGCCGCCGCGTTTTCGTTCAGCAGGTCCAGGTCCGCGAAGGCCAGGGGCAGCCTCCGTCCCTCCAGCGCCTGGGCGTAGTAGGCGTAATCACGCGGCATGTCAGTGCCTCCGGGCGCGGACATCATCGCCGCGCCCCCTCGGGTCCGGAGCATGATGGCACCGGGCGCGTGGGGTGGTGGACAGGCAGGGAGAGGAGCCGCAAAAGGGGCAGCGCGCCGGACATCCCTGGGGGAACGCCCGGCGCGCGCACACGCGGATACTTCGACTCCTAGGTCGGCCCACCCCCCCGGAAGGGCACGTGACGCCATGGTGCCGTCAGCCGAAAGTCATTTCTATTGAGGAAATCACGCGAGTCTCAAACGACTCGGGGGGCAGGAAATCGCTTCCGACCTGGACAGGCGGAAGAAGCACTGATTCCACTCCCGACCTCACAAGTCTTCCAATTGTCCCCAACGGCTATAGTAAGAAAATCGTGATTGATTTGATTTCCGAGGACCAACGTCTCTTGCAGGAGTTGGAGGGCCTGCTGGAGGGATTGGAGCCCGGCTCCGAGGCCCTGCCGACGGTCCTCGCCGCGCTCCGAAGCGCCCTGCGCGCGGAGCGGACGGCGGCCTACGGCGTGGACGTGGGCCCAGACCGCTATCACACGGCGTTCGTTCACGGCGTCGGCTTCCCGCAGCCGCCCTCCATCCTCTCCGAGGCCTTCGACGCGTCGCTGCCGCCGGCGGGGAGCCGCTTCGGCTACTTCGATCCCGCGCGTCCGCCGCTGGCCCAGCGCAACCGGGCGATGCGCTTCTCGCCCCTGGGAATCTCGGAGACGCTGCGGGCCCTGCCCATCACCGGCGAGGGCGAGGGCCCTCTGTGGGAGCGGCTGGGATTGAGTGAGGCGGAGTGGGAGCACGCGCGGACGCAGCTGGCCGGGTATGCCTTCAATCTCTACCGGCAATTGGGATTGGAGCAGTTCGCGCAACTGCGGGTGCTGGTGTGTGAAGGCGACATGATGCTGGGTTGGGTGGGCGCCTTCCGGGCCGAGCCCTTCACGGAGCGGGAGCAGCGGCTGTTGCAGGCGCTGACGCCCGCCATCCAGCGGCGGATGGCCATGGACCGGCGGCTGCGCGAGGCGGGCCTCTTGGGGCCGGCCCTGGGCGCGGCGCTGGAGGTGCTGGGGCGGCCCGCATGGGTCGTCACGTTCAGCGGCCGGGTGATGCACGCGAACAAGGCGGGGCAGGCGAGGTGGGAGCAGGACTCCCAGGCGCTGGCGACGCAGGTGCGCGAGTGTCTGCGGAGCCCCCCGGGCGCGGGGCCGCTGTTCTCCTCCGGCCCGCTGCGCACGCAGGGGCTGCCTGACCACTACCTGGTGCTGGACCCCGGACCGCCGATGGATCCGACCTCGCGCCTGCCGGTGCTGACCCAGCGCTGGGGGCTCACCGCGCGCGAGGCGCAGGTACTGGAGCACGTGGTGCAAGGGGAGACGAACAAGGCCATCGCCCTGCACCTGGGCTGCGCCGAGCGCACGGTGGAGGTGCATGTCACGCACCTCCTGAACAAGGCACAGGTGGAGAGCCGCTCCGCGCTCATCTCGCGCTTCTTCCAGTCCTGATGGGCCGGTGGGCACTGCCTGGCGCATGACTAGGATGGAGGGATGGACGACGTGCTCTTGAGGAAGGCGCTGGCCCGCGCCGACGCGGCGGTGGCGAAGGGGCCACACGCGCTGGCGGCGGATGGCCAGCGCCGCACGCTGCACGTGGCGATGGGAGACCCGCAGGCGGACTTCGACCGGGTGCTGTCCATCCTGTCGCTGCACGGGCTGCTGGACGAAGAGGGAGGGCTGCGGCCAGACGTGTGCCTGGTCTCCGTGGGCGACCACTTCGACTGGGGTCCCGCGGCGGACCGGGAGCGCGTGGCCCGAAGCGCGCTCCGGCTGGTGGCGTGGCTCGCGTCCCATCCGGCGGACCAGGCGGCGATGCTCCTGGGCAACCACGACCTGGGACGCGTGGGAGAGCTGGCGGACTTCACCGATGCGTCGTTCCGCGCCGCGCAGGTGGAGGCGGACCGCGTCTATGCGGGGGACGACACCGACGCGGCGGCGGAGCGGGACTTCCTCCAGCGCTGGCCTGGATTGCCCACGGCGGAGCTGGCGGCGCGGGACTTCAGCACCTGGACCGAGGAACAGCGCGCGTGGGTGGAGTATCTGCTGCGCGCACGGCGCTTCCGCGTGGCGCATGCGGCCGGGGGTTCGCTGCTGGTGCTGCACGCGGGTGTCACGCGCGAGGACCTGGGAGTCGTGGGGCTCGAGCCCGAGCGATGGGGGGATTCGCGCGCGGTGGCGGAGGCGCTCAACGGTGTGATGGACAGGGCGGTGGCCGGGTGGAAGGGCGGGCCGCTCGTGCTGCCGGGGCTGCACCATCCGGGCAACGCGAAGGATGGCGAGGGCGTGGGCATCTTCTACCAGCGGCCCAGCCTGGCCGCGGAGGACGACGAGCGCGTGCGGGGGACGCCTCGTCGCAGGTTTGATCCCCGGCGGTTGCCACTCGGACTGACCCAGGTCGTGGGCCACACGCGCGACAAGCGGGTGCGGGAGCTGGTGTCACCCGGTCCCGTGCGAGATGGAGTGCTGCGCCACCTGGTGACGGATGGGACGCGTGTGGACTACGCACACGGCCCGCCGCCAGTGACGGGCCCGAGCGAGGCGGTGATGGTGTTCACCGACGGCGCCATGCGCGAGGGCCGCGCGGAGGACTTCGAGCTGCTCGACCTGGACGCGCGTCGCGCGGTGCCGCTGGCTCGGTGAACGTTCGCGCGTGCCTCATGCAGGGCACGCGCGAAGACTCGTGCATTCGCTACGGCGCCGCGCCAGGCACAGCCGCCGGCGTCTTGAGCCCGGCGAGCTTCTTCTCCAGCGACTCCACCTGACGCGGGGACACCTGCGCGGCGGGCAGCGTCTTCGCGAAGGTCAGCGCCTCCTCCAGCGTCTTCACCGCGCCCGCGGTGTCCTTGCGCGCGACCTGGATGTCCGCGCGGCCGGAGAGCACGGACAGCCGCCGCGCTCCCTGCACTCGCGCCAGCGCCCGGTCGTTCGCGGCGAGCGCGTCGTCCAGCCGGCCCGACAGGCGGTACAGCGTCGCGAGCCGCGCGGGCGGGTTGTAGTCCTGCGGCAGGTCCTTCTCGCTCTGCTCCAGCGCGGGGATGGCCCGCTGCGGCTGCTCCAGCGTCATCGCCGCGAGCATGCGGTGCGAGTCGAACACGCTGCGCGCCTCGGGGTTCGGCGCCTTCGCGGCCTCGCCCTCCAGGAACGTCAGCCACTCCTGGGCCACCTGCTTCGCGCCCGCGGCGTCCTTGTCCTGCTTGCGCGCCTCCACCAGCACTTCGTACAGGCCGGAGCGGTCATCCGCCTCCATGTCGATGGCCGGCGGCGCGAGCACCTCACGCGCCTTCGCCTCCAGCGCATGCCTCAGGTCCGCCGCCTCGGGCGTGCCTTCCGGGATGGCCAGCGCGCAGCCGAGGCCATTGAGGACGCCGTTGGCCAGGTTGAGCGAGCGCGGCACCCTCGGCAGCTCCACCACCGCCTTCTGCGCGCAGGGCACGTACTGCTTCGCCCCGTACTGCGCCATCAGCAGCGACTCCAACGCGCGGCCACGGCGGGACCAGTCGGCGGGGGCCTCCGCGAGCGCGAGCGACAGGGCCTCGGCGGCCTCCGCGGGCTTGCGCTCTCCGTAGAGGGCATCACCGCGAGCGAGCAGCGCC
Organism: Corallococcus exiguus; assembly: GCF_009909105.1. NCBI lineage: Bacteria > Pseudomonadati > Myxococcota > Myxococcia > Myxococcales > Myxococcaceae > Corallococcus > Corallococcus exiguus. Next base: position 569,495 of record NZ_JAAAPK010000005.1, read on the forward strand.
TCCGCGCCGGTGGCACCGCCCTGGTAGGCGCGCTCGCCGTCCTCGAAGAGGCGCTCCAGCTGCGGCACCGTCGCGCTGCCGGCGAAGCGCAGCAAGGCCTTCTCCTCGCGCGGGTCGATGATGAAGAAGGTGGGCCAGAACTCGACCGGGTACTTCTCCTGGAACGTCGCGTTCTGGGTCAGGTCGGTGTTGAGCTCCAGCCACACGAAGCGGTCCGCGTGCTTCGCCAGCGCCTTGTCCGTGAAGACGTACGCGCGCATGGAACGGCAGGTGTGACACCACGGCGCCCAGGTGTCGACGAACAGGGGCACGCCCTTCGCCTTCGCGTCCGCGAGCGCGCGGGCGTAGTCATCCGGGATGAAGGGCAGCGGGCCTTCGGCATGGGCCTCGGCGGACGCGGGCGCATTGGCGTTCGTGGCCGTGCAGGCGATGGACCCCGACAGGAGCAGGCAGGCGAGGAGGGAGCGCATGCGGCGCACCCTATCGCGCCTCTCCAGGGGTGTCCCCGGTGGACAGTGTACGCACACTGCGCTGGGCACCACGCCGCGTGCGTGCTGTCTTGCACATGGCCCCTTATGCCCATGAAGGACCCTCGCGCCCTGCGCACCGCCCTCGCGTCCGCCCTGGACGCCCTGCCCGCCTCCGAGCGCTTCCCCGACAGCGGTGACGCCGACGTGGCCCGCCGCCTGGCTGAACGCCTGCGCCGCGACCTGCTGCCCCGCCTGGGCTCCGGCGCCGAGGATGCGCCGCTGCTCCTCGTGGCCATCGCCGGCCCCAACAACGTCGGGAAGTCCACCCTCTTCAACGCGCTGGCGAAGGCGTCCCTGTCCCCCGCGCGTCCCGAGGGCGGACTCACCAAGCAGTGCCTGGCCGCTGCGAATCAAGAGACGTGGACGGGCGCGCTGAAGGACGTGCTCACCCAGCGCTACGACATCATCCCGGTGGCCGACGGCACCGTGGCGCCCGTGGACGAGCCCGGGCCTGCCGGCCGGCTGTACCTGGTGCTGTCGGATGCCGTACCGCGCGGACTGCTGGTGATGGACACGCCGGACTTCGACAGCGTGTACCGCGACAACCGCGAGCGGGCGGAGGCCCTGCTCGTCACGGTGGACGTGCTGGTGTTCGTGGTGAGCCGGCAGACGTACCAGAACGCGGCGCTGGTGGACTTCCTGCGCGCGGCGGTGGGCCACGGCAAGCCGTACCTGCTCGTCTACAACGAGGCCACGCGCGAGGAGGTGGCGCGCGGCCACCTGGACAAGCTGGCCCAGGACGTGGGCCACCCGCCCATCGCGCGATACCTGGCGCCGCACCAACCGGAGGTGGAGGCGGGGCTGAAGCCGCTGGCCACGGAGGCGCTGGATGGACGGCCGCCGCTCGCCGCGCTGCTGGGACAGGCGGAACATGCGCGCGAGTTGAAGGCACGGGCGCTGGAGGCTTCGCTGTCGGATGCGCGCTCGGAGCTGGACGCGGTGGCGCGAGCGGCGACCCGCGCGGCCCGTGAGCCGGAACGACTGCGGCAGCGGCTGCGGCACGACCTGCAAGGCATTGGCGCGCAGGCGGCGCTGAAGGCCGTGCCCGCGGACGTGCTCGTGGATGCGTTCCGCGACGAGTTGGATGCGCGCAGCACCTTCCACCGCTTCGTGCGCCTGCCGTTCCGCGGGCTGGCCACGGCGCTCTCGTTCGTGAGCCGCAAGGTGCGTGACTCCTTCACCGGCCCCCGGCCGAATGAGGCGCTGCCCACGCAGGCGGTGGATGACTCGCTGAAGGACGGGCTGCGCAGGCTGGTGGACGCCTTCGCGCCGGAAGTGGCCGCGTGGCGCGGAGACGCGGAGACACGGGAGAAGATGGAGCAGGCCTTCGGGCCCGCGATGCTCGGCAGGCTGGATGCACCGCTGGACCTTGGCGCGCTGCACGCGCACGCGGCGGACCGGGCCACGCTGTATGACTTCTGCCGCCAGCTCGTGGGCAGCGAGCTGCAGGGCGGCATGCGCGAGGAGCTGCTCCAGGCGCTCACCACGCTGGTGTACTCGGTGCCGTCCGGGGCGGCGGCTGTGGTGACGGTGGCCACCGGCGGCCTGGGCCATGACGCGGTGGTGTGGGCGGGGACGCTCCTGTCCACGCCGCTGCTGGAGCGCTTCGTGGATCTGCTGGGCGCCCAGGTGCGCGCGACGGTGACGCGCAAGTGGGCGGACGCGCACGGGGCCACGCTGGCTCAGGCCATGGAGAAGCGCTTCTTCGCGGAGCTGTTGTCCCACCTGGACGGCCAGGCGGAAGGCTGGCTGCGCACCGCCTCCACCCTGGAGACGGCACGGCGGGCGGCGGAGTAGGCGGCCGGCTCCTGACAGGGCCCGGCCTCCTCGATGGCGGCGAGACTTCGTGCCTCGTCGCCACCGATGCGTCATGCTGGGTCCGCCATGACCGGTCCGGGCCCGGAGGCGGGTTCTCCTCTCATCCTGTCGTTCCGTCACCTGCTGACCGAGTCCGTCAGTGCGTTCCTCGACGAGGCGGACATGACATGTCCGCAGACGGCGGACGCGCTCAGCGAACTGCTGGTGACGCTGTCGCGCTACCGCGAAGAGGGCGCGCTGCTGTTCCCCACCGCGTTCCTGGGTGACGACCTGGGCGCGATGCTGGAGATGCTGGGCGGGCACGACCCGATTCCCCTGGGCTCGGGGCCGCGCAACCGCGACACCATCCAGCGTGCGCTCAAGCAGTGCGCGCCGCTGGGACAGGGGCGCTGGTGGGCGCTGTACCTGCTGCGTGAGCCCTCGGGCCTCACCTACGGCATCTTCCGGACGGATCCGTTCCCCCTGGCGGAGACTCCGCTGGAGCGCCTGCGGCACGCGCCGGACCGGGGCGCACGGGTGGTGGGCGTGTTGCAGCTCGCGGACAACATCATCGAGCTGCGCGGAGGCGGCGGGCTGTGCCGGCACGTGTACCTGTCCGGCGCGCGCGTCGACCTGGAGCCGCCCTCCGCGGTGCTGGACGCGCTGGCGAGCGCGGTGACCGAGCAGGTCCTGCCCTCCAGCCGCGAGTACGCGCGGGGCTTCTTCCGGCGGGTGCTGTTCGAGGTGATGCAGTCCTCGCACGGCACGCTGGTGGCGGTGCTGCCCCGCGAGCGCGCGGGTTCAGCGCTGTTCGTGGACGGCATCCTGTTGCCCCGGCCCATGGACGTGGTGGCGTTGCTGGACCGGCACCACGCGACCCAGGACGGCAGCGCGGCGTCAGCGGTGCGGGCGGCCGCGCAGCTCTTGCGCGGCATGATGGCCACCGACGGCATCACCGTGCTGCGCGCGGACGGGTGCATCCTCGGGTACAACGTCTTCGTGCGTCACCCGGAGACCCTGGCGCGGCAGCCGGGCTTCTTCGGTGGAGCCCGCCGGCGGACGTTCGAGGTGCTGTGCGCGGCCCTGGGGAACGAACTCGCCGCGGCGTTCATCCGCTCGCAGGACGGGGACGTCGCGTGCCGTCGCGCGTGACGGTTTCCTGTTTTGCGCGCTGTCCGGATTGATGGCGGCCCTGAGGGACAGAGGACCCTGCAGGTCGCATTCGGGCACTGGGACTCGGGACGTGGGCGGAAGGTTGAGAACGTCAACTTAATCTGTAAGGCTGCGCGCGCTTTGCGCACAGCTCCCCTCCCGCTCCGCGCGTACGCCGCGCTGTCCCTGCTCGCCGTGTGCCTCGCGAGCGCGCCTGCCGTGGCACAGAAGCTGCCGGCCGTCGTGGTGACTGGGGCACCCGCGGCGCCCTCTCCGGTCAACGATGTCGGAACAGGGCTCTGCATGGCGTCCAACGTGTGGACGCGCACCGCGGCGGAGTATCCGCAAAGTCAGTCGCTCTATACGGACGTCCTGAATGCATACATGGAGGAGAACCGCGGTACGCGCATGACCTCCGTGCTGCGCTCCGCGTTCGACCTGTCGAACAACCTGAACGACGGTCGCATCCTGAGCTACGGCGACTTCATCAATGTGGTCTCGGGCTGCGCGCAGGGCGGCTGCCCATTCCACTACAACGATTCGACCACCCGGTTCGTCTCCCGCTTTCGCGGCTACTTGAACGTCACTCCGAGCATGGTCGGGCGGGTCCTGCACTTCGGCTTCTATGCCGACGACGCCATCAGCCTCGTGCTGTTCGACAAGGCCAGCGCGCGGTACGACATCGTCATCCGGCCACCGGAGCTCGGTGCGGCCACGCGACGCACCACCAACTCCGTCACCTTCACGCAGTCCGGCCTGTACCCCATTGAGTTGCTCTACGTGCAGATCGTGGAGCACGCGGCGCTGGAGTTCTCGGTTCTAGACGGCCCGTTCACGGACTACGACCGCCCGGCGAATCAAGTTCCGGTCGTCCCGCTCAACACCAATGGGTTCAACCTGGTCCAGCCCGCGCAGCTGTTCCAGACCGAAACCGGCCGACCGTCGTTCCCGGACAACCTGGACCAGTGCGTCCAGTGCAACCGCCAGTTCGCGAATCAGCCCGGCAATGGCAGTTGCGGTTCGTCCTACTACTGCAACTCCGCTGCGCTCTGCGCGCCCTGTGACACGAACCTCCTTTGCGGAAGCACGTGCACGCCGTGCGGACCAACCGCGCCCATCTGCGCCGAGGTCAACGGCCAGTTCACCTGCGTCGCTTGCACCCAGAACAGTGACTGCGCCACGGGCCGCTGCGACACCACCACCAACGTGTGCACCGGCTGCGTCCGCGATTCCGACTGCGGCTCCGGCCAGGTCTGCGACGAGCCGAACTTCACCTGCGTCCAGTGCACCTCCGACGCGGAGTGCCCCGGCAGCCAGGTCTGCGACCTCACCGCGAACACCTGCGTCGAGTGCAACAAAGACACCCAATGCGACCGCGGTGAGAGCTGCTCCAACAACGTCTGCACGCCTTGCAACACCAACGACGCCTGCGCCGGCAACTCCTGCAACTGCTGCCCCAATGGCACCCAGTGCGCCGCGCCCACTCCCGGCGCCCCGCCCTCCTGCGTCGAGTGCACCACCGACAGCCAGTGCTCCAACGGCCAGCGCTGCGACACCCTGAACGGCGCCTGCGTCGACAGCGTCGCCGAGTGCAACACCTCCGACCGCTGCGGCCCCGGCTGCTCCAAGTGCCCCGGTGAGCGCCCCTACTGTCTCGACGGCGAGGTCTGCGTCCAGTGCCGCAACGACCTGGAATGCGGCGACGGCCAGACCTGCGTCAGCGGTGAATGCAGCTCCTGCACCACCGACAAGCGCTGCGGCCCGCGCTGCGACTCGTGCGGCGAGGGCGCTCCGTTCTGCCTCTCCGACGGCACCGCGCAGAACAGCGTGTGCGTGGGCTGCGTCAACGACACCGACTGCGGCAGCGGCAAGTGCGACCCCACCACCCGCACCTGCACCAACACCGGCGCCTGCGCCGTGACGTGCGAGCAGGGGCGCGTGTGCGACGGCTCCACGTGCGTCGAGTGCTTCGCCGATGCCCACTGCCCCTGCGGCGGCACCTGCGACCTCACCTCCAACACCTGCCTCGAAACCTGCGCCGACAGCGGCGACTGCCTGGGCGTCGAGTTCTGCTCCGCCGAAACCCAGCAGTGCGAACGCGGCCGCCGCAAACCCGGCACTGAACCCCAGGGCGGCGCCTTCTGCTGCGGCACCACCGCCGAGGATACCCCCACCGGCAGCACCGCCATGCTGGTCACCCTCGCCCTGGGCTTCCTCTTCCTGCGCTCCACTCGCCGCGTCCGATGAAGCCCTCCCGCGCGCCGCTCCTCCCGCTGCTGCTGGCCCTCGCGCTGTCCACCGCCGCCCACGCCGCGCCGGATCCGCGCTTCAACATCCAGGTCTTCCGCCCGTCCGGCGCGCCGCAGGACCTGGTGATGGTCACCCAGTCCCGGCCCCTGTCCCACCTGTCCGTCGCCGCCGGGCCCTACTTCAGCTACTCCCTCAACCCGCTCTCCCTCGTCCCCAAGGACGGAGACCTGGGCTCCATCAGCCTCGTGGGCAACCGGCTCCAGCTGGATGTCATGGCCACGGTGGGCCTCTTCGACTGGTTCGAGGTCGGCGTGGACATGCCGCTCGTGCTCCTGCAGGGCGGCCAGAACCTGGAGGTCATCGGCACCGAAGGGCCCGTGGAGAGCTTCGCCCTGGGCGACCTCCGCCTCATGGGCAAGGTGGCCATCCCCGGCTTCCGCCGCTCCGCGGAGGGCCACGGCTGGGGCGCGTCACTCACGCTCAACGTCAGCTTCCCCACCGGCGTGCAGGAGGCCTTCGCGGGCGACGGCGAGCTCACCTGGGCGCCGGGCCTGGTGCTCGACTACCGCTTCGAGTCCGGCATCCTCCTCGCCTTCAACGGCGGCTTCTGGAAGCGGCCGGACGTCATCTTCAGCGGCACGCAGCTGGGCGACATGGCGCCGTTCGGCCTGGGCACGGAGGTGCCCCTCTTGCGCGGCAGCGGCATCACCGCGCTCGGCATGGTGAACGGCGCGTTCGGCCTCAAGAAGGCTCCGGGCCAGGAGCGGCAGATTCCCGCGGAGCTGCTCATCGGCCTGCGCTGGTACAGCTCGCTGGGCGTCACCTTCACCTTCGGCGGTGGCCTGGGCTGCGGCTGCTCGCTGGCGTCGCCGAACCTGAGCTTCTTCACGTCCATCATCTGGGTGCCCGCCAAGACGCGCGAGTGGGAGGCCATCGAGCGCTTCAAGGAGCCGCCCGAGCCGCCCCCGCCGCCCGTGGACCCCGACAACGATGGCGTCATCGGTGAGCGCGACCGCTGCCCCAACCTCGCGGGCCCGGTGGAGAACAGCGGCTGCCCGGACACCGACGCGGACTCCGACGGCGTGGTGGACCGCATCGACAAGTGCCCGGACGTCCCGCAGGGCAAGCGCGGCCGCGACGGCTGTCCGCTCGCGCGCACGTCGGGGAACAAGATCGTCATCCTGGAGCAGGTGAACTTCGCCACCGACCAGGACGTCATCCTCTCCGAGTCCTATCCGGTGCTGGAGGAGGTCGCGCGGGTGATGGAGGAGAACCCGAAGATGGACCGCATCCTCATCGAGGGTCACACCGACTCGCGCGCCAGCGACCAGTACAACCTGGAGCTGTCCAAGCGCCGCGCCGCCAGCGTGAAGCGCTTCCTCATCGAGACCGGCGTCGCCGCGGAGCGCGTGTGCTCGCAGGGCTACGGGCGCAGCATGCCCCTGGCCGACAACGCCACGGAGGAAGGCATGGCCCTCAACCGCCGCGTCGAGTTCACCATCCAGCCGCCGAGCGATGGTCCCCGCCCGCCCTGCCCGGATGACGCGGAGGCCGCGTCCAAGAAGAAGGGCGGCAAGCAGCGCCCCGCGCCGCCCAAGAAGCAGCCGTAGCGGCCGTCGCCTCGGGGTCCGCCGCTCCCGTGCGGCGGGCCCGGCGTCGAAACGGCGGAGCTACTCGACGATGAAGTCCGCGGCCGTGCGGCGGCGGCCGGCCACCACCGACACCACCGCGCGGCCCTTGCCCACGGCCGTCACGCGGCCCTCGGGCGATACCGTCACCACGGCGGCGTTCGAGCTGAACCATTCCAGCGGCACCTTCTCCAGCGCCACGCCGTTGCGGTTGTACGCACGCGCCTGGACCATCACCGACTGGCCCTTCTTCTTGAAGGTGTACGAGGTGAGGTTCAGCCCCAGGCGCGCGAAGTCCGGCGGCACCACCTGCACAGCGATGGCGCGGTGCAGGTGCCCCAGCGTCGCGGTGACGGTGGCCACGCCGGCCGACGCGGCGATGAGCTCGCCGCTCTCCACGCGCGCCACGGCCTCGTTGCTGGAGCGGAAGTCGGGCGCCGCGTCGGGGATGACGTGGCCCGCTTCATTGCGCGCCACCACGCGCATCTTGAGGGTGCGCCCCACCTCCACGAAGTCCGCGCCCGGCGCGCGCACGTCCAGCGACGCGAGGATGGTGAGGTCCAGCGGCAGCGCCGCCTTCGCCCGTCCGCCCTGCACGCCGATGATGGTCTTTCCGGACTTGCGCGCCACCACCGTGCCGTCTTCCAGCACGGAGGCCACCTCCGGCGCGGAGCTGGTCCAGCGCAGGCGCGTGTCCATCATCTTGCGCCCATCCGCGTCCAGCACCGTGTAGCTGAGCGGCAGGTTCTGCCCCTGCGTGCGCAGGTAGCGCAGCTCGGGCGGATCCAGGGTGATGGTCGTGGGCGACGGTCCACACGCACCGAGTCCACCCAGCGCGAGGAAACCCAACAGGGAAAAGGAGATGGGACGTGAGGTCTTCACGAAGGCAGGCACGGGGGCAGGTGGGGAAGGGCCGAGTCTACCGGTGGAGCACTCAAAGGGCGTGAAAACCGCGAGCGCCCGCGTCGAAGTCCGCGCGCCTGCACGCCTGCTGACGACTACTGCCCACTTCCACGGCGCGGGGTCCGGGCCTCCATCGCCCCCAACACCTGCGCGGCCAGGGCCTCCCCCTCCCGCCAGCCCGCCACCCGGGCGCGCTCCCTCGCCTGCTCCAGCCGCTCGCGCGCCTCCGGCGCCCGGCCTCCCGCCACCAGCAGGCGCCCGGCGTTGTAGTGGATGCGCGCCACCTCCTGTGCGTCCCCACCCTGCTCGGCCAGGGCGAGCGCGCGCTCCAGGTCCGACAGCGCCTGGGCCGGCTCGCCCGCGAGGACCCGCAGGCCCGCGAGCTGCGACAGCGCCCGCGCCTGGCCCACCGCGCTGCCCACCGACCGCGCCTGCTCCGCCGCGCGCGTGAAGGCCACCCGCGCCCGGTCCAGCTGCCCCAGCCGCTGCTGCAGCCGGCCCAGGAGCAGGTAGTGCTCCCAGAAGAAGTCCGCCACGTGCGGGGTCCGGTTCCCCATGCGCTGGAAGGCGCGCGCCAGCAGCTCCACCGCGGCCGTCGTCTCGCCCTTGGCCTCGCGCACGCGCGCGAGCTCGCCCAGCACCAGGGCCTCGGCCTCCGGATCCGAGCCCGCCGGCCCCTGCGCCATGCTGAGACGCACCTCCGCGTCGTCCACGCGCCCCAGCTTCAGCTCCGCGACGGCCAGGCGCCGCGCGGCCTCCGCCCACCGGCCGGGCGTCTGCATCACCGGCACGCGGTCCAGCCACGGCGTCACCAGCCCGTCCACGGCGGCGGGGTCCGTCTGCGTGAGACATCCCGCCGCGCGCGCGAGCACGTCCAGCTGCCAGCGCACCACCGCCGCCGTCGCGCCGGGCGCCCGGCCCAGGGCCCAGCGGAAGAACTCCACCGCCGAGCGCCACTCGCCTCGCGCCGCGAACCAGTCGCCCGCCCGCTCGCACGCGACCGGCGCGCCGGAGGCATCCGCGCCCAGCAGGTGGTCCGCCACGCGCACCTCGCGGGCCGGCTCCTGCACGAACGCCTCGTCCTCCAGCGTCTCCGCCAGCTCCTGGTGCGCGCTCCGCAGCTGCGGGGGCGACAGGCGCTCGCGCAGCACCTGCCGCGCCTCCTCGCTCGTGAAGCGGAAGATGCCGGGCTGCCCGGGCACGGGCACCACCCACTCCGCGTCCTCCAGCACCCCGGCGCCGTCCGTGGCCGTCAGCGACGCGCGCACCAGCTCCGCGGAGAAGAGCGAGCCCTCCACCGCGGCCCGCTGGAGGAAGCGCAGCGACGCGGCGGGCAGCAGCTCCAGCCGCGCGCCCAGGGCCTGCCCCAGGCCTTGCGGCAGCGCTGCGGGGGACAGCGGGCCATTGGACTGGAAGCCGCCCTCCGTGCGCTGCAACACCCCCACCGACACCAGCAGCCGCACCAGCGCCAGCGCATGCGCGGGATTGCCGCGCACCCGGTCCGCCACCGCCCGCTCCAACGACGGCGACAGGGCCAGGCCCAGGCTCGCGGTGAGCAGCGCGTTCAGCTCCGACGGCGACAGCCCCTCCAGCACCGTCACGGGCAGGGACGCCAGGGACGTGGGCACCGCGTCCACGTCACCCGTGGCCACCAGCGACACTCCCAGCTCCTTCGCCGTGAGCAGCCCCGCGAGCATCTCCAGCGACGGGCCGTCCACGCGGTGCACGTCGTCCACCAGCAGCAACAGGCCGGACGGCTTCGCCACGCGCTGGATGGCGTCCACCACCGCTCCGTCTCCCGCCGGCAGGAGTCCGCCGCCCACGGGCGCGCCCCGCGCGAGCCTCCGCCAGAGCGCCGCGGCCTCCGATTCGGAGAAGCCCAGCCCCGACAGCGGCGGCAGCGACGCGTCTCCGCCCGTGGCGGTCCGCGACAACGCGGCGAGCACCGTGCGCCACAGTCCCAGCGCTCCCGCGGAGCGAGGGTCTCCACCCCACGCGTACACCACGCGCGGCGAGGCGCCCGCGGCCAGCTCCGCCACCGCCTCCAGGAAGCGGCTGCGTCCCACGCCCGAGGGCCCCACGAAGAGCCGCGCGCCGCCTTCGCCCTTGCACGCCGACTCCACCACCATCGCCGCCTGGGTCAGCGCCTCGTCGCGCCCCACCAGCGCGTCCACGCGAGTCGCGGGCGCTCCGGACTCCACCCGCCACGCCGTACCGCCGGGCAGCTCGCGCGCCACGCCGATGCGCACCCCGCCCGCCTCCACCAGCAGCGCCTTCACCGAGGCGCCCACCAGCAGTTCGCCAGACACCGCCGCGTCCGCCAGCGCCTGCGCCCGCTCCAGCCCCAGGCCGGACAGCCGGGGCGCCCCGGCCTCCGCGCTCGAGCGCACCACGCCGGACTCCAGGCCCCGCCTCACGCTCAGGCCCGCGCCGCCCAATTCCTCCGCGCACTTCAGCGCCCGCGTCGCGTCGTCCGCGCGAACCTGCGGCAGGCCGAACGGCAGACACCAGTGCGTGTCCGACAGCGCCATCGCCTCCACGTGGTGGCGCGCGGAGACCTGCGCCACCACCTCGCGCAACCGGGCCGCGTGGGCCGGCTCGCCCGCGACCACCAGCAGCGTGAGCCGGCGCATCTGCGCCTGCGCGTCCATCGCGCGGATCTTCACCGTGGGGCCCGGAGCCTCGTCTCCCAGGGCCGGAGGTCCGTCGTCGTCCCCGGTGGCGGACGGCGGCGCGGCCAGGATGGAAGCCAGGGGCGCGGGCACCTCCATCGTCGGGTCGGTGGGCGGCTCGTGCACGGCGCCGTCGCCGCGACGCGCGGGCGCCTTGGCCGTCGGCGCGTCGGGGAGATCCTCGTCGCCCAGGTGCATGGGCGGCTCGCGCAACGCGGGCATCAGCGGGAGCTTGGGCGCGGCGCCTCCGGACGAGGGCGTGAGCAGCTTCTGCGCGGCGTCCACGCCCATGGGCGTGAGCGAGTTGCCGCACGCGGGACAGAAGCGGCTGGTCGCGCTGGTGGACTGGCCACAGCGCGGGCACGACACGTTGGAGGGCTCGCGGACCTGGGGCAGCCCGGGCTCGCCGCTGCCCGCGTCGCGCAGCCGCGCCAGCACCGTGTCGCCCACCAGCCGCGTCACCACCGCGGGGACGCTCTCCTCCGGCGGCTCCGGCGTTTCATCCAGATAGGACTGGAGCGCGCGGGCCACGTCCGCGCAGCGGGCGAAGCGCTGGCCGGGGGCGCGGTGGAGCATGCGCAGGATGATCTGCTCCAGCAGCGGCGACAGCCCCTCCACGAACTGCGAGGGCCGGGGCACCGCCGCCAGCGCGATGCGCCGCATGGCCTCCGCGGGGTTGTCCGTGTCGATGAACGGCCGGCGCGTGCACAGCTCCCATAGCACCACGCCCAGCGCGAACTGGTCGCTGGTGCCGGAGACGGGCTCGTTGCGCACCTGCTCCGGCGACATGTATCGCAGCTTGCCCTTGAGCACGCCCGTGCGCGTGCGGCTGGCGCGGATGGTCGCCTTGGCCACGCCGAAGTCCACCACCTTCGTCAGGCCGTCCAGGCGCACCATGATGTTCTGCGGGCTGATGTCCCGGTGCACCAACTCCAGCGACGCGCCCTGGCTGTCTCGCGCGTGGTGCGCGTGGTCCAGCCCCAGCGCCGCGTCGCGGATCATCTGCGCGCAGACGCGGTGGGGCAGCGGCGTGCCGGCCCGCTGCGACGCCTTCGCCAGGCGGCCCAGGTTCTCGCCCTCGATGTACTCCATGGCGATGTAGAACGTGCCCTGCCACGCGCCGACCTCGTACAGCGAGACGACGTTCGGATGGTTCAGGTGCGCCGCGACGCGGGCCTCGTCGAGGAACATCTCCACCGAGCCGTCGTGCTCCAGCAGGTCCGGCAGCAGGCTCTTGAGGATGACGGGGCGCTCGAAGCCGCTGACGCCCACCTGACGTGCCAGGAAGATTTCTCCCATGCCCCCCACGGCCACGCGGCGCAGCACCGCATACCTGCCGAAGATGAGGGAAGACGGGGATGCACCGGACACCATCGCCCTTGAACCGTACCCAGCGATCCCCATCCCCCGCCAGTCCCCGGCCCTTCGCTTTCGCACGGGGAGCCATTAGCCGTTCCTCCCCCGTGTGGGGTCCTGGCGTACCGGGCGCGAGTTACATGGACCCAGGCATGTTTCAGACGTGCCAGGTCAGCCGCCCCGCCTGCTCGGACGACCCGGGCGCGAGGGTCAACGGCGACACATACAGCCCGCGCCGCTCCCGCTTCCACCAGGCCCCGGTGCGCTGGCGCTCCGTCCGGGACGTCATCCGGTAGTCGTGGAGCACCGCCCGTACGAGCCGGGGCGGACGGGCTGGGAACGGGTTGGACGCGAACAGCCCCAGCACCTCCGGCGAGCCCTCCAGCAGCCGCTCCATCAGGGCCAGGAACCACGAGGGCGGCGACCCCAGCGCGGCGAACCACATCTGCCAGTCCAGCCGGGGCTGATGCGGGGCGACCTGTCGCGGTGGGCGGTCCACGCCCGACGTCTTGTATCGGAACGGGTACTCCAGCCAGTGCTCGCCGTCGTCCGAGCCCTCCACCGTGATTTCCGGCCGGTCCACCGTCATCACCGCGAACAGGCCGTAGGAGTTCACCGAGTGCAGCGGCATCACCCGGTCCTCCAGCCAGTCCACCGCCCGCACCAGGCGCTCCGGGCCGCGAGGCCACCACCCCATCCGGCGCAGCTGCTCCACGGTGCCCAGCATGAGCAACGGCACCGCCGCGGCCACGGACAGCGCCATGCCTGGCACCGACGGCCGCCGCGCGGGCCCCGCATCGCGCCACAGTGTCTCCGGCAGCACGCGCCGCAGGGCCGCGTCGTCCAGCAGCCACAGCCCCAGGGCCAGCGACTGGACGTTGAAGAAGCCGTAGTTGCCCGTGGTCATGATGGCCGCCTGCAACGCGGAGAGGATGCCGAACGCGGCCTGCCGCACGCGCCGGGGACCGAAGGCGAGGAAGGGCACCGCCGTCTCCGCCGCCAGCACCGCCGCCGTGCCCGTGTGGCGCACCTGGCGCGGAAGCTGGTGCGCGGCCCAACCGCCGCGCGTGGGCAGGGGCGCGGTCTCGAAGTACACGTCGCACGCGCTCAACTCGCGCCACGTCCGGTCGCCCGAGTGGAACTTGCTGATGCCCGACCCGAAGTAGAGCCGGAACACGAGCATCCGGAAGAGGAACACCTCCAGCGCGGACACGTCCCGCTTCCCCAGCCCGGGCCTCACGCCGACCGGCGCGGTGAGCGCGCCCACCAGCCCCATCTCCAACAGCAGCACGTCCCACTGGAACGACAGGAACTCGCGCCCCAGTGACACGTAGGACAGATACAGCGCCCACAGCGCGGCGGCACTCGGGAGCGGGGCCACGTTGAGGAGCAGCGCCAGCGACAGGGCCTGTCCCACGCGGCAGCCGCGCACCAGCGCCGCGTCCGACGCGTCCTTCCAGAACACGGAGGGACGGCGCCAGCGGCCCTGCGCGGCCCAGCGCTCGGACTGGGCGACGTCGCGGATGGGACGGATGCCCTTCTCCCCGTAGAGCCCCAGCACCTGCTTCCCCAGCGACGTGAAGGCGATGAGGAACGTGCCGCCCAGCAGTCTCATGAAGGCCCACCGCACCAGCCGGTGCTCCGCGGGCTCCGTCACGCGGCTGAACAACCAACTGTCCCACCGCGACGCGCGCCGGCGGTGGTGCGCGATGACCGAATACACCGCGCCCGCCACGTGCCGGACGCCGGGCACCAATCCCAGACGCGCGGCCAGACGCGTGCTCCAGCGGGGCGACCAGGCGAGCATGCGGAAGACGGCCTCCGCGCCGGACGAGCGGCGCCCCGACGGCTCCACCAGCTGCATCGCCCGCCGCATGTCTTTCTTGGAGATGCCCAGGAGCTTGAGCAGCCATCCGCTCCCGCGCGCGAAGCGCACCCGGCCACCGGTGTCCTGGCGCCAGCGAGCCACCCAGCGCATGCAGAAGCCGCAGTCCCCATCGAACAGCACCAGCGGTTGCATCTCGCGCATCGGGTCGCTCCTTCGTCCAACGACAAAGGTGCGTGCGGAGAGCGGGATGCGAAGGGGACAAGAGGGCTCGCTGGAGGAGCAGGCGGGCAGCGGAGCGCGCATCCCTGTCATCCGGGGACAGGTGCCTAGCTTTGTCCGCATGAGCGAGCCCAAGGCCCAGGCGAAGAAGACGGATGAAATCGTCCCCGGCGTGCACCATTGGACCGTCTCCGACGACCGGCTCGGCGGCATCCGCAGCGACGCCTACGCGGTGGTGGATGACGACGGCACCGTCACCCTCATCGACCCGCTGCCCATCGACGAGAAGCTCCTGCGCAAGCTGGGCGACATCGACGCCATCGTGCTCACCGCGGGCAACCACCAGCGCTCCGCGTGGCGCCTGCGCAAGGTGTTCGGCGTGCCCGTCTGGGCTCCCGAGGGCGCTCAGGGCCTGGAGGAGAAACCGGACTTCGAATACGTGAACGGCACCACGCTGCCGGGCGGCCTCAACACCTTCCAGACACCAGGGCCCACGGAGGCCATGTACACGCTGTGGCTCCAGAAGAGCCCGCACGCCGTGGTCTTCATCTCCGACCTGCTGTCACACGAGGGCCGGCGCACGCCCACCTTCGTCCCCGGCGAGTACCAGGACGAACCGCTGCGCACGCGCAGCAGCATCCAGCGCATCCTGGACCACCTGCCCATCCAGACCGTCTGCTTCGCGCACGGCGCGCCCATCCTCAAGGACGGCGCCAGCGCCCTGCGCAAGGCCCTGGAAGAGGACGACGAGTTCCCGCACGCCCCCGCGCCCTGAAGCCTCAGCCCAGAGGCACTTCGCGCACCAGCACGTGGCCCGCGTCCTGGCCCGGAGGCACCAGCTCCAGCCGTGCCCCGGCCTCCGACCGGTCCAGCAGCGTGCCCAGCGACAACAGGTCCGTGACGGGGATGCGCGTAGCGGGCGCGGGCGCATCGCCCCGGAGCATCGCCCGGGCCACACGGGCCTCGTCGGAGAGGTCCGTCTCGTAGACGAAGGTGCGCTCGTCGTAGTCGTGCCCACCGGGGACACGCCCCACCAGCCGCATGGGCCCCAGCCGCGAGTGCACTCGCACGGCGGGGTTGTCCCACTGGGTGACGCCGCGCAGCCGCTTCGCGCGCACCATGCCCAGCGTGAGCAGCTTCACCCACGCGGACGCGCCCCGCCCCGGCAGGAAGCTGAACAGCGACACGCCCACGAACAGCCCCGGCGTCAGCGACGGCGCCACGTAGCAGGCCGCGCCGATGGCCGACTCTTCATCCGCCAGCAGCAGCCGCTCGCGCGCGGGCGCCTTGAGCAGCCGCGCGGGACAGCGCAAGAGCCCGATGGCGCCGGGCAGCAGGTACAAGTCGGACAGCACCCAACGCGGCACGCCGATGCCGCCGAACGCCAGCTGGTTGAGCGTGAGGTATTGCCGCGCGAGCTCCGCGTTGTGCTCCGCCAGCAGGTGCGTCACCGGGATGCCGTACGGCGCCAGGTCCAGTGATGGGACGTGCACGCCGGAGCCCAGCGCCTGCAACGACAACTCCGGAGTCGAAGCGAAGAACGCCTGGGCCTGCGCTGCGAGCTCACCCGCCATCGGCTTCGATGTCCTTGGCCACGACGTCCAACCGGTACTCGGGCGGAAGCGAGATGCGCGAGGCGTCCACCGACGCGCGCGACACGAGGCAGCGCGACGAGCCTCCGCCCTTCTCCGTCAGCTCCGGCATCGGCATGGACACCACGCGCATGCCCAGGCGCTCGAAGGTCTCCACGATGTGCTCGGGCATCACCGTGGGCGCGAGCAGATCCCTGCCCAGCGGCAACCCATTCGTCGCGTAGCGGCGGATGTCCGCCTCCGTCACCCGCACCAGCCGGTTCGCCCCAAAGCGCTGCTCCAGGAGCGCCACCGACTCCGGCGCCATCACGTCCGGGCACACCACCAGCCGGTCCACCGCCGGCAGGGGCAGCACCGCCATGTTCCCGTGGAACGCGGGCTCGCGCACCTGCACGCGCAGCACCTCGCCGGGGAAGGACTTCTGGGCCGCCTCCAGCCCGTCGAGCGTCGTGCGCCCGCCCCAGAACAGCAGCGTCACGCCGTCGAACGTCGCCACGTCGCCGTGCGCCTCCCAGATGCCCACGCCCGGATCCACGACCTCCAGGCCCAGGCGCCGGGCCAGCGGCGTCCAATGGTCACGCTCCGCGAAACGATGCGCGCTCATCATCTTGGGCAGGAGGAACAGCGGGGCCTGGCCCTCGCGCGCCACCACCTGGCCGCACTCGGCCGCGTAGGGCATGCCCGTCAGCGCGTCCGACGGCGAGGGCAGCGCCACCACCGTGCCACCTCGGGACTCGATGTGCCGGGCGAGCGTCAGCCACTCCCGCCGGGCACCACGCGCATCCGCCGGAGCGGCCTCACGGCTGCGGAAGTTCGAACGGCCTCGCAGCGCCCAGCCCCGGCCCGGGGGTGACATCAGGAAGAGGTCCATCATTCCTCGCTTCTAGCCACCGCCCCGGAGCCTCACAACGCATCCGTCTCCAGGCTTGAGAAAACAGTCTGGCAAAATGCAACGCCCGCCTGTCCCCTCTCATTTCCCTCCGAAAGGGGGTTGCCCCACCGCCCCGCGTGCATGGCATCCTCGCGCTTTTTGAGCACAAACGGGGCTGGGGATTCATGCACTTCGAGTTGGCCTTCGTGCTGCTCTTCTCCATCGCGACAGCGGTGGCGATCGCGGCGCGCTACTTCAAGTTTCCGTACACGGTGGCGTTGGTGCTGGCGGGCCTGGGCCTGGGCATCGTGCAGGCCTTTGAACCGCCGCACCTGACGAAGGAGCTGCTGTTCGCGGTCATCCTGCCGGGTCTGCTGTTCGAGGCCGCGTTCCACGTGGACTTCCGCAAGTTCATGAAGAACAAGCTGGCCATCACCTCCATGGCGATTCCGGGCGTGGTGGCGTCCATGGCGCTCACGGCGCTGCTGCTGTCCCCGGCGATGAGTGGGCTGAACGCGCTGGAGGGCTTCGGCCTCATCCACGCGATGGTGTTCGCGTCGCTCATCGTGTCCACGGACCCCATCGCGGTGGTGGGCCTGTTCAAGGCGCTGGGCGCGCCCAAGCGGCTGGCCATCCTGGTGGAGGGTGAGAGCCTGCTCAACGACGGCACCTCCGTGGTGCTCTTCACGCTGGTGGTGAGCGTGGCGGCGGGCCAGGAGTTCACCGTGGGCGGCGCGGTGATGGACTTCATCAAGGTGGCGGGCATGGGCGCCGTCATCGGCGCGGCGGTGGGCTTCGTGGTGGGCAAGGTCATCCTGCGCGTCGAGGACGCCATGGTGGAGATCACCTGCACGGTCATCGCCGCGTACGGGTCCTTCGTGGTGGCGGAGCACTTCCACTACTCGGGCGTCATCGCGGTGGTGGTGGCGGGCATGGTGTGCGGCAACTGGGCGGCCCAGGAGGGCATGGGCCCCACGGTGCGCATCGCGGTGGAGAGCTTCTGGGAGTACCTGGCGTTCGCGCTCAACTCGGTGGTGTTCCTGCTCATCGGCCTGGAGGTGAAGCTGTCGTCGCTGCTCGACTCGTGGCTGCCCATCCTGCTGGCCTACGGAGCGGTGCTGCTGGGCCGCGCGGTGGTCGTCTATGGCGTATCCGGCCTGCTGCGGTTCACGACGGAGAAGCTGCCCTGGAAGTGGAGCGCGGTGCTCACCTGGAGCGGCCTGCGCGGCGCGGTGTCCATGGTGCTGGTGCTCGGTCTTCCGAACGACTTCGCCCACCGCGAGCTGCTGGTGAACATGACTTTCGGCGTGGTGGTGCTGTCCATCATCGTCCAGGGGCTCACCATGGCGCCGGTGCTCAAGGCGCTGGGCATCACCGGCATCAAGGACGTCTACCAGGAGCAGTACGAACTGGCCCGGGGCAAGCTGGGCGCCATCCACGCGGCGCTCGCGTCGTTGGAGACCATGCGCCGCGGCCGGGAGATTCCGGTGGACGTGCTGGAGCCCCTGGAGCGCGACTACCAGCAGAAGGCGCAGGCGGTGGAGCAGCAGCTCACCGCGCTCAAGCAGCAGTCCAACCGCTTCCATGACGAGGAGCAGCAGGAGGCCATCCGCCGCGTCCTCATCGTGGAGAAGGAAGCCCTCTTCAGCGCCTACCAGCAGGGCACGCTCAACAAAGAGGTCTTCGAGCACCTCACCGCGGAGCTGGACGAGCGCATCGCCAAGGCGAAGGACGCGGAGGTCCACGTCCCGGAGGAGGACACCCCCGCGTCCCCGCCGCAGGCCCTGGCCTCCTGAGCGGCCGGAGGAGGGCGGCCCCTCAGCTCGCGCCGCCCTCCACGCGCGACTGGAGCACCGCGCCCAGCACGTCCGCGGTGTCCTCGCGCAGCCGCGACAGGTGCGTGTAGAGCACGTCCTCCACCTGGGCCACCGCCTCCTTCGGCGCGCCCGCCTCGCGCAGCCCCGCCAGCACCGCGTAGGTGGCCACCGCCAGTGGCCCCACGTAGCCGCGCGACTCCTCCCAGAACTCCTCGAAGCACGGCACTGCTTCCCCCTCCACCACGCGCGCCAGCCGCCCCAGGCACGCCTCCCAATAGGCGCGGTGCGCGTCCCGGGCCGCGTCGTCCGCGAACGGGCCCTGGCGCAGCTCCAGCCGCGTGCCGTCCTCCGCGAGGTGGAAGGTCAGCTCCGCCCGGGTGCGTCCCGGCGGCACCGGCCCGCCACCCTCCCAGTCCATCTCCAGCGCCAGGAACCGCCCCGGCTCCACCTGCACGATGCAGCCCACCTGCGAGAACGCACGACCCGCCGGGTCCCTCAGGCCTATCCGGTAGGGCTGGCCCAACGCACCGGGGTCCGGCGCGTGCGTGCGGTAGCAGCCCGGCGGCGCGCCGAACCAGCGGCGGATGAGCGCGGGCTCGGACAAGGCGGGGAACACCGCGTCCGGCGGCGCGGGCAGCTTCCACTCCAGCGTCAGGTCGCTCACGCCCGCACCCCCGAGCGCGTGCGCAGCTCGAAGCGCGGCACGTTCGCCAGCTGCTCCGCGGGCGCGCGGTACTGCTCCACCACCAGGCTGATCCGCGACTCCTGCATCGACTCCGCGCCGGAGGTGATGGCCTCCACCTCATGCAGCAGGTCGCCCCGGAACATCACCAGCGCGTTCTGCTGCGGCGTCAACTCCGCCACCCGACCTCCCCGGTGGTACAGCCGCAGCGCCCCGCCCCGGAGTTCCTTCGGAACCTGGACATACAGCACGCTCACCGCCACCGGGCAGCCGATACTCGGACCGTAGAACTCAAGACTCCGGTCGATGTGCGCCGCGACGTTCCGGCCCTTGCCCACCAGCAGCGGGTTGAGCAGGAACGCGTTGCACTCCGGCAAGAGCGTCTTCGCCAGGTACGGCGCGAACGCCGGGAAGCGCTCGTGGACCTCCGGCAGCGCGTCCCGGCGGAACGTCAGCGAGAAGCCGTACGTGCCAGAGAACTGCCCCGACAGGTTCGACTCACCCAGGAGCGACGAGCCCAGGATGGCCGAGCGGATGGAGGCCATCGTCTCCTCGGGGAGGACGTCCGGAGTGCGGTGGAAGAAGGTGTCGAGCCGGAAGGCTCCACCCCACGGTGGCTGGAAGCGCATGGCCCCGGAGTCTATCCACCCACGCCGCGCTGCCCCATCCCTCGCCGTCACTCGGGCGGAAGCCCTCCACGCCCCACGCGCAACACAACGCGTCAACCCCTGACAACACGGCGCGTCAGGGATGATATCAATTTCGCTTATTTATCAGTTATCAGGCCTAAGTCGAATTCTCCGACATCCCACCTTGCGGCTCCCAGGCGTTCAGACTTTCTTCGGACAAGCTACGAAGTCCCCTTCGCAGCGCTCGCCGTCCCACGCCCCATCCACCCCCACAATGGAGTTGCAACCATGAGCCGAAGCAGACTCACGGGAATCGCGCTCGCATTCCTGGCCGTCAGTTGTCTGGCGGTTCCCTCCGCAGAAGCCGCCACGTATGGCGTTACGCCGTCGGGCTCATCCGCCGTCTTCTACGTCGACACGACGGATTGGGCGGACATCCACTACAAGCTCAACGACGGCTTGCAGCAGAACATCCGCATGGCGGTGACGGGAGGCCGCAACCAGTACACCGTCACGGGCCTGAGCAACGGGAACTACATCGACTATTTCTTTACGTACTGGGACGTGTCCTGCAACTGCGCGAAGGACACGGCCTGGACGCGCTACACGCATACCGGCACGGGCGGTGGCACGGACGCGGGCACGGGCACGCCTGACTCCGGCACGGGCACTCCCGACGCCGGCCCTCCGCCCAACGGCGACGCGGGCCCGGTGGTGCCGCTGTTCACCAGCGCCACGGCGCTGGAGCCGGCCACGGTGGAGAACACCTCCGCGGCCATCATCACCCGCGTGGGCGACCGCGTTCGCGACCGCCACATGCGCGAGGACATGTACCAGGCGTACGACCACTACCTGAAGCTGTACTTCGAGAAGCGCACGCACTGGATTGAAATCGTGGACGAGGTCGCCAAGGGCGGCAGCGTCATCACGGTGAACCTGTACACGATTTATCCGTATGACTCGCCGGACTTCCGCGCGTTCTTCCGCGGCCTCAACACGGTGGCCGAGTACTTCCACAACGCGGACTTCGTGAAGGTGAACGACTACAAGTACACGTCGTCGGTGAACTTCAACGCCAAGGAAGGCCGCGCCATCCGCGTGGGTGACCGGATGGAGATGGAGATTGGCGTGTTCCTCCAGGCGCCGGTGGAAGGCCGCTTCAACTACTACTCCACGGGCATGCTCTACATCGTGGGCCAGGGCGGCATCGTGCCCTTCGAGGGCCAGGGCGGCATCCGCGACTCCTTCCCGCTGCCGGACAAGGCCTGGGCGGGCGGCCGCACCACGCTGCACACGCCGTTCTCCAACGAGCCGGACAACCGCTTCCTGCAGATGGCCACCAACATGGCGCCGGTGAACGCGCAGCCCTTCGTGGAAGGTCGCCGCCTGCACCACACGAACTTCCGCGACGGCACCCACTCCGAGCCGGACAACCCCATCTTCAGCGCGCACGCGAACAAGCTGGGCAACAACTACGTCAACGTGGCCTGCATCTCCTGCCACAAGCAGAACGGCCGCGGCCTGCCGCCCACCACCACGAACACCACGCTGGACAACTACGTGGTGAAGGTGGGCAAGGTGAACGGCAGCACCGTGACGGTGGACCCCGCGCTGGGCTTCCGTCTGCAGCCGCGCGCGGTCAGCGGCACGCCGGAGGCGGACGTGCGCATCGGCAGCTGGACGACGACGGCGAGCGGCACGCTGCCCGGCGGTACGGCGTACAGCCTGCGCAAGCCCAACTACAGCTTCCTCAACGTGACGCCGACGAACTTCTCCGCGCGCATCACGCCGCAGCTGGTGGGCATGGGCCTGCTGGAGGCGGTGCCGGAGACGCAGATTGCCGGCCTGGCGGACCCGAACGACGCGAACGGCGACGGCATCTCCGGCCGCATGCAGACGGTGAAGGACCCGGAGACGGGCGTCACCCGCATGGGCCGCTTCGGCTGGAAGGCCGGCACGGCGCGCGTGAAGCACCAGGTGGCCGAGGCGCTCAACAGCGACATGGGCGTGACGACGAACGTGTTCAAGACGCAGGACTGCGGCTCGGCGCAGCAGGGCTGCGCGGGCACGAGCACGGAGCTGGCCGACAGCGAGCTGGACAAGATGACCCGCTACATCGCCCTGCTGGGCGTCCCCGCGCGCCGCGACCACTCGGACGCGACGGCGATGCAGGGTGAGACGGTGTTCACCAACGCGGGCTGCGCGAAGTGCCACGCGCCCACGCTGACCACCAGCCAGTACAGCGCGATGAACGAGTTCCGCAGCCAGACCATCCGTCCGTACACGGACCTGCTGCTGCACGACATGGGCGCGGGCCTGGCGGACAACCTGCCGGAAGGCCAGGCCTCCGGCGCCGAGTGGCGCACGGCTCCGCTCTGGGGCATTGGCCTGACGGCGGGCGTGTCCGGCGGTGAGGCGTACCTGCACGACGGCCGCGCGCGCAACGTCACCGAGGCCATCCTCTGGCACGGCGGCGAGGGCGAGGCCTCCAAGCAGGCCTTCGTGAACCTCAGCGCAGCGGACCGCAACGCGCTGCTGAAGTTCGTCAACTCGCTGTAAGGCAGCAGGCCGGTTTCAAACACAGACGCCGGGCGGGAGGGGTCATCCGTACCCCTCGCGTCCGGCGTCATGTCGTTCCAGGGGAGCGGATGTCGCGCTCCGCACGGTGGGACCACATCGCCGGATGCCACCTGACACCCCGGGTGGGCCAGACGACTGCGCACGGGAGCACGGTCGGCGTCCGTGATGCGCAATGGCAGACATGTGCGGTGGAGTCCCCACTCCCGGCCTCATGAAGCGTTCCGACCTTTCCGGTGTCCCTTTTCCCGGAGAACGCCCATGGAGCATCGTCCCGCCCCTCCGCCGCCGCTTTCCGACAGTGAACTCCAGGTGGAGGCCGTGGCCTTCATGGATGCACGGGGACACTGGCTGACCGCCGTCGCGGCGCGGCGGGTGGCGGCGGTGCGCGAGTTCTTCCGGCAACACGCCCACCTGCGGCGCGACTTCCTCCGGGAGCGGGCGGAGGAGGAGCGCCGGGAAGGGCGGCTCGCGCTGGAGCTGTTCTCCCGCGCGGTCCAGCGCGTCCGGTGGCTGCTCACCACCGGCGAGGAGCCCATCACGCGCATTCATGGCGCGGAGGCCGGGCGCGACCTGGGCCTGCTGTTCGCGGGCACGGACTCCGGACTGGATGGCCTGACGTCGGAGCGTGACCAGCGCTGGAACCTCAACCACCCGCACCCGCTCCCGCCCACCGGCTTTCGCACCAGCCGCATCCATCACGACGGCCCACGGGAGGACCAAACCCACCACCTGGCCTTCTACGCGATGTTCGGCGCCTCCAACGACAGCTTCCCGGAAGAGCAGCTGAACAAGCTGACGGGGGCGCTCAGCGACATGGGCCCTCCGGAGGATCAACACCTGGCCTGGGACGGCATCGACCTGGGACGCCATCTGAGCGACCCGCGCTTCGACGTGAACGCCTGGCTCTGGAAGACCGTGGGGGACACGTGCCAGGTCCCACAGGCCGCCGAGGCCGTCGCCAGCTAAGGGCCTGGCGTCAGCGGCAGCAGCACGAGTTCCTCGGTGTATGGCTTCTCGCGGGAAATCCGCACGTATGACAGCCAGCGGCCATCGGGCGACGCCATGGCCGCGAGCACGGCGTAGGCCTCGGACTCCAGGTCCAGGTTCCAGCACATCCACGGGCGCACCGCCGTGCACAGCCACGATGAGCGTTCGTTCTTCGAGCCGTGCAGCAGGAACCTGCCCTCCCCCAGGGAGGCAGAGCCTGCGCCGGCCCGCGCCGCGAGCGCCAGCTCCTCCACGGTGGGTGCACGCGTGCGCACCGGGCCCGCGCCTTCGGGGACTTCGATGACCTTGAACTCCGGGGCCAGGGCGCCGCGCGAGGTGTCCGCGAACAGCGAGGCCCGCGACGACAGAGGCAGGACGTCGCGCACGTCCTCCGAAGTGGGAATGGAGCGGCCTCCCAGCGGGTAGCACGGGCCCGAGACATCCTGTGACTTCAGGAGCAGGTCCTCTCGCGGGAACGGGCGGTCCTGCCTGGCGACCGCGGGCCCCCACTTGCGCGCCGCCGGGTCGTAGCAGCGCACCTGCTGGGTCCCATCCTCCTGGACCAGGCACAGGGTGCCAGCCCTCCAGTACAGCTGGGGCTGGCGCTCCGGAGGGATGCTGGGGACGGACCGCACCCGGCCGATGACCTGCGCCTTGCCCTTCAACGCCCCGACGCGCAGCGGAAGCGGGAGCGTGGCGGCCTGGAGCCGCTGCTGGAGGGCGCGCATGCCGTAGCGCTCGGCGCACATGCCGTCTGTCTTCAGCAAGGCATGCTGCTCCGGGTGGACCCCGTCCGCGAGCGCCCGCCGGGCGGAGATGGCCTCCAGCGCCGTGGCGAGACAGCCCATGCGGGACACATGCCCGTCGTCATTCGGCTTCATCCCGGCCGAGACTTCGCGCGCGTCATCATTCAGCTTCACCAGCCGCGCGAAGGCATCCAGCGCATCGAGGGCGGGCGCGTCGTCGCGGGCGAGCAGCGCCTGGAGCCGGGTCTCGGTCTCCGGCGCCAGGTCCCAGCGCACCGCGCCGAACGCACCCATGTTCGCGGTCAGCGACAGCGCAGGAAAGTCGGGCACGCCTTCAATCCACAGCGACAGGCGGCCCGGCTGGCAACGCACCTTCACATCGCCTTCCGGTGACTGGCGGTCCCCAGCGACGGCGAAGGCGCGGCGGACGAACGTCAGACCTCCGGGCACGGTCAGCTCTTGATGCATTTGCACCCGGTTGTCGCGGCATCCCCCCGCGCTACCTTCCCAGGGGTCCTGGGACACGCTGGTGTGCTTCTCCAGTTCGAAGGGGATGCGCGCGTCCTGGCCCAGGTCGCAGGAGATCCGCGCGCGGAAGAGGCGGTCGTCGTTCTCCCCCAGCGCGGGTTCCCCCCAGACCGGCTTCTCCATCACGACGTCCGTCCGCACGACGCGCGGTGCCGTCGAAACGGGCTCGCGAGGCGCGACGTACGGACCGAGCTCCAGGGAGCGCACGACCAGCGCCCGGGTTTCGTCGTCCGAGTCCGCCTTGCTCGGAGCGGGACCGCGCAGATAGGCAATCCACCGGCCGTCTGGGGACACACTGGCTTCCGACAATGAGGCGGGACCCTCATCCTCACGCCGGCCCTCCCATCGGAGGGACCAGCACCCCAGGGGCCTGCGCACGGAGCAGAACTGCTTGCGGTCCTCGTCCAGGATGAACCGGCCTTCGCCGAGGAGCCGCGAGCCGGTGGACGCGAGCACCGCCTTCTTCAGCTCCTCCGCTTCCGGCGCGCGCAGGCGCGGTGGACCGTTTCCTTCAGGGACCTCCATGACGAGGGCCTCGTGGTCCCACCTGCTCCAGAGCAGGACGGCCCGGGGCGACAGGCGCAATTCAGGCTGGAAGTTTTCGGGAGGACGGACGTTCCGGGCCCCCAGGGGAATGCCGCAGCGACCCACGCGAGGGCTCCAGGCGGACTGTTCACCCCGGTTCACGGAGACGGCCTTGCCCCAGCGCCGCGCCACCGGGTCGTAGCAGCGCATCCGCTTACCGGTGTCCTGCTGCACCACGCACAACCGTCCCTGACGCCAGAACAGGTCCGAGTCCGCTGTCGAGTCCGGCTCGGGAGGCTGGAGCTCGCCAATGGTTTCGGGAGCGCCTGTCTTCAACGGCGGGCGGTCTGCCTCCAGGTCCGGAGCCAGGACATCGCGAGGGATGTACGTCCCCAGGTCGCCGCCCGCGGCCAGGACGGCGTGATTCCGGGCGCGCTCGAGCGCGGCGGCCAGCCCCGCGACGCTGTCCGCCTCCGGCAGTCTCGTGTCACGGCCGGACAAGCGCGAGGGGACACCCTTGCCGACCAGGAAGTCCAGCTCCTCCAGTGCCCTGCGAGCCCCGGCGTCGTCGCGGATCAGCAGGGGCAGGATGCGCGCTTCACTGTCCCGGGGCACCCGCAGCCTCAAGGGGGTGGCGGTGGCGGTGGTGCCGATGGGCTCCAGCGTCAGCAGGGGTGCCTCGGGCACGCCTTCCACGGCCAGCTCCAGCCGCCTCGCCTCACAGCGGACGCGGATGCGGGGGCGCGGGGGTTGCGGTGGAAGTTGGGTGCCAGGAGCGTCATCCACGATGCGAAAGCCGCGTTCGACGTGTGAGCCATCTGGCAGCGACAGCGTCTGGGTGATGACCGCTTCGGCGGGCCGGCAGAAGTCCGGGATGGCCTGCGTCACCTCCACGGTCTGGGAGACGGTGATGTCGGCCGTCTTCCCTGGCCCCAGGTCGCAGGCAGCGGACCCGGTGAGCTTGTCAGGAAGCACCTTCGCCTCCGCGAACGTCAGCGGCTCGGCGGCGAGGACCACGCCTTGCGACGGCGGTTCCGCTGCGAAGGCCAGGGGCGCGGACAGGGTCAGCAGGAGCCCCAGGCACCACCCACGAACGGTACGAAAGTGCATGTGCCCCGGACCGTATCAGCAGGTCATCCCCCACCGTCCAGGGAGGGGCCGGTGAGCGCGAGCCGCGGGGGAATGCACGCTGGCGCACCGTCACCGCTCATCCTGGTAGCCAGCACGCGCGCGCCACGCCACGCTGGCCCTTCCGTGGACGACACCCGCCTTCCCGACCCCGAAGCCCTCCGCCCGCTGCTCACCGACGCCCTGTCGCTTCCCGCGCTCCAGCCACATGGCCCACGCCTGGAGCGGCTGCTGGAGGACTACGCGCGGGGCGTGGCCCGGAAGGACGCGCCGCTCGTCGTCGCGCTCGTGGGCGCCACCGGCGCGGGCAAGTCCACCCTGCTCAACGCCCTCTCCGGCCAGTCCCTGTCCCGTGAAGGTGTGGACCGCCCCACCAGCACCGTCTCCACCCTCTTCGCGCCGGAGGGCACGCCCACGGACGAGCTGGCCCGCACCGGCGCGCGCGTCGTGCGCTACACGCCCGGCCCGCAGGGGCTGTGGAGCGGGCAGGTGTTCATCGACACGCCGGACCTCAACAGCGTGGCCACGGCGCACCGCGATGTCGCGCGCGCCGCGCTGGACAAGGCGGACGTGGCGCTCGTCGTCATGCACCGGGGCAGCGTCGCGGAGGCCACCCAGGTGGAGTTCCTCGCCGAGTTCGCCCGCCGCCGCGCGCTCGTCTTCATCCTCAACTTCGCGGACGAGCTCTCCGCCGAATCCCGCGACGCGCTGAAGTCCCAGGTCCGCCGCGTGGCCACGCAGCACTACGGCCTGGCCGCGGAGGACGTCCCCGTCTTCGCCATCAGCGCGCGCGCCGCGAAGGACGGTCAGGACGTCTCCGGGGAGTTCGGCCCGCTCCTCTTCCACCTGCGGGGGCTGGCCACCCAGGCCGTCGCCGCGCGCGTGCGCCACACCAACGCCCTGGGCGCGCTGGAGGAGCTCGCCTCCACCGTCCAGACGGCGCTCAACGACACGGACGCACTGCTCGCGAAGACGCGCACCGCGCTGGACGCGGGGCTCGCGCGCGCGGCGGAGTCGCTCCAGGCGGACTTCGACGCGCGGCTGTCCCTGGCCCACGGGCACCTGGCGTCGGAGGTGCGCCGTCAGGCCGCGGGCCGCTTCTGGGGCCCGGCCGCGTGGGGGCTGCGGCTGTCATTGTGGGGCGCGTCCGGCATGGGCGTGGGTGCGCTCGTCGCGCGCCGCAGCCTGCCCGCGGGGCTCGCGGTGGCGGCGGCCTCCACGGTGGTGGACGCGGTGAGGGACCGCACCCGCGCTCGCGCCGCGGAGGTGGCCGTGGTGGAGCCCTTCGAGGACGACTTCCTCGCGGAGTCCGCCGCGCGCACCGCCCTGGCAGAGGCGCGCAGCGTGGCGCGCACGCAGGGGCTGGAGGCGGAGCGCCTGGGCGTGCCGGACGTGGAGGTGATGCTGGCGGAGCTGCGCGTGGCCCGCGCGGGCGCCTGGCGCTACACGGCCTCCACCGCCGTCGCGGAGGCCGTGGCCCGCTGGTGGCGCACGGCCCGGTGGCTGGTGTTGCCGCTCATCAACCTGCCCCTGCTGGCGCTGCTGGGGCACGTGGGGTACCGCGTGGTGCGCGGATACGTCGAAGGCCCCCTGTTGCCGTTGGAGTACTTCCTCAACGCGGGGGCCTTCTTCGGGTTGCTCGCGGGCGCCGGAGCGCTGCTCGCGTCAGCGAGTCTCGTCGGAGCCGCTCGCCATGCGGGGAGAGCGGGCCGGAGCCGGTTTGTCGAGGCCCTCGCCGCCCTGGGCAGGAGGCTGGGAGAGGCCGTCGATGATGGCCTTGGCACCGGGCGGCAGGCCGCGCGACGCATCCTGGAGCGGATTCGCGCTGTCGGGTGACATGGACATGACCGCCTGGCCCGGCAGGTGGACGCCACCGTTGGAGGCCATCATCGGCTGCGCGGAGTCCCTGCACAGCGGCGCCGACACCAGCGTCTCACGCACCGGATCGCCAAAGCCCGCGATGCGCGCGGGCACGGAGGGGTTGTTCCACCCGGCGCCCTGCTCCTTGGCGACCTTGAAGTGCAGGTGCGCGCCGCACGCCCAGCCCGTCGCGCCGGAGAAGCCGATGAGCTGGCCCTCCTTCACCTTCTCACCGGCCTTCACCACCACGGCGCTGAAGTGCAGGTACTGCGTCTCCAGCCCGTCGCCGTGCGAGATGACGACGTAGTTGGCCAGCGGCGCGAACTGCTCGCCGCACCCGCCCTGCTTGCTGTCGCCACGCGCCATGCGCACGACGCCGTCGTGCGACGCCACGATGGGAGTGCCTTCCGGCATGCGGAAGTCCCACGCGAACGTGTCGTTGTGCTGGTGGCTGCCGGTCTCATGACCCTGGCTCACCGTATAGATGCGACCACATGCGAACGGTACGCCCACCTCGGGCATGTTCGCAGCCGCCTGAGCGGGAGGAGGGAGGACAGGAGCCGAAGCCAGGAGGGAGCCGACGAGAAGAGCGGTAATGGTCATATCGGGGCGGGCGGACAACCGGCACAAGGGCTTGCGCTATTTCCTCGTGATTTTCGCTCAGTCCCGAACGGATCACTAGCAGCCGAGCCGCGCCCCGCTCCGTCCCAAGGGGGCGACCCTTGACCACATTCCAGAGGGAAAATGTCTCGAAAGCACAGGAGCGCCTGTCTCCCTGTCTGCTGGGTTGGCAGGCCTGGTGCCTCTCAACCCGTGCCGCTCCAATCCCTGTCACCTGTCCAGAGGTAAAGACAGACGCCCGCCTGCTCGAACGCCCCACGGGCAGGCTTTGGAAGGCCCCTGTCCCGCGATCACCCGTCGGCCCGCGGACAGCCCCAACAAAGTGACTGGTCACTTTTTAAGTGAACGGTTATCCTCCCGGTATGCCCCCGAAGTCCGCCCCCAGGAAGGTCGAGGCGCCAGTGCGCCGCACGCAGGCGGAGCGCCGCGAGTCGACGCGCCGCAAGCTGCTGGACGCCACCATCGAGGCGCTGGTGGAGCAGGGCTATGCGCGGCTGACGACGGTGGAGGTGGCGAAGCGGGCGGGGGTGTCGCAGGGGGCGCTCTTCACGCACTTCGAAACGAAGGAGGAGCTGCTCGCGGTGGCGGTGGAGCACCTCTTCCCCCGGCTCATCCAGGACTTCCTCGCGGGCGTGGGAGCGCGTCCGTCCGGAAAGGACCGGGTGGGGGCGGCGGTGGACATGCTGTGGACCGCCTACCAGCGGCCGGAGCTGCAGGCCGCCATCGAGCTCTACGTCGCGGCGCGCACCGTGCCGGAGCTGCAGAAGGCGCTGGCGGTGGTGGACGGGCCGCACCGCCAGAACATGCACCGCGTGGCGCGCGAGCTGTTCCCGGACGTGGCCGCCACGCATCCGGACTTCGACGGGGTGGTGGAGCTGGCGCTGGACGCGGTGCAGGGCGCGGCGGTGGGCGGCGCGGCGCGCCCGGCAGACCCCGCGCACCGCCGCATGTTGGACACGCTGGCGCGCTTCATGCGCGTCGCGTTCGCACCCAAGGATTGATTCGCAGGAGGTCAGCAGCCATGGACATGTCGCACATCCCCGACCTCATCACCCCGGCCATCCCGGTGTTCGTCATCACCGTCATCGCCGAGGCCCTCTGGGTGCGCAAGCTGCGGCAGGAGCGCGGCGAGAGCATCAAGGGCCACACGTGGAAGGACACGTTCGCCAGTCTCTCCATGGGCCTGGGCAACGTGGCGGTGAGCGTGTTCTGGAAGGGCGTGGCGTTCGCGGGCTACGCGGCGCTCTACCACCTGACGCCGCTGCGCATGGGCCACGGGCTGGTGGCGTGGGTGCTGCTCTTCTTCCTGGAAGACCTCTGCTACTACGCCTTCCACCGCGTCCACCACGAGAGCCGCCTCTTCTGGGCGTCGCACGTGGTGCACCACTCCAGCCAGCACTACAACCTGTCCACGGCGCTGCGGCAGACGTGGACGCCGATGACGGGCTGGGTGTTCTGGGTGCCGCTGGCGCTGCTGGGCTTCTCCCCGGAGATGATCGTCACGCAGCAGGCCGTGAGCCTGCTGTACCAGTACTGGATCCACACGGAGGCCATCGACCGGCTGCCGCGCCCCGTGGAGTGGCTGTTCAACACGCCGTCGCACCA